>NZ_JBFRGM010000002.1:0-519276 GCF_052115345.1 Mesorhizobium sp. 2RAF21 | reverse complement strand
GACGATTGGCGGCTGGGGTTCCTTGCCGGCTACAGCCATTCTTCGTTCAAAGTCGATGACAGACGATCATCTGCTTCCAGCGACAACTATCATCTCGGCGCCTATGGCGGCACGCAATGGGGTGCGCTCGCCTTGCGCTCCGGCCTTGCTTATACCTGGAGCGACATCGACAGCGGTCGATCCGTGTCTTTCCCCGGTTTCACCGACGCGCTGTCTTCCAGCCATCGCGCCGGCACCACGCAGCTCTTCGGCGAGCTCGGTTATGGCATGAAGGCAGGCGCTGTTGCCTTCGAGCCCTTCGCCAACCTGGCTTACGTCAATGTCCACACCAATGCTTTCAGTGAGAAAGGCGGGGCGGCGGCGCTGACGGTCCGCAGCAGCTCCAACGCCATCACCTTCACCACCTTTGGCCTACGGGCATCTACCGACTTCGACCTCGGCGCGGTCAAGGCGACGGCGCGCGGCATGATCGGCTGGCGCCATGGTTTCGGCGATGTCACGCCCAATGTCACCCAGGCCTTCGCCGGCAGCAATGCCTTCACCATCGCCGGCGCGCCGATCGCACGCGAAAGCGCAGCACTCGAGGCGGGCTTCGACGTCGCGCTGACACCGACCACCACACTCGGCATCTCCTACCAGGGCCAGCTCGCCGCCAACGCCCGCGACCATGGCGTCAGGGCCGATTTGAATGTCAGGTTCTAGGACGATGGCCGGTGCCAAAACGCAGAACGCGAAACGTGCTGAAAAGCCGGTCGTTTGAACGGGAAAGGCCTTAAAATGCGCGCGAACGGACCCTTGTGAATTCGTTTCGCGGCGTCTGGCACCCGTTTTTCCGTAAGCTATTGATCCTGCACCACGAAGTTATTTGACTCTCGGCGCGCTTGCCGTCGCCTTTCCACATCCCTGTTGACAATCATGCGGCTTGTCGTTCACCCTTGAGGCTCACCAGGGGGGTCCCGACAAGGGGCTGAGATACTGCTGAACGCGCAGTGACCCGTTGAACCTGATCCAGTTCATACTGGCGTAGGGACGGTGGGAAGCTTCGCGGGCCGGCGTTTTTCGGCTTTGGCGGTCGGGCAGATGCCCGAACTCCCTTCAGCGAAGCATCACTTCCTCCTCATCGCATGGACTGGGTCTCCGTTGCATTCGAGCAAGGAGGCTCACTCATGAATATCCACACCCCGAAAGTCACCGTCGGCGCGTTGCCGGCGTCGCGCAAAATCTACAAACCGGGCACGCTTCACACCGGTCTGCGTGTGCCGATGCGCGAGATTTCCGTGCATCCGAGTGCCGGCGAACCGCCGGTCACCGTCTATGATTCCTCCGGTCCCTACACCGATGCCGGCGTCGAAACGAGCATCGAGCGCGGCCTGTCCAGGCTGCGCCAGGAATGGGTTGAGGCGCGCGGCGATGTCGAGCGTTACGAGGGCCGGCTGATCAGGCCGGAAGACAACGGCTTCGTCTCCGGCGATCGGCTGACGCCGGAGTTTCCGGTGCGAAACCAGCCACTTAGAGCGAAAGCGGGACGCGCCGTCACCCAGCTTGCCTATGCCCGCGCCGGCATCGTCACGCCGGAAATGGAGTTCGTCGCCATCCGCGAAAATCTCGGCCGCGAGGCGCTGCGCGTCAGGTTGGAACGCGACGGCGAAAGTTTCGGCGCGGCGATTCCGGACTATGTCACGCCGGAATTCGTGCGCGACGAAGTGGCGCTCGGCCGCGCCATCATCCCCGCCAACATCAATCACCCCGAGAGCGAGCCGATGATCATCGGCCGCAATTTCCTGGTCAAGATCAACGCCAACATCGGCAACTCCGCCGTCACCTCGTCCATGGCCGAGGAGGTGGAAAAGATGGTCTGGGCGATCCGCTGGGGCGCCGATACGGTCATGGACCTGTCGACCGGCCGCAACATCCACAACATCCGCGACTGGATCATCCGCAACGCGCCGGTGCCGATCGGCACGGTGCCGCTTTACCAGGCGCTGGAGAAGGTCGGCGGCGTCGCCGAGGACCTGTCCTGGGAGGTGTTCCGCGACACGCTGGTCGAACAGGCCGAGCAGGGCGTCGACTATTTCACCATCCACGCCGGCGTGCGGCTGCCCTACATCCCGCTCACCGTCGATCGCGTCACCGGCATCGTCAGCCGTGGCGGCTCGATCATGGCCAAATGGTGCCTCTACCATCACCGGGAAAGCTTCCTCTACGAGCATTTCGAGGAGATCTGCGACATCTGCCGCGCCTACGACGTGTCGTTCTCGCTGGGCGACGGTCTGCGCCCGGGCTCGATCGCCGATGCCAACGATGCCGCGCAATTCGCCGAGCTGGAGACGCTGGGCGAGCTGACGAAAATCGCCTGGGCGAAGGACTGCCAGGTGATGATCGAAGGGCCCGGCCATGTGCCGATGCACAAGATCAAGGCCAATATGGACAAGCAGCTCGCAGTCTGCGGCGAGGCGCCGTTCTACACGCTTGGGCCACTCACCACCGACATCGCGCCGGGCTACGACCACATCACCAGCGGCATCGGCGCCGCCATGATCGGCTGGTTTGGCACGGCCATGCTCTGCTACGTCACGCCCAAGGAACATCTCGGCCTGCCAGACCGCAACGACGTCAAGATCGGCGTCATCACCTACAAGATCGCCGCGCACGCCGCCGATCTCGCCAAGGGCCATCCGGCGGCCAAGGTGAGGGACGACGCGCTATCGCGGGCACGTTTCGAGTTCCGCTGGGAGGACCAGTTCAACCTGTCGCTGGACCCCGACACCGCGCGCGCCTTCCACGACGAGACCTTGCCCAAGGAGGCGCACAAGGTGGCGCATTTCTGCTCCATGTGCGGGCCGAAATTCTGCTCGATGCGCATCTCGCACGACATCCGCGCTGAGGCACAAAAGGAAGGCCTGGCGGCCATGGCGGAAAAATTCCGTATTGGCGGCGAGCTTTACATGCCTCTCGATCAGGCCGAGGTCGCCGAAACGGAACCGGCGAACCGGCCATGAAAGTGCTGGTCCGCGGCGCCGGCGTCGCCGGGTTGACGCTGGCGCATGAACTGGCGTTACGCGGCGCCAGCGTGATCGTGGTCGAACGGCGCCGGGCCATTGCCGGCAGCGCCTCCTGGCAGGCCGGCGGCATGCTGGCGCCGTGGTGCGAGCGCGAAAGCGCCGAGGAGCCGGTGCTGACATTGGGGAAGGGCGCGGCCGACTGGTGGGATGCCGCGCTGCCCGGCCATGTCGTGCGCACCGGCACGCTGGTGGTGGCGCCTGCGCGGGACACGGTGGAACTCGATCGTTTCGTGCAGCGCACCAGCGGCTTCTCCGTCGTCGATGGGGATGCGATCGCCGCGCTCGAACCCGATCTCGCCGGTCGGTTTCGGCGCGGACTGCTCTTCGCCGGCGAAGCCCATCTCGATCCGCGCAAGGCCCTGGTGGCGCTAACCGGAAAACTGGTCGGCATGGGCGTACGCTTCGAGTTCGGCTACGGCGCGGTGCTAGCGCCCGGCGCCTTCGATTTCGAGGCGGATTGTACGGGCATGGGCTCATCCGCGTCTGGTCTGCGCGGCGTGCGTGGCGAGATGCTTTTGCTGCGCACGCGCGACGTTGCGTTGGCGCGCCCGGTGCGGCTGCTGCATCCACGCTTTCCGGTTTATGTGGTTCCGCGTGCGGATCACATGTTCATGGTCGGCGCAACGATGGTCGAGAGCGCCGCCGACGGGCCCGTCAGCGCGCGCTCGACCATGGAATTGCTGGGCGCCGCCTATGCGCTGCATCCGGCCTTTGGCGAGGCAGAGTTGGTCGAGGCCGGCGCGGGCGTGCGTCCGGCCTTCGCCGATAATCTGCCGCGTGTCAGCCGCGACGGAAACCGCGTGAGCATCAACGGGCTCTACCGCCACGGCTTCCTGCTGGCGCCGGCGATGGCCAAGCAAGCCGCCGACGTGATCCTGGACAATCCGACAGCAAGGGAGCTCGTCCATGAAGCTCACCGTTAATGGCGAGACCCACGAGGTTACCGCCGTCACGCTCGCGGGGCTGCTTGCCGAACTCGACTATGAGGGTGGCTGGCTCGCCACCGCGCTCAATGGCGAGGTAGTACCTGCCAGGGAGCGCTCCGGTTGCCGGCTCGCCGAGGGCGACCGCATCGAAATCCTGTCACCGATGAAGGGAGGCTGACCATGTTGAAACTCTATGACGCGGAAGTCTCGTCCCGCCTGCTGCTCGGTACCGCGCTTTATCCGTCGCCGTCGATCATGGCCGGGGCGGTCAAGGCGTCAGGCACGCAGGTGGTCACCGTGTCGTTGCGGCGCGAAGCGGCGGGCGGCAAGTCGGGCGGGCAATTCTGGGAGCTGATCCAGGCGCTCGGCGCCCGCGTCTTGCCCAACACCGCCGGCTGCCACTCCGTCAAGGAAGCCATCACCACCGCGCGGATGGCGCGCGACGTGTTCGGCACCAGCTGGATCAAACTCGAAATCATCGGCAATCACGACACGCTGCAGCCGGATGTGTTCGGCCTGGTCGAAGCGGCGCGTATCCTGGTTCAGGAAGGTTTCGAGGTGTTCCCTTACACCACCGATGACCTTGTCGTCGCCGAGCGCCTGCTGGAGGCCGGCTGCAAATTGCTGATGCCGTGGTGCGCGCCGATCGGCTCGGCGCGTGGCCCGCAGAATATTGACACCTTGCGTTCGCTGCGCGGGCATTTTCCCGATGTTCCCTTGATCGTCGATGCCGGCATCGGTCGTCCTTCCCACGCTGCAGCGGTGATGGAGCTCGGCTACGACGCGGTGCTGCTCAACACGGCGGTGGCCAAGGCTGGCGACCCGGTTGCCATGGCAAGAGCCTTCGCCAAAGCCGTCGAGGCAGGACGCGAGGCATTACTCGCTGGCCTGCTCGAACCGCGCGATATGGCGGTTCCATCCACTCCCGTTATCGGCATGGCGGTCTTCTCATGAAACTCGACCCGTTCTACCTCATCGTTCCCTCCGCCACCTGGATTGAGCGGCTGGTGCCGCTCGGCGTGAAGCTGGTTCAGCTGCGCGTCAAGGAAGGAACCGAGCCGTCGCTGCGCGGCGAAATCCGCGCCGCCAGGGCCGTCTGCGAACGCCACGATTGCCAGCTCATCGTCAACGACCACTGGCGGCTTGCCATCGACGAGGGCTGCGACTTCATTCACCTCGGCCAGGAAGATCTGGCGGACGCGGATGTTGCTGCGATCCGCCGCGCCGGGCTGAAGCTGGGCCTCAGCACCCATGACCATGACGAGCTGGAAACGGCACTCGCCGCCGAGCCGGACTATGTCGCGCTGGGGCCGGTCTATCCGACCATCCTGAAGGCGATGAAATGGGCGCCGCAGGGGCTTGATCGCATCGCGGAATGGAAGCGCCGCGCGGGCAGGTTGCCGCTGGTTGCCATTGGCGGGCTGAACGTCGCGCGTATCGACGGCGTCTTTGCGCAAGGCGCCGACAGCGCGGCGGTGGTGACCGATATCACGCTGAACGCCGACCCCGAGGCGCGCACGCGCGAATGGCTTGCGGCGACGGCGCGATGGCGATGAGTGTCGAGAAGCATGTGCTGATCGTCGCCGGTTCGGATTCGAGCGGCGGTGCCGGCATCGCCCGCGATGTCGAGACCGTCTCGGCTTTCGGCCTGCGTTCCTGTCTCGCGGTGACGGCGGTGACCGTGCAGACGCATCACGCCGTCGAGCGGGTGGAACAGATGCCGCCCGATCTCATCGCCGCGCAGATGCGGGCGGCTTTCGCCGCCAATGCGATCGTCGCGGTCAAGATCGGCATGCTGGGCACCGTCGATGCCATAAATGCGGTCGCCTCCGTGCTTGCCAGCCGGCCGCCATTGCCCGTGGTGCTCGATCCGGTGCTGGCATCGAGTTCGGGACGCGCCTTGCTGGCGGCCGATGCGGTCGCTTGTCTCAAGCGCAAGCTGATGCCGCTGTGCAGTCTCGTGACGCCCAATCTGCCGGAACTCGCCTTGCTGAGTGGCGTTTCACTGACGACGAATGAAGGCGAGATCATCCATCACGCCCGGGAACTGGCGGAGGCCGGCGGACCTGCCTTATTGGTCAAGGGCGGCCATGCCGATGGCGATCGCTCGGCCGATCTGCTGGTCCGCATTGGCCGGCAGCCCTTGCCGTTCGAGGCGCCACGCCTCGATGTCCAGATGCGTGGCACCGGCTGCATGCTGGCCAGCGCGATCGCCGCCCGCCTCGGCCTCGGCGACGATCTTGAGACGGCTGTGGCCAGGGGCAAGGACCATGTCTTCGACAAACTAAGCCGGGCGCGGCGCTAACCTTATCCCGTCGCGGTCAGGACCCGTTTTTCTACGCCGTCGACGACGAGCGCCGTCAGAATGCCCGTCTGCCAGGCGCCGGTATCGACATTGACGCGGTTGGGCATCAGCTCGGCTTCCGGCTGCGGTGTATGGCCGTGCACGATGATCTTTTCGTAGAGCCCCGGATGATTGTGGAAGGCGGTGCGGATCCAGATCAGATCGTCATGGGCCTGTCGTTCCAACGCGATGCCCGGCCTTACGCCGGCATGGCAGAAGAAGAAATCGCCGAATGAGGCCGAATAAGGTAGTTCGTGCAGGAACCGCCTCTGTTCGGGCGACACGGCACGGACCAGATCTTTCCAGCCTTGCTCGACCGAGGCCGGGTCGCTGAAGTCGATGGCGACGCCATAGGACAGCGCAGTCTCGCGGCCGCCATAACGCGCGAACAAGCCTTCCGCGTCGGGCATGGCAAGAAAATCGAGGAAACCGATGTCGTGGTTGCCGGCAAGTGCGATCATGCGCGGGTCGCGCTGCTGCGCGGCGATCAGGAAATCGATCACACCCTTCGAATCCGGGCCGCGGTCGACATAGTCGCCGAGATGGACGATGCGCCAGTCGGCGGGCCGGTCGCGCTCGAGTTCGGCTGCGATGCGTTCGTGCATGGCGGTGAGCAGGTCAAGCCGCCCGTGCACGTCGCCGATGGCGTAGAGGCGCATGCCGTCCGGTGCGCGGGCGTCGAGGAAATGAATGCCTTCGGTCAAAAAAGGAGATGCTTTCAAATCGAGTGGGTGTCTGGAATGGCGAGCTTAGCGGTGAAGCATGTCCCTGCTGGCATCCTTGATATCGCGCTTGCCGCAAAGCGCCAGCGTCATATCCAGCTCCTTGCGGATGATTTCAAGAGCCTGGGTCACGCCCGCCTTGCCGGCGGCGCCCAACCCGTAGAGGAACGGCCTGCCGATATAGGTGCCCTTGGCGCCGAGGCAGAGCGCCTTCAGCACATCCTGACCCGAGCGGATGCCGCCATCCATATGCACCTCGATCTGGTCGCCGACGGCATCGACGATCTTTTCCAGGACGGAGATGGAGGATGGGGCGCCATCGAGCTGCCGGCCGCCATGGTTGGAAACGATGATGGCGTCGGCGCCGGTCTTGGCGGCGAGGATGGCATCTTCCTTGTCGAGGATGCCTTTCAGGATCAGCTTGCCGCCCCAACGCTGCCTGATCCATTCGACGTCGGCCCAGGACAGGCGCGGATCGAACTGCTCGTGGGTCCACGATATCAGCGAGGAGAGGTCGCCGACGCCCTTGGCGTGGCCGGCGATGTTGCGGAAGGTGCGGCGCTTGGTGCGCAGCATGCCCAGGCACCAGCCTGGCCGGATCGCCATGTCGATTATGTTGGGCAGCGTCATCTTGGGCGGCGCCGACAGACCGTTGCGCAGATCCTTGTGGCGCTGGGCGAGGATCTGCAGGTCGAGCGTCAGAACCAGCGCCGAACATTTCGCCGCCTTGGCGCGGTCGATCAGATTGAGCACGAAATCCTTGTCGCGCATGACATAGAGCTGGAACCAGAACGGCTTCTTCGTCACCGAGGCGACATCCTCGATCGAGCAGATGCTCATGGTCGACAGCGTGAACGGCACGCCGAATTCTTCCGCCGCCTGCGCCGCCAGCATCTCGCCGTCGGCATGCTGCATGCCGGTCGAGCCCGTCGGCGCCAACGCCACCGGCATCGACACAGCCTCACCGATCATGGTCGAGGCGAGCGAGCGGTTGTCCATGTCGACCAGCACACGCTGGCGCAGTTTGATCTTGCCGAAATCCTCCTCGTTGGCTCGGTAGGTGCTCTCCGTCCACGAGCCTGAATCGGCATAATCGAAGAACATCTTCGGCACGCGCCGCCGCGCCTGCTGCTTGAGGTCGTCGATGGTGAGAAGCATGCTCATGGGGTCGTCTTTCCGCTTTCGCGCGTTGCCGCGCCCGTCTCGTTCTGGCCGCGCCTGCGGGCGGTCTCCTGCTCGCCGGCGCGCTGTTTCAATCTGAGCCGCGACACGCGTTGCCAATCGCCGCTGCGTTCGGCCTGCGCCATGGCGCGCTCGACATAGGTGATGTGGTCCATCGCCGCCTTGCGCGCGGCGGCGGGGTCGCCGGCTTTCACGGCCGCATGGATGGCGCGGTGCTGGGCAAGCAGATCCTCGCGGGCGCCGGGCAGGGTGAACACCAGCAGCCGGTTCTGGAAAACACCGTCGGAGAGCAGCCGGTAACAGGAGCGCAGCGTGTGCAACAGGATGATGTTGTGTGCGCATTCGCCGACCGCGTTGTGGAACTCGACGTCGATATCGGCTTCGTGCTGGAAGTCGCCGGACCCATGCGCCTCCTCCATGCGCGCCATGATGCGATCGAGCAGCGCGAGGTCGTCGGGCGTGGCGCGCCGTGCGGCGTACTCGGCGGCGACGCCTTCGATCTCGCGGCGGTATTCGAGGTAGTCCGCCGCCGCCTTGCGATGCGTCGAGATCAACTCCATCACCGGCTTGGAGAAAACCTGGCCGATGACGTCGGCGACATGGGTGCCGCCGCCATGCCGGGTGGTGAGCAGGCCCCGCATCTCCAGCGCTTTCAACGCATCGCGCAGGATCGGCCGCGACACTTCGAACTGCCGCGCGAGGTCACGCTCTCCCGGCAACCGGTCGCCCGGGCGCAGCACGCCTTCCAGGATCAAGGCCTCGATCTGCCCCACCACTTCGTCGGCGGTGCGCGAATGATCGATCCGGGAGAAGATGTCGCTCAAGGAAATGCCCGAGAAAAAGCCTTTGCCGCGCAGAATAGGAGCATTCAAGCCAACTGGTCAATTAATCTAGCCAATTTATGGCATTCACGCAAACGCTTGCCGTGGCGGCGCCGTCCGCTCGCCCTGGCACTTTTCGTTGCCTAAGGCCGCGATTGCCCCTAGAGCACCATGAAAGATAGGGTCCTGACCCTGGGGGACTGCCGTGTCGGACGATCCGTCCAATCTCGAATTCAGGCCGCGCGCCATCGGCAGCGTCCTGGGGTTTCCCGCGCATGAAGGCCGTCCCAGCGCACTCGGCGAGGTTCACGCCCGCCCGCACCCGCTGGTCGAAACACCGCGCGTTCTCCTGCAGCTCTCCTTCATGACCGAGGGTGGCACCAGCGTCGACCACGCCGTGCTTTCGGAATTGTCGCGCCGTCTGGGCATCGCGGCGCCCGGCAGCCAGGCGCGCCACCATGCCATGAAATGGGGCAAGGGTTCGCTGCGCTGGGAACGGCACACCGAGTTCTCGACCTATCTGTGGGAAGGTCCGCTCGACGAGACCGGCCGCTCGCATGAGGACACGCCCTTCGGTAACGGCTTTTCGCCGCCCGGCACGGTGATTTCCGGCATCCGGCTGGAAATCCGCAACTGGACCGCGGCCAACGAAAAGCTGGTCGATGAATTCGATCCGGCCAGCCTGTGCTTCTCGCTGGTCGAACGCGGCGCGGCTGCCATCGTCACCGACTTCCGCCAGGACGGCGACGGGTTGACCCGCATCCTTGTGCTCAACCGCGCGCTGACCCCGGCCAGCACCGGTGCTTTGTCGCAGCGCCTGCTCGACATTGAAACCTACAGGACGCTGGCCATGCTCGGCCTGCCTTTGGCGTTGTCGCTGTCGGCGCGCGTGCGTCGCATCGAGGACCGGCTGGCAATCATCACGCGCGAGATGAAGGTTTCCGAAACGCGGGACAGCCAGACCCTGTTGGCGGACCTCACCGAACTGGCGGCGGAACTGGAAGCCGACGCGGCCTCCAGCCTCTACCGCTTCGGCGCCAGCCGCGCCTATGACGGCATCGTGGGCGAGCGGCTCGAAGCGCTCGACGAGGAAGTGGTGCCCGGTTACGACACCTGGGGCGGGTTCCTGCAGCGCCGCGTTGCGCCGGCCATGCGCACCTGCCGCTCGGTCGAGGAACGCCAGGCCAATCTGTCGCGCAAGCTCACACGCGCCACCACGCTTCTGCGCACCTGGGTCGATGTCGAGGTGGAAAGGCAGAACCGCGACTTGCTCGCCTCAATGAACAACCGCGCCCGGCTGCAACTGCGCCTGCAGCAGACCGTGGAAGGCCTGTCGGTGGCGGCCGTCTCTTACTATGTCGTCGGGCTGATCGGCTATCTCGCCAAGGGTGCATCCTTCTTCGGTCACGCCTTCGCGCCCGAGGTGGTCACCGCCGCCTCGGTGCCGGTCGCGATCCTTCTGGTGTGGTGGGGCGTGCGTCGCGTGCAGCGCCTGCATGGCGAGCCGGCGAGCCACGCCGGCGAATAGTGCGTCTCGATTCCGGTCCTTTCTGCCAGCGTCAGATTGCCGCGCGGAACGCTGTCGGCTCGACGGCACTTGCCTTGACCCAAAGCATGATTTGCAAGCAGCCGGTCGAATTGGTAAAAAGCTTTTACCAGTGAGCGAAAGGAGCGCGCTTTGTCCACCCTGGCCATGCCCAAACCGGACGAGGCGACGCTTGGCCGACGCGTTACGATCATCGCCGACCTCAAGGCGATCGTGCCGGGCGAGGGCGTCGTCGAAGCCGTCAACGAGATGCGGGCCTTCGAAAGCGACGGGCTGACCGCCTATCGCCAATTGCCGCTGGTCGTGGTTTTGCCGGAAACGGTGGCGCAGGTTTCGCGGGTGCTCAAATATTGCAACGAGCGCAACATCCGCGTCGTGCCGCGCGGTGCCGGCACTTCGCTGTCGGGCGGCGCGCTGCCGCTGGAAGACGCGGTTTTGCTGGTCATGAGCCGCTTCAATCGCATCCTCGGCATCGACTATCCCAACCGCACGGTGACCGCGCAGCCGGGCGTAACCAATCTCGGCATCACCCATGCGGTGGAGCAGGAGGGCTTCTACTACGCGCCGGACCCGTCCTCGCAGATCGCCTGCTCGATCGGCGGCAATGTCGCGGAGAATTCCGGCGGCGTGCACTGCCTGAAATACGGGCTGACCGCCAACAATGTGCTGGGCATCGAAATGGTGCTGATGAACGGCGAGGTGGTGCGCCTCGGCGGCAAGCATCTCGACGCGGAAGGCTACGATCTGCTTGGCCTGATGACCGGCTCGGAGGGGCTGCTTGGCGTCGTCACCGAAGTGACGGTGCGCATCCTGAAGAAGCCGGAGACTGCGCGTGCCCTGCTGATCGGCTTCCCGACCAGCGAACAGGGCGGCCAGTGTGTGGCCGACATTATCGGCGCCGGCATCATTCCGGGCGGCATGGAGATGATGGACCGCCCGGCGATCCACGCGGCTGAAGATTTCGTCCAGGCTGGCTACCCGCTGGAATGCGAGGCGCTGCTGATTGTCGAACTCGACGGACCGGCGGTGGAGGTCGATCACCTGATCGGCGCGGTCGAGGCGATCGCCATTCAAAACGGCTCCACCACCTGCCGCATTTCGACTTCGGAAGAAGAGCGCCTGCGCTTCTGGGCCGGCCGCAAGGCGGCTTTCCCGGCGGTGGGGCGCATCTCGCCGGACTATTACTGCATGGACGGCACCATTCCGCGCAAGGAATTGCCGCGGGTGCTGGCCGGCATGCGCGATCTCTCCGAAACCTATGGCCTGCGCGTCGCCAACGTCTTCCATGCCGGCGACGGCAATCTGCACCCGCTGATCCTTTATGACGCCAACAAGGAAGGCGAGTTGCACAAGGCCGAAGCGTTTGGCGCCGACATATTGCGGCTCTGCGTCAAGGTGGGTGGCGTCCTGACCGGGGAGCATGGCGTCGGTGTCGAAAAACGCGACCTGATGCCGGAGATGTTCAACGAGGCCGATCTCGACCAGCAGATGCGGGTGAAATGCGCCTTCGACCCGAACCATTTGCTCAACCCCGGCAAGGTGTTTCCGCAATTGCGCCGCTGCGCCGAGCTTGGGCGCATGCATGTCCATCGCGGTCAGGTGGCCTTTCCCGATATTCCGAGGTTTTGAGGCGTGCTGTTCAAGCAATCCATCCTCGAAGGGATCGCGCGCGGCGACATCACGCTGGCCTTCCGCCGTTGGCAACGTCCGACGGTGAAAGCCGGCACCGGTCTGCGCACGGCGATTGGCGTGGTGCGTATCAGCGCGGTCGAGCCGGTAGCTGAGAGAGATCTGACCGACGCCGATGCAAAGGCTGCCGGCTTTGTCGACCGCGCAGGGCTGCTGGTCGATCTGCGCTCGGATGGCGATCGCATGCTTTATCGGATCGCCCTCGACGGCATCGAACCCGACCAGCGCGTTGCCCTGCGAGGCGAAGCTGAAGTATCGGAAGAAGAGTGGCACGACCTCGCCGCGCGGTTCGAGCGTTGGGATCGGACGAAGCCTGGTTATTTCCCGTCGATCCTGCAGGCGATCGGCACTGGCCCGGGCACGCCCGCTGCCGAGTTGGCCCAGGCGGCCGGCGCCGAAAAGCTGAAATTCAAGCAGGACGTGCGCAAGCTGAAGGAACTCGGCCTGACCGAAAGCCTCGAGATCGGCTACAGGCTTTCGCCGCGCGGTGAAGCGGTTCTGGAAAAGCTGCGGGAGCACCGGCTGTGACGACCTCTCCGGAGACGACCCGCCATCAGGATGTGGGTTCCTCGCCCCCGCAAAGCGGGGGAGAGGTGGCTCGGGCGCAGCCCGAGACGGAGAGGGGGACTTCACAAATCCCGCCCCGCCGCTCCCCGAACCACGTAGCACGGGCACGTCGGTTGCGGCACGGCGGCAACGTGGCCGAAGCTGTGCTTTGGAATGAGCTGAAGGCCAAGAAACTTGGTGGCCACAAGTTCAGCAGGCAGGTGCCGCTTGGGCCTTATTATGCTGACTTTGTCTGCCGGCAGGCCAAGCTGGTTATCGAGCTCGATGGCAGCCAACATGTCGACAGTGGTTACGACAAGTGTCGCGATGAATTTATGCGGGCTAGCGGATATTCCGTTCTCAGGTTCTGGAGCGGCGACGCGCTGAAGAACATTGGCGCCGTCTGTGAAACAATTCTCGCGGTTCTGGATGGCCGGCTAATTGGAGATATTGTCTCCACCGATCTCAAGTTCGTTTTCGCGCGGACAGAGCAATCGGGAAGGGAATGCAAGTGACTGTAAGATTCCCCCTCTCCGTCACCGCTTCGCGGTGCCACCTCTCCCCCGCTTTGCGGGGGCGAGGAATCACTGCCGGAACGTCGGCGCTTCTCCAGCTTGGGTTCCTCTCCCCCATGCAATGGGGGAGAGGTGGCGCCGCGAAGCGGCGACAGAGAGGGGGCTATAGCGCAACATGACCACCTTCGCCCCAACCTCGTCCGCCGAAGTGCTTTCCTCCGTGCAATGGGCTGCCGCCGAGGATGCGCCGCTGGAAATCGTCGGTCATGGCTCCAAGCGCGGCATCGGCCGGCCGTTGCAGACCGAACATACGCTCGATCTGTCGAAGCTCACTGGTGTCACATTGTACGAGCCGGCCGAACTGGTTCTGTCGGCCCGTGCCGGCACATCATTGGCCGAGATCGAAAATCTGCTCGCTGAAAACGGCCAGCAGCTTGCCTTCGAGCCGATGGACTACGGTCGATTGCTCGGCGGCGAGCCGGGCAAGGGCACGATCGGCGGCGTGCTGGCCGCCAACCTCTCCGGTCCGCGCCGGCTGAAGGCAGGCGCGGCGCGCGACCATGTACTCGGCATCCATGCCGTATCGGGGCGGGGCGAGGCCTTCAAATCCGGCGGACGGGTGGTCAAGAACGTCACCGGCTACGATCTTTCCAAGGCGATGGCCGGTTCGTGGGGCACGCTGGCGGTGCTGACCGACGTCACTTTCAAGGTGTTGCCGGCCGCTGAGACTGAGGTGACGCTGGCCGTGCGCGGTCTTTTGGACGACAACGCCGCCGCCGCCATGTCGATGGCACTCGGCTCCAGTGCCGAGGTCTCCAGCGCGGCGCATCTGCCCGAACGCATTGCCGCGCGGGTCGCCGACGGTACCTTAGGCAGCGAGGCTGCGACGCTGCTACGTGTCGAGGGTTTCGGCCCGTCGGTCGCTTATCGCGTTGAAGCGCTGAAGACCTTGCTGAGAAAAGCCGGACCCTTGCAGGAGATCGGCGGCGAGGCGTCGCTTCTTGTGTGGCGCGACATACGCGACTGTGTGCCGTTCGCCGGTTCCGACAAGCCGCTCTGGCGCGTGTCGATGGCCCCCGCCGACAGCCATGCCATGGTGATGGCGCTGCGCATGCAATCTGCGGTGGAAGTGTTCTACGACTGGCAGGGCGGCCTGATCTGGCTCAGCATGGAAATGGGCGAGGCGGAAGCCGAGCTGGTGCGGGCGGCGGTGAGGCATTTCGGCGGCGGTCACGCCACGCTGGTCCGTGCCGCGCCCGCTATCCGCGCGGCCGTGCCGGTGTTCCAGCCGCAGCAGCCGGCGCTCGCGGCGCTGTCGGCGCGGCTGAAGGCCGAGTTCGACCCGAAGGGCATCCTCAATCCCGGTCGCATGGCGCCTGCAACAGCGTCTGCTAATGTATCCGCCTCAGCAGAGGGAGCTATATCATGAGCGACAGCCAGCCGCAGCAGAGCCCACCCCGTCAGACCGATCGTTGGCTGGAGCCGGGGCAGACCAACGCGCAGGTGATCTACATTCTCTATCTCGCCAGCCTCGTCGTCGGCGTCACCATGATCGTCGGTGTCGTGCTTGCCTATATCAATCGCGGCAAGACCGGCGGGTTCGTGGAAAGTCACTACACGTTCCTGATCCGAACCTTCTGGATCGGCCTGCTGTATGGGCTGATCTCCGTGGTGCTGTTCTTCGTCTTCATCGGCGTGCTGCTGATGTTCGTCGTGCTGGTGTGGTTCATCGCGCGCTGCGTTCTCGGCCTGCAGGCGCTGCAGCGGGGCGAGGCCGTCAAGAACCCCGAAAGCTGGCTGCTGGGCGGCTAGGAACACGAGGAAGAAAAGACGTGCAGACCCATTTCTCGCCCGCCCAGCTCGCCGATCCGCATGTCGCGGAATCGGAAAAGATCCTGCGCAAATGCGTGCATTGCGGTTTCTGCACCGCCACCTGTCCGACCTATGTGACGTTGGGCAACGAGCTCGACAGCCCGCGCGGTCGCATCTACCTGATCAAAGACATGCTGGAGAACGGGCGCCCGGCCGACAAGGAGATCGTCACTCACGTCGACCGCTGCCTGTCCTGTCTCGCCTGCATGACGACCTGTCCGTCGGGCGTGAACTACATGCATCTGGTCGATCACGCGCGCGCCCATATCGAAAAGACCTACCGACGTCCGCTGGCCGAGCGGCTGATCCGCTCGATGCTGGCATTTGTTCTGCCTCATCCCGCGCGGTTTCGTTTCGCACTGAAGCTGGCGAAGTTCGGCAGGCCCTTCGCCGGCCTGTTCGAAAACAGCAAGGCATTGAAGCCGCTGGCGGCCATGCTGAAGCTGGCACCGGCTTCGGTGCCCACGCCGCTGGCGCGGCCAGGCGCGCGGAAAGTGCCGACGAGTGAGAAGCGAGGGCGAGTCGCGCTGCTGGCCGGCTGCGCGCAGCAGGTGCTGGAACCGGGTATCAACGAGGCAACGGTTTCGCTGCTCAACCGCCTCGGCGTCGAGACGGTGACGCCCAAAGGCGAAGGCTGTTGCGGCTCGCTCGTCCACCACATGGGCCACGAGGAGGCGGCGCTCGCCTCCGCACGGCAGAATATCGATGCATGGACGCGCGAGATCGAAGGCGAGGGGCTCGATGCCATCGTCGTCACCGCGTCCGGTTGCGGCACGACGATCAAGGATTACGGCTTCATGCTGAGGCTCGATCCGGCCTATGCCGAGAAGGCAGCGCGCGTTTCGGCATTGGCCAAGGATGTCACCGAATATCTGGCGATGCTTGATTTGCCTGAACCAACGCGCAAGCCGGGTACGGTGGTTGCCTATCATTCCGCCTGTTCGATGCAGCACGGCCAGAAGATCACCCGCCAGCCGAAGGACCTGCTCACCCGCGCCGGCTTTGTCGTGAAAGAGCCGCGCGAAGGGCATCTGTGCTGCGGCTCGGCCGGCACCTACAACATCCTGCAACCGGAAATCTCGGCCCGGTTGCTCGAACGCAAGGTGAAGAACATCGCCGCCACCGGTGCCGAAGTGGTCGCCACCGGCAATATCGGCTGCATCGCCCAGATCGGTTCGGCGGCGAAACTGCCCGTGGTGCACACGGTCAAGCTGCTCGACTGGGCCTATGGCGGCGAAAAGCCGGCTGAACTGCGTCGGGGCAAGGCAGCCTAGCGATAGCCGGTGGCGTTGGGCCGCGATCCATCGAGGTCGGTGAAACATAGACCTTTACCGGTTCGCCGCTGGAGAGCGACTGGCCGTTCCAGCGGGCGGCCCGGTTCAGCTGTCAGAATCGCTCCGAATAGAGAGAGGTGTTTCGGAACAGCGGTGGACCGCCTTGGTTGAAGTCGTGGCTCAATGTGGAAGGACTGGTGTGACGTATTCTGGGGTGCTGGCTTGGAGAAACATATGACCAGCACCCTACCTTCAACACACGCTTCCTTTCTCGAAAACCTCCTCCGTGAACTCAAGCAGGACCAACGCTTCGACGCGCTGCTTGCCGGCGGCTCGCTGGTTCATGGCGGCCTGGACGAGCATTCCGACATCGATCTCGTGCCTGTGGTACGGGACGATCTTTATCCGCAGGTGATGGCCGAACGGCGCGACATCGCCGCTGGCCTGGGAAATCTGATTTCCGCCTTTACCGGCGAGCATGTGGGCGAGCCGCGTTTGATCATCTGCCTGTACGGGCCGAAGCTGCTTCATGTCGATCTGAAGTTCGTCGTCCTCTCCGATCTCAAGGCACTCGTGGAGCGGCCGAAAATTCTATGGGCGCGGCACGAGGACAAGGTCTCCAAGGCATTGGACGCGGCGACAATCGTGTGGCCGAACTGCTCGCCCGAATGGTTCGAGGAGCGTGCCTGGGTATGGCTGCACTATGGCGCGACGAAACTGCAACGCGGCGAATTGTTCGAAGCGCTGGGCTTGATTGCCTTCTTCCGCGAGCAGGTGCTCGGCCCCATGCTCAACCGCAGATCGGGGAAACCGCAGCGCGGCGTTCGCAGGATCGAGCAGGATGAGGATGCTGTTGCTGCCCTTTTGCCCGTGGTCGCGGTGCACGACAGGCAATCGGTAGCGAACGCGTTGATGAGCGCGCTGCAACTTTATGTCGAGCTGCGCAAGGATCAGCCGCCGGCCGTGCTTACGGCTGGCATGCCCGACCTGATGGTGTCCTTCTTGGCGCGGTGAAGTCGGTGGCCGCGCAAGCGGCCATCTGCCTTATTCCGCCGCGATCCGGCCCTGCGGCTGGTCGCCGACGGCATAGGAGGCGCGGTAGAGTTCGCGCTGCCGGTTGAGTGCCACCATGGTGTTGCGCAACAGGATCGCCACCGTGATCGGGCCGACGCCGCCCGGCACCGGGGTGATCCAGGAGGCGACTTCCTTCACGCTTTCGGTGTCGACATCGCCGACGATGCGGCTGGTGCCGTCGGGCAAGGTCTCGGCATTGATGCCGATGTCGATGACAGCGGCGCCAGGCTTCACCATGTCGGCCTTGATCAGCCTCGGCTTGCCGACCGCCACGAATAGCGCGTCGGCACGTCGTGCATGCACGGCCAGCGAACGCGTCATGTGGTGGCAGACGGTGACGGTGGCGCCTTCGCTCATCAACAGGAAGGCGATTGGCTTGCCGACGATCTCGGAATGGCCGACGACGACGACTTCGAGACCCTTGAGGTCGAGACCGGTCTCCTTGAGCAATTCGACGGAGGCGGCCGCCGTACAGGGCGCGAGGTCGAGCTGGTTGTAGACGATGTTGCCGATCGAGGCCGGGTGCATGCCTTCGACGTCTTTCAGCGGATGCACGGCGCTCTGCAGCGCCTTGACCGGTATGTGCGACGGCACCGGGCGCTGGATGATGATGCCGGTCACCCGCGGGTCGGCATTCATGCCGTGGATCGCAGCCTCGAGTTCGCGGGCGGTGACATCGGCCGGAAAACGACGCTCCTCGAAATCGATGCCGGCGAGGCCAGCCTTGGCACGCTGGTTGCGCACATAGACGTCGACGGCGTCGACATCGCCGACGGTGATGGAGACCAGCTTCGGAGGAAAACCCTCGTTGCGCGCCTCGGCAGCGGCGACGCGCACGCTGTCGATGATGCGCTGGGCAACGGGGCCGCCCCTCAGATAGCGGCTGTCGGAGGTGGACATTGGCAAACTTCCGGTTTCTGCGTTTTCCGGGCGGCATAGCAGGAGAATGCCGTTGGGGGGAGGCTGATTCCGTCGTGCCTTAGTCGATTGTGGCCGTTGGCTCCTGGGTTTGCGCCGTATGCGCGCTGCTTTCAGCGAAAGCGCCAACAGAAAGGGCAGCGCGGCAATGCCGGCTGCCCTTTCCGGACTGGCCATGTCCCCACAAGGCCCGTCCCCCGTTATTCCGTTGCGGCCGAAAACGTATCCTCGGCCGACTCAACTCGAAAATATTACATCACGACGACCGTCGTGCCTACCTTCACCCGGTCGTAGAGGTCGACAACGTCTTCGTTGCGCATGCGGATGCAGCCCGATGAGACCGCGCCGCCGATCGTCCAGGGCTGGTTGGTGCCGTGGATGCGGTAGAGCGTCGAACCGAGATAGAGCGCGCGGGCGCCGAGCGGGTTCTCCATGCCGCCGGCGAGGAAAGTGGGCAGATAGCGGCCCTTGGCTTTCTCGCGCGAGATCATCTCGGTCGGCGGGCGCCAGTCGGGCCATTCGCGCTTCTGGCTGACCTTGTGCGTGCCGGCCCATTCGAAGCCCGGCTTGCCGGTGCCAACGCCATAGCGGCGGGCCTTGCCGCCATCCTGCACCAGATAGAGGAAGTTCTGCTTGGTATCGATGATGATGGTGCCGGTCTTCTCCTTGCCATCATAGGCGACCTGCTGCGGCAGGTAGATCGGGTTGATCTGCGGGCGGGCGACCGCGCGGCGCGCCGCCTGCGCCGGAACGGCGGCGGTGCGCATGCGGTCCGGCTGCGCCTGCGGTTGAACCTGGCGATACTGCACGCGCGGCTGACCCTGTCGGTAGCGTACCTGCGGCTGATCCATGGACGGCTGGACGGCATAGGCCTGGGCCTGCCGAGCCGCGCCCGGCGCACGGCCGAGCTGCAATACCCATGGCGCCGAAAGATCGGGGCTGACCATCACCGGCGGTCGTTCGGCGTAGCGGTCGCTGGCAAGGGTAGGGCTGGAGGCCGCCGCCAGCGCCCCAATGGCGCCGAACAATGGCAAAAGCAGTTTTCTCATGGACGCACTCTCAACTCGATCGTCACACTTGGCCGGAATCGGGTGTCCCTTCCGGCTTCGACCGACATGTTGGCTGGAGGCGGCAAGCGAAAAGTGAATCGGACTGCTTAAAATGCTGCTTTGTCAGTAAACCTTTTGGTGTGGTTACCGGTGGGTTCAGGAATCTGGTAAAGCGCCGGTAAAGCAGGCCGAAAGCGCGTTAACGAACGGATTTGCGATGAGCGACAACAATGGCCTGATCAAAGGGGCCGACGGCCTGACCCGCTGTGCCTGGCATGGCAACCTGCCGGACTACCAGCACTATCACGACCGCGAATGGGGACGTCCCGTCACCGAAGATCGCCGGCTGTTCGAGAAGATCTGCCTGGAAGGTTTCCAGTCGGGCCTCTCCTGGCTCACCATACTGCGCAAGCGCGAGGCCTTCCGCGAAGCCTTCGACGGGTTCGACTTCGACCGCGTGGCGCGTTTCACCGATGCCGATGTCGAACGGCTGCTTGGCAATGCCGGCATCGTCCGCCACCGCGGCAAGATCGTTTCCACCATCAACAACGCCAAGCGCGCCCGCGCATTGGCCGACGAGGCGGGCTCGCTGGCCGCCTGGTTCTGGAAGTTCGAGCCGGCGCCGGAAGAGCGGCCGGCGGTGGTCGACATCGTCCATGTGCGCGCCAATCCGACGACCGCGGTCTCGACACGCATTTCGAAGGAATTGAAGAAGCGCGGCTGGAGCTTCGTCGGTCCGACCACGGTCTACGCCTTCATGCAGGCGATGGGCATGGTCAACGACCATATCGAGGGTTGTTATTGCCGCGCCGAGGTCGAGGCTGAACGAAAGGCGCTGCGGCGCCCGAAATAGGCGAGGGTCAGCCGCGCGACAGCATCAGGCCGATGACGATCGCGGTGATGGTGGCGAGTGCCGGATAGATGACGAGCAGCCCGGTGACGAGAACATCGCCGACGCTGGAATTGTTGCGCTCCTCTACCGGAACCTCGAACGGCCCCGCGTGCTGGCTGATCGCGGGCGCAATTGCCTCCGGACGACGCAACGGGATTACCTGCGCGGTCATTGTCGGTTCGTCCAGGAAGTCGATTTTCCGCGCGGTAGCCATTTCGGGTGCAAATCCTTGGTTTCCAGCTGCTTATCGGCGGGGATTATGTCGGCACGATGCCGCGATAATGGCCGAATTGGTTCGTTTTCGGCGCCTTGTGCCGCAATGGTTGACGAGTGCTGAACGAGGTCGAACTGGGGCAGGTGGTTGAGCGTCGTCGTCTGCTGAAGACAGCCATGCCGACGGGACATTGCCGTTTTGGCAAACTTCTTGCCGCTCCATGCCGCATCGGCTAGGACAACCGCGCCGCGAAAGCGGTGCATTTCCCGTCCGCGGACACCACTGACAGCGAGCATTGAGGCCATGGCCGACAAACCGGAAAAGATGAAGGCGCGGCTGCCGCGCGGGTTTGCCGACCGCAGCGCCGAGGATATCCGCGCCGTCGACAAGATGATGGCGACCATTCGCGGCGTCTACGAGCTCTATGGCTTCGAGCCGGTCGAGCAGCCGCTGATCGAATATACGGATGCGCTCGGCAAGTTCCTGCCCGACCAGGATCGCCCGAACGAGGGCGTCTTCTCCTTCCAGGACGACGATGAGCAGTGGCTGTCGCTGCGCTACGACCTGACCGCGCCGACGGCGCGTTTCGTCGCCGAGAATTACGACCGCCTGCCGAAACCCTATCGCAGCTACCGCTCCGGCTGGGTGTTCCGCAACGAGAAGCCGGGTCCGGGACGCTTCCGCCAGTTCATGCAGTTCGACGCCGACACGATCGGCACGCCCGGCGTGGCGGCGGATGCCGAAATGGCGATGATGATGGCCGACGTGATGGAAGCGCTGGGTATTGCGCGCGGCGACTATGTCATCCGCGTCAATAACCGCAAGGTGCTGGACGGCGTGCTGGAGGCCATCGGCCTCGGCGGCGATGACAATGCCGGCCGCCGTCTGATCGTGCTGCGCGCCATCGACAAGCTCGACAAGGTCGGGCCGGACGGCGTGCGCGCTTTGCTTGGCAAGGGCCGCCTCGACGAAAGCGGCGATTTCACCAAGGGCGCTGGGTTGGATGATGCACAGGCCGATCGTGTGCTGCTTCTGACGGCACCAAGCACTGGCGATCTCACCGATACGCTGGTCAAGATGCGGGCCGCGGTCTCCGGCTCGGAACGTGGGGCAGAGGGCGTGCAGGAACTGCAAGATATCGGCGCGATGATTGCCGCCGCTGGCTATGAGGATGGCCGCGTCAAGATCGACCCCTCCATCGTCCGTGGCCTCGAATATTACACCGGCCCGGTCTACGAGGCCGAATTGCTCGCCGAAATCCCCAATGACGAAGGCAAGATCGTGCGCTTCGGCTCGGTCGGCGGCGGCGGTCGTTATGATGGGCTGATCTCGCGTTTCCGTGGCGAGCCCGTGCCGGCCACCGGCTTCTCCATCGGCGTCTCGCGCTTGATGACGGCGCTGAAGAACCTCGGCAAGCTCGACATGTCCGACATCGTCCAGCCCGTCGTCGTGCTGGTCATGGACCGGGACACGGAAAGCCTCGGCCGTTACCAGAAGATGGTCTCGCAGTTGCGCCAGGCCGGCATTCGCGCCGAGCTCTATCTCGGCGGGGCCGGCATGAAGGCGCAGCTGAAATATGCCGACCGCCGCGGCTCTCCCGTCGCGGTCATCCAGGGGTCAAGCGAGCGCGATGCAGGCGAAGTGCAGCTGAAGGACCTGATCGAGGGCGCCCGGCAGGCGGCGGCGATCGCCGACCACGCCGAATACAAGGAAGCGCGCCCGGGCCAAGTGACTGTGCCGGAGGCCGATCTGGTGGCCGAGGTGAAGAAGATTCTGGCCGCGCAGGCAGCCGATCGCCAATGACGCTGCTCGCCATCGATCATGTCCAGCTTGCCATGCCGGGGGGGCGCGAGGCCGACGCTCGCGCCTTCTATGCCGGCATTCTAGGCCTGATCGAGCTGGCGAAGCCCGACAGTCTCGCAGCGCGTGGTGGCTGCTGGTTCGAAAGCGGCGCGGTGAAAGTGCATCTCGGCGTCGACCCCGACTTTCATGCGGCCGGCAAGGCGCATCCTGCCTTCTTGGTTGACGATGTGAAGGCGTTGGAGGCGGCGGTGACAAACGCCGGCTATCGCGTGGCGACCGATGTGCCGCTGGCGGGTTATGTGCGCATCCACATCTACGATCCGTTCGGCAACCGCATCGAGCTGATGCAGAAAGTGTCCTCGTGAGAAGCGCGCGGCCCCCAGCTTTCGCCGGCGAAGTCGCTGCGCTGCTCGAACGGCGCGGCGCCGGTCTCGTCGAAGTGGCGGTGCTGCAGCCGGCCGATCCGTTCCTCGATATGGCCGGCGAGGATCTGCGCCGCCGCATCTTCCTGACCGAAAGCGAGACCGGCCAGACGCTTTGCCTGCGTCCCGAATTCACCATTCCGGTTTGCCTCGACCACATCGCCAGCCAGGCGGGCACGCCGCGCCGCTACGGCTATCTCGGCGAGGTTTTCCGCCAGCGGCGCGAAGGCGGTAACGAATTTTTCCAGGCCGGCATCGAGGACCTTGGCGATACCGACACCGCCGCCGCCGACGCCCGCAACATTGCCGATGCCCATGCCTTGCTGTCGCTGGCGCTGCCGGATCGCGTCTTGTCGGTCACGCTGGGCGATCAGGCTATCTTCGAAGCGGTGTTGGCCGCGCTCGGCCTGCCGCGCGGCTGGCGCATGCGGCTCGCCCGCGCTTTCGGTTCGAAGGAGATGCTGGAAGCCGCGCTTGCCGATCTCGCCAACCCGCCGCGCAACGGCCAATTGCCGGCGCCTATCGCCACGCTGGCGCTGGACGCCGATCTCGACGGGCTGATGGCGCACATCGCCGGCGGCATGGAAACGGTCGGTCTCTCGGCCTCCGCCGGCCGCACACCGGCGGACATCGCGCGCCGGCTGGTCGAGAAGGCGCAGCTGCGTTCCGTGCGTTTGTCCGACGAGGCGTTTGCGGCATTGAAGGCATTCCTGGCCATCCATGTGCCGCTGGCGCAGGCGGCCGCGGCGCTGGAGCGCTTCGCCGCCGATGCTGGCCTGGCGCTGGGCGCCGCGCTCGACACGTTCGCTGCCCGCGCGGACGCGGTCGCCGGCCATGGCCTGCCGTCAGAAGCGGTCCGCTACGATGCCGCTTTCGGTCGTCCGCTGGATTATTACACCGGCCTCGTCTTCGAAATAGCCTCCGCCGATGGCGAGCGTCCATTGGCCGGCGGCGGGCGCTACGACCGCCTGCTGACGCTGCTCGGCGCCAAAAGCCAGATTCCCGGTGTCGGTTTCTCGGTCTGGCTCGACCGCATCGAGGCGCTACGGGGTGACGCATCATGACCGTGACGCTGGCGATCCCGTCCAAGGGGCGGCTGAAGGAACAGGCGCTTGAGGTTCTGGCGAAGGCCGGGCTTGCCGTCAGCCTGCCGGAGGACGACCGCAAATATCACGCGCGTATCGCCGGCCGCGACGATATCGAGGTGGCGTTCCTGTCGGCATCCGAAATCGCCGGCGAGATCGGACAGGGCGCCGTCGACCTCGGCATCACCGGCGAAGACCTTTTGCGCGAGAACCTGGCCGACTGGCAATCGCGCGCCGAGATCGCGGCCCGGCTGGGCTTTGGCCACGCCGATGTGGTCGTGGCGGTGCCGGACATCTGGTTGGACGTCGACACCATGGCCGACCTCGACGATGTCGCCGCCGACTTCCGCCAGCGCCATGGCCGCAGGCTGCGCATCGCCACCAAATACTGGCGGCTGACGCAGCAATTCTTCACCGCCAAGCACGGTATCCAGGTCTATCGCATCGTCGAGAGCCTGGGCGCCACCGAAGGCGCGCCGGCAGCAGGCTCGGCTGACATCATCGTCGACATCACCACGACCGGCTCGACGCTAAAGGCGAACCATCTGAAAATCCTGTCGGACGGCATCGTGCTGAAATCGCAGGCCTGCCTCGTGGCCTCGAAGAAGGAACGCAAGCCGGCCGATGCAGCCCTTGTCGCCGACATCACCGCCAAGGTCGCGGCCTCGCTCGCATAGCAGCGACACGCGGCCGCTTGCGCCATCAGACTTTTGACTGGATGTTCTGTCGGTTGACCGGCTGATAGCCTCTGCCGGCTAGCGCAGGAGGTGGCCATGGCGATCAATCCCGACGAACTGAAAGGCACGCGCCCGACATTCGATCGCGCCGCGCAGGCCGGTGCTGTGTTCATCGCGCCCCGAGACGGGCTTTCGCATGTGTCGGGCGAACGCCTCGTGCCGTTGCTCGACAAGACCATCCCGCAATTGCTGGGCGATACGGTGCGGGCTCATGGTCCGCGCGATGCCGCTGTTTTTCCGAGCCAGGGCAAGCGCTTTTCCTGGGATGAGCTGGCGCAGACGGTCGACACATTCGCCGCCGGTCTGGCGAAACTCGGTCTGGGAAAGGGCGAGCGTGTCGGCATCTGGTCGCCCAACCGCTGGGAATGGCTGGTCACGCAGTTCGCCACCGCGCGCATCGGGCTTGTCCTCGTCAACATCAACCCGGCCTACCGGCTGGCCGAACTCGAATATGCGCTGAACAGGGTCGGTTGCAGGGCTCTGGTCACGGCCGCGCAGTTCAAGACCTCGGACTATCTCGGCATGATCCGGACGCTGGCGCCCGAGATCGATGTCGCCGTGCCAGGCAAGCTGGCGGCGGCGAAACTGCCGGCGCTTGAGATCGTCATCCGCATGGGTGAGGAGACATCGCCCGGCATGTTCAACTTCGGCGACGTTCTGGCGATGGGCGCCGGTGCCGACCGGGCGGCGCTGGATCGTATCAGTGCGACGCTGACGCCCGACGATGCCATCAACATCCAGTTCACGTCCGGCACCACAGGCGCGCCGAAGGGCGCTACACTCACCCATGCCAACATCATCAACAACGGCAATTTCGTCACCGCCGCCATCCGGCTGACCGCGAATGACCGGCTCTGCATTCCCGTGCCCTTCTACCACTGCTTCGGCATGTCGATGGGGTCGATGGGCTGTGTGTCGAAGGGCGCGACCATGGTGTTCCCGGGCGAGGGTTTCGATCCCGGCGTGACGCTGAAAGCAATATCCGACGAACGCTGCACCGGCCTCTACGGCGTGCCGACCATGTTCGTCGCCATGCTCGACCATCCGGATTTCAAGAGCTTCGACCTGTCGTCGCTGCGCACCGGCATCATGGCCGGTTCGCCCTGTCCGATCGAGGTGATGAAGAAGGTCATCGCGCTCATGCATATGTCGGAGGTGACGATCGCCTACGGCATGACCGAGACGAGCCCGGTTTCCTTCCAGAGCGGCGTCGACGACCCGTTGGAGAAGCGTGTTTCGACGGTCGGCCGCATCCATCCCCATGTCGAGGTCAAGGTGGTGGATGCCGAAGGCGGCACGGTGCCGGTCGGCGAGCGCGGCGAACTGTGCACGCGCGGCTATTCGGTGATGAAGGGTTATTGGGAAGACCCGGAAAAGACCGCAGAGGCGATCGACCCGGACGGCTGGATGCATACCGGCGACCTTGCCACCATCGACGAGGAGGGGTTCTGCAACATCGTCGGGCGCGTGAAGGATTTGGTCATTCGCGGCGGCGAGAACGTCTATCCACGCGAGGTCGAGGAGTTCCTTTACCGGCATCCCAAGGTGAAGGAGGTGCAGGTCTTCGGCGTGCCGGATGCCAAATATGGCGAGGAGATCGCCGCCTGGATCGTGGTGAAGCCGGGTGAGACCATGAGCGAGGAGGATGTGAAGGCCTTCTGCGCCGGGCAGATCTCGCACTACAAGGTACCGCGTTACATCCGCTTCAAGGACAGCCTGCCGATGACCGTGACCGGCAAGGCGCAGAAGTTCATCATGCGCGACGCCATGGTCGAGGAACTGGGCCTCAAGTCCTGATCGCAATCGAGCTTACAGCCGTGCCCGCGTCGAGCGCGGGGTGGCCAGCAGCAGCGTCGTTTCGGAACCGGTGATGGCTGGAATGAGCCGCACCTTGCGCAGCACCGCGTCGAGCTGCGTCAGCGTTTCGGTGTTGAGCTCCACGACCAGGTCCCAGCGGCCGTTGGTGGTGTGCACCGCCGAGATTTCCGGGAAGCCGCCGAGAGCCCGCACCACGCGGTCGGCGGCATGGCCTTCCACCTCGATCATCATGATGCCGCGCACGCGCTGTTCCAGCGCATCCGCCCGCAGGATGACGGTGTAGCCGAGGATTTCGCCCTGGCGCTCCAGCCGTTCGATGCGGGCGCGAACGGTGGCGCGAGACACGCCGAGATCGACGGCAAGGTCGGAGATGGAGCGGCGGCCGTCATGGCGCAGCAGCGTCACCAGTCTTTCGTCCAGCGCATCCATGTTTGACCATATTGGTAATCGATACTGCCGAAATGATAAGGCATTGGGCAATATTTGCCAATTCAGATTGTTCATTCCGCCAGTCGTTTGCGCTTCAATTGCCGCAAAAGATCTAAACAGGGAAGGAACATCATGCGTTGCAGGATATTGGGTGCGCCGGAGCAGGATGGCGCCGGAGTTCTGGGATGCGAGATGGGGCCAAGCGCATTGCGTACGGCCGGACTGATCCCGGCGTTGATCGAGCTTGGCCATGAGGTCGAAGACCTGGGGACGGTGCAGCCTACCGCGACCCAGCCGATCACTCACCGCAATCCCGCGTTGAAGGCGCTGCCGGAGATCGTTGCCTGGACGGCAGCGATTGCCGAGGCTGCCTATCAGGCCAGCAAGGACGCGATGCCGATCTTCCTTGGCGGCGATCATGCCATCTCCGCCGGCACGCTGTCCGGTATCGCCCGCCGTGCCGCTGAGACCGGCCGGCCTCTCTTTGTCCTGTGGCTCGACGCGCATCCCGATTTCCACACGCTCGACACCACCGCCAGCGGCAATCTGCACGGCGTGCCGCTTGCCTATGCCTGCGGCCTGCCTGGCTTTACCGGCGTCTTCCCGGATCTGACCGTGCGGGTGGAGCCCACGCGTATCTGCACGCTCGGCCTGCGCAGCGTCGATGCGGCTGAGCGCCAGGCGCTCAACGAGGCCGGCGTGACGGTACACGACATGCGCGCCATCGACGAGCACGGTATCGCGCCGCTCCTGCGCGCCTTCCTCGCGCGTGTCGCTGCCGAAAACGGCCTTCTGCATGTCAGCCTCGACGTCGATTTCCTCGATCCGTCGATCGCGCCGGCTGTCGGCACCACGGTGCCCGGCGGCGCTACCTTGCGTGAGGCGCATCTGGTGATGGAGATGTTGTCCGACAGCGGACTGGTCACCAGCCTCGATCTCGTCGAACTCAATCCCTTCCTCGATGAACGCGGCCGTACCGCCACCTTGATGGTCGACCTGACGGCGAGCCTGATGGGCCGTCGCATCATGGACCGTCCGACGAGGAGCTTCTGATGACGACCGCAGCCAAGCTCAACATCGTTCCCTTTGTCAGCGTCGATTCCATGATGAAGCTGGTGCTGGCCATCGGCGTCGAGCGGTTTCTCACCGAGCTAGCCGCCTACATCGAAGAGGATTTTCGTCGCTGGGAGCTGTTCGACAAGACGCCGCGTATTGCCTCGCACAGCCATGACGGCGTCATCGAGCTGATGCCGACCAGCGACGGCAGGCTCTATGGCTTCAAATACGTCAACGGCCACCCGAAGAATACGCGTGAGGGCCTGCAGACGGTGACCGCTTTCGGCGTGCTGGCCGATGTCGGCTCGGGCTATCCGATGCTGCTCACCGAAATGACCATCCTGACCGCGTTGCGCACCGCCGCCACCTCGGCGGTCGCGGCCAAATATCTGGCGCCGAATGGCGCCCGCACCATGGCCATCATCGGCAATGGCGCGCAGTCGGAATTCCAGGCCATCGCCTTCAAGGCGATCACCGGTATCGACAGGCTGCGTCTCTACGACATCGATCCGTCGGCCTCGCGCCGCTGCGCCAAGAACCTTGCCGGCATGGGTTTCGGCATCACCATCTGTTCCTCGGGCCAGGAAGCGGTGGAAGGCGCCGAGGTCATCACCACGGTGACCGCCGACAAGCAGTATGCGACGATCCTGACCGACAACATGGTCGGCTCCGGCGTGCACATCAACGCCGTCGGCGGCGATTGCCCCGGCAAGACGGAGCTGCATCGTGATATCCTGCTGCGCTCCGACATCTTCGTGGAGTTCCCGCCGCAGACCCGCATCGAGGGCGAAATCCAGCAATTGGACCCTGACCATCCCGTGATAGAGCTGTGGCAGGTGATGGCCGGCAAGGTCGCCGGTCGCTCCAGTGACAAGCAGATCACGCTGTTCGATTCCGTCGGTTTCGCCACCGAGGATTTCTCGGCGCTGCGTTATGTGCGCGACCAATTGCAGGCGACCGGCCTCTATGAGGAGCTCGACCTGCTGGCCGATCCCGACGAGCCGCGCGACCTGTTCGGCATGCTGCTGAGGGCGGGCGCTAAGGAAGGCGTTGTCGCCTAGAGCAATTCCAGGAAAAGTGCGTAGCGGTCTTCTGTCTGGAATTGCGTAAAAACAAAGAGTTAGAGCGTTTCCGCGGTTCAGTGAAAAACGGAAACGCTCTAGTTTCAGTCGGAAGAAACAGGAGGTTGCTGATGTCGCTCGAACTCATCAATCCGGATGATCTGCCTGTTCCCGAGATGTACACGCAGGTTGTCATCGCAACCGGGACCAGGATGGTGTTCGTCTCAGGCCAGCAGCCCGAGAGCAGAGACGGCAAGCTCGTGGGGCATGGTGATTTTGCGGCGCAGGCTCGCCTGACATTCGACAATCTCGGCCGGGCGCTCCGGGCCGCGGGCGCACGGCCTGAGCAGGTCGGCAAGATCACGATCTATATCGTCGACTACAACCGCGATGTACATGTTCCGATCATCGAGGAGGCGCAGATTTCGTTGTTCGGAAATCACAAGCCGGCGAATGTGATCGTGGGGGTGGCGATCATGTCTCCGGGCTACCTCATAGAGGTTGATGCGATAGCGGTCATTTGACGGGAAGCCGCGGTTGTCGCGGCGCGGCCATGTCGAGGTCACGCACTCATAGACTGACGTCGTCCGCCGTTCAGCGCTTTCCTCTATCGGTGCCGCAATCCGCTTCGAAAAGCACAGCGAAAACCACCTCGCTCCCGTCAAACTCGCTTCAGCCAAAATCCGGATGCGCTTTGCGAGTCCGTGAGCTAGAAAGCCCCCCTCGGACGCTCGGAGCGGCGTTCATGCAGGAGCCTGACCATGATCAAGATGAGCGTCTACTATCCGGCCGATGGCGGCTCGAAGTTCGATCACGACTACTACCGCACCACCCACATGCCGCTGCTGCGGGAACGGCTCGGCGATGCCTGCCTGCGCTACGAGATCGACAAGGGCCTTGCGGGTCGCGAACCTGGAAGCGAGCCGAAGTTTGTCGCGGTGTGTCACGTCTACTCGCCGAGCCTGGGGGTATTCCAACAGGCGCTCGGTCCCCACCGCACGGAGATCGCCGCGGACGTCGCCAACTATACAGACATCGCGCCCATAGTGCAGATCAGCGAAATCGTTGAAGTGTAGGCGCTTCGGCGCGTCAGGCGTAGCCGTGAAACTTTCCGGGGCAGGCGTCGTGCCGGCGCACCATGATCATGGTGTCAAACTCGCTTCAGCCAAAATCTGGATGCGCTTTATGAGACGGCGACCTGAGATGAGCTGCTGACTTGGTGGACATGCGTTGGTTCTTCGCGCACGCTTTTCAGCACTTGGGCCAAGGCCTTGCATTCCGCCTGGCGGTGCCCGTTGCGGCGCCAGGCCAGCGCTACGGTGCGTGACGGCATAGGCTCGGTGAAGGGCACGACGCGAAGATCGGGCAGCGCTGCGGTCGGCGCCACCGCCATCTCCGGCACCAGTGTCACGCCGAAGCCATGTCCGACCATCTGCAGAAGCGTGGTCAGGCTGGTTGCGCCATAGTTGGCCATGGCGGTGGGGCGCACGCTGCCGCACAGTTGCAGCGCTTGATCGCGCAGGCAATGGCCTTCTTCCAGCAGCATCAGCCGTTCCAGCACCGGGCTCTCTGGCGGTACCGGCGGCGCCACCAGATCGGGCTCCGCGCGCGGTACCGCCAGGAAGAAGCGGTCCTCGAATAGCGCCTCGGCCGTCAACCCTGGCTGGTCGAGCGGCAGCGCCGCGATGAAAGCGTCGAGGCTGCCCAGCGCGGTTTCCTCGGCCAGCGTGTCGGTTACCGCCTCGCGCAGTTCGAGCCGCAGGTCGGGATAGCGCTGCCGCAGTTGCGGAAGTACCGAAGGCAGGAGATAGGGCGCCACCGTCGGGATGATGCCGAGCCGGAAGCGGCCTTCCAGCGCCTTGCGCCCCGCCATGGCAGCTTCTTCCACGTCGCGCGTGGCCGCCAGTGCCCGCGCGATCAGCGGCAACAGCGTAAGCGCTTCCGGCGTCAGGATGGCGTTGCGGCCGGAGCGGTCGAAGAGTTTGCAGCCGAGCTTTTCCTCCATGTCGGCAATCTGCGCGGAAAGCGCCGGCTGGCTGATGCCGCACAGGACGGCGGCACGCCCGAAATGCAGCGTCTGGACCAGTGTCTCGAAATACTGCATCTGCCGCAGAGTGAGTTTTATCATAAGAAAAACCTATCGGAAAAAACACAAAAGGCAATTTGCTTTTATAGAATGAAGCACTTAGGTTGCCTGCGTTCCACAATTCGGCGGGCGCCTCGCGGCAGCTCTTCGGCAACCCACCCAGTTCGAGGGAGGCAGCCATCGTCAGCCTCTCTCCAGATCGAAATCTGCCGTGCGCCCCGCGAAAGGGCTTGTGGCCTGGCCTCGTTTGAAATTCACGATTGGAGAAAGAAATGGACGCGAAGACCGACGACAAAAGCGCAGGCAAATGCCCGTTCAGCGGCCATGGACCGAAGAACAACGACTGGTGGCCGAACCAGTTGGACATCCAGATCCTGCATCGGCATTCCAACCTGTCCGACCCGATGGGTGAGACGTTCGACTACGCCAAGGAATTCGAGAGCCTCGACCTCGATGCAGTCATTGCGGATGTGAAGGCCCTGATGACGGATTCGCAGGATTGGTGGCCGGCCGACTTCGGCCACTATGGACCGCTGTTCATCCGCATGGCCTGGCACAGCGCCGGCACCTACCGCATCGGCGATGGCCGTGGCGGCGCCGGCGCCGGGCAGCAGCGTTTTGCCCCGCTGAATTCATGGCCGGACAACGTCAACCTCGACAAGGCGCGCCGGCTGCTTTGGCCGATCAAGCAGAAATACGGTCGCAAGCTCTCCTGGGCCGACCTTTTGATCCTGGCCGGTAACGTTGCGCTGGAATCTATGGGCTTCAAGACCTTCGGTTTCGCCGGTGGCCGGGCCGACGTCTGGGAACCGGAAGAGCTCTACTGGGGTCCCGAAGGCGCCTGGCTCGCCGACGAGCGTTACTCCGGCGATCGCGACTTGCAGAACCCGCTCGGCGCCGTGCAGATGGGCCTGATCTATGTGAATCCGGAAGGGCCGAACGGCAAGCCGGACCCGCTGGCCGCAGCGCGGGACATCCGCGAAACCTTCGCGCGCATGGCGATGAATGACGAGGAGACCGTCGCGCTGATCGCCGGCGGCCACACCTTCGGCAAGACGCACGGCGCCGGCGATGCGAAGCTGGTTGGACCGGAGCCGGAAGCCGCCGGCATCGAGCAGCAGGGTCTGGGCTGGGCCAACGCTTTCGGCACCGGCAAGGGTGGCGACGCCATCGGCAGCGGCCTGGAAGTCATCTGGACGACGACGCCGACCAAATGGACCAACAACTTCTTCTGGAACCTGTTCGGCTACGAGTGGGAACTGACCAAGAGCCCGGCCGGCGCACACCAGTGGACGCCGAAGCATGGCATGGGCGCCGGCACCGTGCCGGACGCGCACGACAAGGGGAAGCGCCACGCACCGTCGATGCTGACCACCGACCTCGCGCTGCGTTTCGACCCGGCCTACGAGAAGATCTCGCGGCGCTTCTACGAGGATCCGGACGCGTTCGCCGATGCCTTCGCACGCGCCTGGTACAAGCTGACGCACCGCGACATGGGTCCCCGCGCCCGTTATCTCGGCCGGCTCGTGCCGAAGGAAGTGCTGGCCTGGCAGGATCCGATCCCGGCGGTCGATCATGCGCTGGTCGACGAAGCTGATATCGCCGCGCTAAAGGCCAAACTCCTGGCGTCCGGCCTGTCGGTGTCGCAGCTGGTGTCGACCGCTTGGGCATCGGCCTCGACCTTCCGCGGCTCCGACAAGCGCGGTGGCGCCAACGGTGCACGCATCCGGCTTGCGCCGCAGAAGGACTGGGCGGTCAATCAGCCGAGCGAACTGAACGCGGTGCTGCAGAAGCTGGAAGCGATCCAGGCGGAGTTCAATGCCGCGCAGTCCGGCGGCAAGAAAGTGTCGCTCGCCGACCTGATCGTGCTCGGCGGTGCCGCCGCGGTCGAGAAGGCGGCCAAGGATGCGGGCCAGGCGGTCACTGTGCCGTTCACGCCCGGCCGCATGGACGCATCGCAGGATGAAACCGACGTCCACTCCTTCGCGCCGCTCGAACCGGTCGCCGATGGTTTCCGCAACTACAGCCGGGGCGCTCACCGCCTCTCGGCGGAGACGCTGCTGGTCGATAAGGCGCAGCTGTTGAACCTGACGGCTCCGGAGATGACCGTGCTGCTCGGCGGCCTGCGTGTCCTCGGCGCCAATGTCGGGCAGTCCACGCATGGCGTGTTCACCGAACGGCCGGAGACGCTGAGCAATGACTTCTTTGTCAACCTGCTCGACATGCGTACCGAGTGGCGGCCCTCTGCCACGGACGGCGTGTTCGAGGGGCGCGACCGCGGCACCGGCGAGGCCCGGTGGACGGGCACGCGCGTCGACCTGATCTTCGGTTCGCACGCGCAGTTGCGCGCGCTCGCCGAAGTCTACGGCAGCGCCGACGCGAAGGGGACGTTCGTGAAGGATTTCGTGGCGGCCTGGAACAAGGTGATGAACGCCGACCGCTTCGACCTCGTCTGAGCCGGCTATACAAAAAAGAACAGGCGCGGATCGCTCCGCGCCTGTTTTGTTTTTGGAAAGTTGGCGACGGCGCCCGTTAGGCGCCGTGCTTGCCCTGCTTTCAGTCTTTCTCGAACATTCCGGTCTTGGCGACGATACCAGCAATGGCGCCGCCGATCAGCGGAGCGACGATGAACAGCCAGAGCTGGCTGATAGCCGCGCCGCCGGTGAACAGCGCCGGGCCGATCGAGCGCGCTGGGTTGAGCGAGGTTCCCGTCACCGGGATGATGGCGAAATGCAGACCCGCCAGCGTCAGGCCGATGACTAGGCCGGCGAAGGCCGTCGTGTGCTTGCCGCTGGTGACCCCTAGAATGACCGTCACGAAGGTGAAGGTTCCGATAAGCTCCCAAAGGAATGCCGAGCGGATGCCCCATTTCGTCTCGTCCCATCCGTTGGCGCCGAAGCCGCCGGTATGGCCGCCGACTTGTCCCGAAACGATGAGCCACAGCGCCAGCGAAGCGATGATGGCGCCGATGATCTGGGCAATCCAATAGGGGATCACGTCTTTTGCCGGCATGCGGCCAGCGAGGAATACGCCAAGCGTCACCGCCGGGTTGAGATGCGCGCCCGAGATTGGTCCGATCGCATAGGCCGCGGCGATGAGGCCGATGCCGAAAGCCAGTCCAATGCCTTCCTGCCCGAGCGGCAGCGCGCCACCGAAACCACCGGTCACGACCGAGGCCGTGCCGATAAACACCAACAGAAATGTACCCAGAACTTCAGCCAAGTAAGATTTCATAGTCCCCTCCTCGAATGGCCCTTGCCAACCGTGGACAAGAGCCGCGAATCGCAAGCGAAAGCCTATGTCCAAGTCGATGCGTTGAAAAGCGTCGCCGGTTGCGCCAGTTCGCCGGCTTGTGCATTCGGGTTGCGCCGGTTACAGCAGGGTTGAAATCAATCATTTGCGGCAGGACGAATGCGACTGGGCGGGCGGCTGGCGGCAGCCATAGAAGTGCTGGAGGATATTGGCCGCAGGCATCGCCCGGCGGCGGATGCCTTGCGGGACTGGGGCCTGTCGCACCGCTTCGCCGGCGGCGGCGACCGCGCGGCCATCGGCAACATCGTTTACGACGCCCTGCGCCGCAGGCGCAGCGCCGGCTGGCTGCTGGGCGACGACACGCCGCGCGCCACCGGTTTCGGCGCGCTGCTGCTGGAATGGGGACAGACCGCGCAATCGCTCAATGCCGCGCTTGAGGGTGACAAGTTCGCGCCTTCGCTGCTGAGCGACGCCGAGCTTGAGACCATCGCCGCGCGCAGGCTGGCTGATGCCCCGGGCGAGGTGAGAGCCGATTGTCCTGATTGGAGCGTGCCGCTGCTCGAGACAGCCTTCGGCGAGGCCTGGGTGGAGGAGGGGGCGGCACTTGCCGCGCGACCACCGCTCGATCTCAGGGTGAACACGCTGAAGGCCGAGCGCGCCAAGGTTCTGGCCGAGCTCGCCGAAACAGGTGCCGAACCGGCGCATCTCGCCACCGAAGGCATCCGCATCGCACCGATTGCTGGCGACGGCCGGCATCCGAACGTCCAGGCAGAGCCGGCTTTCCAGAAGGGCTGGTTCGAGGTGCAGGACGAAGGCTCGCAGATCGCGGCCGAGCTGACCGACGCCAAGCCGGGCATGCAGGTGCTCGACTATTGCGCCGGCGCCGGCGGCAAATCGTTGGCGCTGTCGGCGGCGATGGAGAACAAGGGGCAGATTTTCGCGCATGATGCCGAAAAGCAGCGGCTGGCACCGATCTTCGACCGCATCCGCCGTTCCGACAACCGCAACGTTCAGGTGGTCGCTCGCGAGCAGGAACTGGCGCCTCTGACCGGCCACATGGACATCGTGTTGATCGATGCGCCCTGCACCGGCAGCGGCACCTGGCGGCGGCGGCCGGATGCCAAATGGCGGCTGACGCGCCGCCAGCTCGACGCGCGCAAGGCTGAGCAGTCGGCCATCCTCGATACCGCGAAGGCCTTCGTGAAGCCGGGTGGGCTGCTGGTCTATGTCACCTGCTCGGTCTTTCCCGAGGAGAATGACGAGCAGGTCACGAACTTCCTGGGTCGCGACAACACATTCGCGCCGATCGATCACACGGTGCTTTGGCAGTCTCGCTTCCCAGGGCATGCCGCGTCGGCCCGCATTGCCGTAGGGGGCGGCATCTCGCTGTCGCCGGCATTGAGCGGCACGGACGGCTTCTATTTCTGCGCGCTGCGCAAGGCAGGTTGACCATTCATCGGTTTGCTGCGATGCAGCACAACCATTGCCTGGGAGCCTGGCCTCTGCGATAAGCCGGCTATGCCGAATTCCTTCGGTCTCCAGGGCTGTTGTCATGAGCGCCAAGATCGTCCCCGCCCCGAATTATGAAGAGCGCGTCAGGACCTCCTTCGCGCGCCAGCAGGCCATGGCCACCATCGGCGCCGAACTGACGCTGGTGACACCCGGCATCATCGAGATCGAGATGCCTTATTCGGCGGCTCTCACCCAGCAGCACGGCTTCCTCCATGCCGGCGTGATCTCGACGGCGTTGGATTCGGCCTGCGGTTATGCGGCCTATTCGCTGATGCCGGAAAACTCGGGCGTGCTGACCATCGAGTTCAAGGTGAATCTGCTGGCGCCTGGCAAGGGCGAACGGTTCCTGTTTCGCGGTTCCGTCACCAAGCCCGGTCGCACCATCATCGTGGCAGACGGCCAGGCCTATGCCTTCGCCGCCGACGGCGAGGCCAGGCTGATCGCCACCATGACCGGCACCATGATGACGGTGACTGGGCGCGAGGGGATCGAAGGGTGAGCAGCCGATTCCCGAAGCGAATTCGTCGTGCCGCTGACACGACGAGAGGTTACTGACACGGGGCGTTGCGAGGTCGCGGCCTCTTTGGCCTTGAGGGTGGTGAAACGTCTTGAGCGAGAAATCCGCAGACTTGTCCGTCAAGCTCGGTGGTCGGCGTGTCCTGTTCGTCATGGCTGCCGATGCCGAATATGGCCCGCATCTCAAGCGTCTGTTCACGCCGTACATGACCGGTGTCGGACCGGTCGAGGCCGGTGTCCGTCTTGGTGCCGAACTCGCCCGATTGAAGGCGGAAGCGATGTTGCCGGATTTTGTCGTCTCGCTTGGCTCGGCCGGTTCGCGCCGGCTGGAGCAGACCGGCATCTACCAGGCAACTTCGGTCGCCTATCGCGACATGGACGCCTCGGCGCTCGGCTTTCCGAAGGGCATCACGCCGTTCCTGGATCTGCCGGCTGTTTTGCAATTGCCGCATCAAATTCCGGGAATTGCCGGCGCCTCGCTGTCGACCGGCGCAAACATCGTCTCGGGCGCGGCCTATGACGCGATCGCCGAGGACATGGCCGACATGGAGACCTTTGCCTGCCTGCGCGCCTGCCAGTTGTTCGGCGTTCCGCTGATAGCATTGCGCGGCATTTCGGACGGTGCCGCCGAACTCAAGAATGTCGGCGACTGGACCGAATACCTTCACGTCATCGACGAGAAGCTGGCCGATGCGGTGAGGCTTCTGGAGACCGCGCTCCGCTCGAACACTCTTTAGATCGAGGCGGTCTGGTTTGCCTGGTCGTCGCGACTGGGCTGCGACGCGGCACCCCATTGCGCCGGACTGCTTCTTTCTTTAAAGGCTCGCCATGACGACACATCCCGACACCGTTCTCATCATCGACTTCGGCAGCCAGGTCACGCAGCTGATCGCCAGGCGCGTGCGCGAAGCCGGCATCTATTGCGAAATCGTGCCGTTCCAGTCGGCCGACGAGGCCTTCAAACGCATCCGCCCCAAGGCGGTCATCCTCTCGGGCAGCCCGCATTCCACCGTCGATATCGGCAGCCCGCGCGCGCCGGACGCGGTCTTTTCCGCCGGCATTCCGGTACTCGGCATCTGCTATGGCGAACAGACCATGTGCGCCCAGCTCGGCGGCAAGGTGGAAAGCGGCCATCATCGCGAGTTCGGCCGCGCCTTCCTAGAGGTTGAGCAGGAATGCGCGCTGTTTGACGGCGTCTGGGCCAAGGGTACCCGCCATCAGGTGTGGATGAGCCATGGCGACCGCGTCACCGCGCTACCGCCGGGCTTCAAGGTTGTCGGCACATCGACCGGTGCTCCCTTCGCGGCGATCGCCGACGAAGGGCGCAAATTCTATGCCGTGCAATTCCATCCCGAAGTCGTGCACACGCCCGACGGCGCCAAGCTGTTGCGCAACTTCGTCAACAAGATCGCCGGCCTTACCGGCGACTGGACCATGAAGGCCTATCGCGAACATGCCGTCGAGGCGATCCGCAAGCAGGTCGGCAAGGGTAAGGTCATCTGCGCACTGTCGGGCGGCGTCGATTCTTCCGTCGCCGCTCTGCTGATCCATGAGGCGGTTGGCGACCAGCTGACCTGTATCCTGGTCGACCACGGCCTGATGCGAAAAAACGAGGCGGCCGACGTCGTCGCCATGTTCCGCGAGCATTACAATCTGCCTCTGATCCTGGTCGACGCATCCGACCGTTTCATCTCGGCGCTGGAAGGCGAGTCCGACCCGGAAAAGAAACGCAAGACCATCGGCCGCCTGTTCATCGAAGTGTTCGAGGAAGAGGCGAAGAAGCTGGGTGGTGCCGATTTCCTTGCCCAGGGCACGCTTTATCCCGACGTCATCGAGAGCGTGTCCTTCACGGGTGCCACCTCGTCCACCATCAAGTCGCACCACAATGTCGGCGGCCTGCCGGATCGCATGAAGATGCAACTTGTCGAGCCGCTGCGCGAGCTGTTCAAGGACGAAGTGCGCATCCTGGGCAAGGAGCTAGGCTTGCCGGAAAGCTTCATCGGCCGCCATCCGTTCCCAGGGCCAGGGTTGGCCATTCGTTGTCCGGGCGGCATTACCCGTGAAAAACTGGAGATCCTGCGCGAGGCCGACGCGATCTATCTGGACGAGATCCGCAAGGCAGGCCTCTACGACGCCATCTGGCAGGCCTTCGCCGTGCTGTTGCCGGTGCAGACGGTGGGCGTGATGGGCGATGGCCGTACCTACGAATTCGTCTGCGCGCTGCGCGCCGTAACCTCTGTCGACGGCATGACGGCCGACTTCTACCACTATGACATGGAATTCCTCGGCCGCGCCGCGACCCGTATCATCAACGAAGTGCGCGGCATCAATCGCGTCGTCTACGACGTGACCAGCAAGCCGCCGGGAACCATCGAATGGGAATGATTCAGGCCTATCCGGAAGCCGCCGATTTTACGCCGGAGTTCGATTTAACGCACTGAAATATAATAGTTTTGTCGATTGTGCCTATCGATACCTATCGGTGGGCATAGTTCGCATGTACCGTCACAGCTGACGGCCCTTGCCTATATTGATTGCTGCCGATTTTGAAAGTACCGTCACGGGAAATGAGGCCGGTGACGGTACTTATTTTGGCCTAAGCCATTGCGAACACGCGCATTTTTTCAGCACTGGCCCCCAAAAACCGCATGACGGTACTTTTCGGAGGTGGCACGGCAATGCTGACGGATGCCGCAATTAAGGCCCTGAAACCAAGCGAAAAAATTTACAAGGTCGCCGATCGCGACGGCATGTATGTCCGCGTCATGCCGTCTGGAGCCATATCTTTCCGGCTGGACTACCGGATGAATGGCCGACGCGAGACGGTCTATCTCGGCAAGTATGGGCGTGATGGTATCACTCTCGCGCGGGCGCGCGAGTTGTGCCTGGATGCACGGCGGGCGGTCAGAGAGGGACGTTCACCAGCAATCGAGAAGCAGCGCGAGAAACACCGCCTGAAAGAGGCCAAGAGCTTCGGCGAGTTCGGCGAGAAATGGTTGATGAATGCTTCGATGGCGGACAGCACCAGAGCCATGCGCCGCGCCATATTCGAACGTGAGCTCCTCCCCGTGTGGCGCAATCGCCTGCTTGCGGAAATCACGCCAGACGACCTGCGAGCGCACTGCGCCAAGATCGTCGAGCGCGGCGCTCCAGCCACTGCAATCCACGTGCGGGATATCCTGAAGCAGATCTACGGCTTCGCGATCCTGCATGGAGAGAAGGTGCCCAACCCAGCGGATGAGGTTGGACCCGCCGCGATCGCGACGTTCGTGCCGAGGGATCGCGCCCTATCGCCGGCCGAAATTCGTATCACGCTCAAGCAACTCGAACACGTTCCTACTCTGCCGACCATTCGGCTAGGTATGAAGCTCTACCTTCTGACAATGGTCCGGAAAAGCGAACTTCAGGATGCGGTGTGGGAGGAGGTGGATTTCGAGAATGCGGTCTGGACCATTCCAAAAGAGCGGATGAAGCGTTCGAGGCCTCACAATGTCTATCTCTCGCGCCAAGTCATGGACATTCTGATCGCCCTTAAGACCTGCGCGGGGAATTCGAGATATCTTTTGCCGTCGCGATACGATGCTGACGCGCCGATGTCGCGAGCGACCTTCAACAGAGTGACTTATTCTGTAGTCGAGCATGCCAAGAAGAACGGACTACCTCTGGAACCGTTTACGGTTCACGACCTGAGGCGCACCGGTTCTACCCTCTTGAATGAGCTCGGCTTCAACAGTGATTGGATCGAGAAGTGCCTCGCCCATGAGGATGGACGGTCATCCCGCGGAGTTTACAACAAGGCGGAATATGAGGTTCAACGCCGCCATATGTTGCAGGAATGGGCAGATATCGTCGATGCCTGGGTTGAGGGGAAGAAACGCGGTCCGATACTCGCGCCCCCCGCCACGACGCTGCTTGAGCTTGACCCATCGCTTTGACCCATCGGGTGTTCCATGGCGAACGTCAGGATGCCTGGTCCGTTTGGATGGAGCGGACGACGGTGCTTTTGCCGAGCTTGGACGTTGGCAAGATCCCGGTGATGCCGAGGGCATTCGCTTGATGGTCGATGGAATTATGCCGCGGAAAACTGATCTGGCGTTCATTTCGCCTTCGAAGTGGATCCTGCAACTCGATCCTGACCTTTGACAGGACGGATTCTCCGCTGCCTCACGTCTGGACAGAGCGCTTTGAGAATGGGCTTTGCGCGCCGCGCCGCGAGCCACGCTTGAATTTCGCCAAGATCCCAGACCACGCATCTTGGAGTTAAGGCGAAGCGTCGCGGAAATTCTCCACGCCGCTCCATTTCATAGATGGTGCTATCGGCTAGCGGGACTATCTCCCGCAACTGTTGGCGTCGGATGGTCCGCTGCAGCGTGAACTCGCCAGATGCGTTCGCCATGCTCTGCCTCCCATCGTTCAACGCCTCTCAAGTAAAGTGATCGTTCCTGAAAATTGAAAGGGGTCAGCAGGGATCGTGTGAGAACAGCGCAGTGAAGCGTGTAAATCGGCGGGTTATCGAAAGCACACTCACCAATTGGAACCGCTTCCCAGGGAGACGTGTTGGCTCAAGGCTCCTGCAAGTCGTTCCGCATGGATCCTCAGGCAAGCCGGCAAGTTTGATATCGGTGAACGCGTGTCGTCCAAAGACTGGTTGGACACCGGCTCGTTGCTGGCGATACGATATTCGGAGATGCAGTTCGAACCTATGCCAGCAGGAGCCAATCAGATGAGTGAAGCGCTGATCATCGATCGATCGAAGGGTGTTGCCGCAGGCAGGAGTTCCGGTTCGGGCTTCGGCAATCTCGTTTGGGCGGTTGCGACTTCCGACGACAAGAGTCTCGACCTCAAAGGTCAGGTCGCAGCAGCTTTCGCAAAGATAGACCGGGTGTTGGGCGAACTGGGCACAGACCGTCGGAATTTGCTGTCCGTTACGGTCTTCCTGGCAAACCTGGATGACAAGAAGGCTTTCGATATCGAATGGCTGAGCTGGGTTGGGGACAATCCCGGACATTGGCCGCAGCGCATGTGTATCGGAGCGACGCTGTCGGCCGGCACGTTGGTCGAGATCTCTGTCGTCGCGGCGCGGCCAGGCTAGCGTAGGTAGCGACGCTCATCGGAACGAACGCTTTCCATTCCTTGCAAGTGAAAAACATCTTCTACGGGCAGCAAGTCGCGATGGACTTGCTGGACGCCGCCATCCGCTATGACGCGCAGAAAGGTTTCTTTCATTGCGGTGGCAGCGGCGCGGATCGCGTAATTTCCATAGATTATCATGCGGATGTTTCCCAGCACACGTATGTCAGCCGCATTGAGCTCAGGGTAGGCGTTTGGCACAATGACCAACGGGGCGGCGCCGTTCCACGCTTTTGAGAAGCTCTCGATCTCGCCGGGATCTTTCCTCTTCGAGTGGATAAGGATCATGTCGGCACCAGCCTGCTCATAGGCGTGGGCACGCGCCAACGCTTCATCCTCACCCAGTCCGGCGATCAGCGCCTCTGTGCGTGCAATGACCAGGAAGTCAGGATCCGATCGCGTCGCCAGGGCGGCTTCGATCTTGCCCTGGAATTCTTCGACACGCACTAGGTTGTGATGGCCGTCGACCGCGAGGCTCGTCACCTTTGGGAACGACTTGTCTTCAATGACGATCGCGCTTGAGCCGGATCGCTCATATTCCCGGACCGTGTGAATGACGTTGATCGCGTTGCCGTATCCGGTGTCGACGTCGGCGACGATCGGCAAGGAGGTTCTGCCGGCAACGGCCCGAAGCATATCGAGATGTTGGGTCATCGAGATTAGGCTCATGTCGGGAAGGCCATAAAGCGCCGATAGCTCGAAGCCTGATGCCCATAATCCGTCGAACCCGGCTTGCTCGGCGAGGATCGCCGACAACGGACTGTGGGTCGCCATGACATGGACCAGCCCCTTCTCGGCCATTGCGCGGCGTAGACGTGTCGCTTTGGTCATCGTGGGATCCTCACGTCAGTGCCTCGCACGCATAGATTATCCGTTTGCAGGCCAGATCGAGTTCCGTCTGTGACGACGCATATGAGATCCGCAGAAACGATGGTGCCAGGAATGCCGATCCCGGTACGGCTGCGACGCCGAACTGGTCGAGAAGGTAGTCCGTGAAATCGACGTCGCTGGCAATGATCTTGCCTTGAGGTGTCCGCTTGCCAATCAACCCCGCACATGAGGGAAAGGCATAGAAGGCACCGTCCGGAACAGAACAGCTCAGGCCAGGCGCCCGCGCGAGCAGGCCGACGACAAGGTCCCGGCGCTTTCGGAACTCGGCCACGAAATCCGCGACATAGTGCTGATCTCCGCCGACGGCCTCGACCGCTGCGTATTGCGAGATCGAGCTTGTGTGCGATGAGGTCTGGCCCTGGATCGTGTTCATGGCCTTGATAAGGTGCGTCGGCCCGGCGGCATAACCGACGCGCCAACCCGTCATCGCGCTTGCCTTCGAGACGCCGTTGACGATCACAGTCCGCTCGAACAGGTCTGGGGCGACTGTAAGAATCGAGGCGAAAGGAACCTCGTAGACAAGTTTTTCGTAAATATCGTCCGAAAGCACGTGCACCTGCGGATGGTCTCGCAGGACTTGCGCCAACGCTGAAAGCTCATCAGAAGAATAGACTGCGCCGGTCGGGTTGCATGGCGAATTCAACATCAGCCATTTCGTGCGCTCGGTGATAGCGCCGGCCAGAGCTTCTGCAGTGAGCTTGAAACCGCGTTCCGGCTCGCACGGTACCAGCACCGCAGTCCCGCCCGCCAGAGCGACCATATCCGGATACGAAACCCAGCACGGAGTTGGGATGATGGTTTCATCACCGGCATCAAGGCTGGCATAGAGCGCGTTGAAGATGACCTGCTTGGCGCCACAACCAACAGTCACATCGTCGGCACGATAATCCACCCCATAATCGCGCTTTAGTTTGGCGCAGATTGCCTCGCGCAGCTGCGTGGCGCCGGCAACGGCAGTATAGCGCGTCAGACCCTTGCCAATGGCACGCACTCCAGCGTCGCAAATTGCCGCCGGTGTCGGGAAATCGGGCTCGCCCTGACTGAGAACAATGACATTGACTCCGCTGGTTCTCAGAGCCGCGGCGCGCGCAGTCATCGCCTTTGTTTCGGATGGGCGGACAAGCTGGAGCCGGTTTGAAAGTATCGTCATTGCAAAGACCTCGACTTCATATCGAGGCCGGTCTGCGCATTTTGTTTTTACCCATCAACTTGGGCCATCTAGCAACTGAATGCCATTCATCGACTATTTCGATGCGGCGCCCAGCAATTTGGACTTGGGTTGGTCTTCCTTGCACAAGCGCACGAGCCATCGGCAGAACATTCGCGCCAGATCCAGATTTTGACTGCGGTCGACTGCATGGGCGTGATACTGCATACCGCTCGGCGTACGGGTACCTTTGACGATTTCCAGCAATCCCTGCTTGATCAGATCCCGGACAAGGACCTCCGGGGTCACCAGAAGGCTTCTTCCGTGCGCTATCGCGGGAAGCGCCAGATAGTGATGGTCGTATCGAGCGCCCAGCTTGATGTCTTCCTGGCGGATGTCCATCCCCCGCAACCAGGTTGGAAGAGTATCTGGACGAGAGGTGATGGAGACGATCGGAACGCGTGTCACGATATCGATCTCCTTGCCGGCAACTTGTCGCGGAGAGCCGACGCAAACCAAGTCCTCGTTGAGCAGAACCCATCTGTCGGAAGGTTCGGCCAAGGCTAGATCGCGCGTAATCAGCACGTCGAAATTGTCGGCTGACGTCGGTTGGGAGAGCGTGGTGACAACGTCGACCACCGCGCCGCCGGCCTCGGTCGAAAACGCCTGGATGTTCGGGATGAGAAGCGTCGAGGCGAAGGTCGGCAGCGATGTCCTGACGAGAATTCGGTTCAGATCCGTCTGCCTGCGCTTCATGCGCTGCGCTGTAAAATAAATGGTGTCGAGCGGCTCGCTGACGGCGGTGGCGAAGAGCCTCCCGAACGCGGTGAGTTCGGAGTTGCGTCCCCGCCGCTCGACAAGTTTCGAGCCGAGATAGTCTTCGAGGACGGCCAGGTGCCGGCTCACCGCGCTTTGCGCGATGCCCAATACGACTGCGGCTCGCGTGACGCTCTTCTCACGCGCGATCACGGCGAAGGCCCGCACAGAGTTGAGCGGCAGCGATTCATGTCCCTCGGGCAAAACAGTTCCCTTTCTAAAAAACGGGGGGATCACATTGGGACGGATTTGGTTCGAATTATTCGATGATTGTCACAGGAGCGTAACAGCGGCCCGGTAGCCCAAATTCCATCAACCAGGCTCGGGCCGATGCCAGAAACCAAATTCGTAATCGTCAGTTTTGATGGGCTGCGGCCGGATCTGATCGACGATCAGCAGACACCAAATCTCGTCCGGCTCAAGAAGCTTGGCACGACGCTCGCGGCGCAGCGAACGATCTATCCAAGTGAAACCAGGACTGCTTTCCCAAGTTTCGTGACCGGAAGCACAGCAGCCGTTCATGGGATGGTCGGCAACAAATACGTCGATCGCAGCGTCAACCCGCAACGCTATATAGACACGGCTGATGCGGTCCTGCTGGATCGGCTGGATCGGGAAAGCGGCGGCCAGCTTATGAGCGCACCTACTTTGGGCGAGCTGCTTGGGCGCGCCGGTCGAAGCCTTGCGGTCCTAGCCTCCAACACGCCCGGCACGACGCGGCTCTTCCACCACAAAGCCGAGGCCTTCGGCCATGTCCGTTTGTCCGGCCATTTTCCCGAAGCCTGCACGCCCAAACATGTCCTAGACGATGTTGTTACACGTTACGGGCCCCTGCCGCCGGTCCCTCCTGTCGGGGAGCCGGACCTCGATGCGCAGACGCTGATCACCACGATCTTTCTCGACTACCTGTGGCCCGAGCGGACTCCGGACGTGACCATTCTGTCCTATGGCGAGCCGGATACCTGTTCTCACCACAATGGTACGGGTGCTGCCGCGACCCGCCGGGTGATCAAACACTGTGATGCTGAATTTGGGCGTATTCTGGACTGGTGGGAAGCCGAGGGACGGGCCGCAGGCGTACAGATCATCGCGCTGTCGGACCATGGCCACATTACCGCACATACACGCGTCTCCGTTGCCGATTGTCTTTCCGACGTCGGCTTCAATCCGGGAACCGCGCCAGCGCCGGACGTTGACGTCGTTGTCGTGCCCGGACAGGTCGGCGCTCTCTACCTTGCCGACCGCAGCAGCGAACAGCTGACACGGCTCGTCGGCGCGCTGAGCGAATTTCCCTGGGTCGGTCCAGTGTTCACGGCGCCCGGAAACGAAATCGAGGGGGTCGTCCCGGGAACCTTTGCAAGCAGCCTGGTCATGGCGAACCACGAACGGGCCCCTGATGTCTATTTTGCCTTTCGCGCGGACGACCGCAGGGATCGGTTCGGTCTCGTAGGCGGGACGTTCTACGACAATGCGAGGATGCCTGGCCTTGGCGTCCATGGCGGCTTGCACTCCAAGGAACTGGCCTCGGTCGGCATTGTCGCGGGGTCAAAGTTCCTGGCCGGTGGACACGTCTCCAAAGTGCCGTCCGGTATTTGCGACGTCGTCCCTACCATCCTTGAGGCTCTCGATATGCAGCCACCTTCGAGCATGACGGGGCGCGTGCTTTCGGAAGTGCTAGCTCGGCGATCGGCTGTCGCGCCTCTCTTGGCGAGTGTCACTCAGGTTTCCGAAATCCGGTCCGGCGGCCTCCTGCAGCGTATTCAGCGGACGCAGGTGGGATCGGCAGTCTACCTGGATGGCGGATGGGCTGAGGCTGCCGGTGCCGGCGTGATCAAAACGACAGAGGTGGCATGATGTCTGGCGTGCTGTTCACCGACATCTCGAAATCATATGGAACCAGCCAGGTTCTGTGCAATCTGAGCCTTGCTGTCGAAGACGGTGAATTCCTCACTTTGCTCGGGCCGTCGGGCTGCGGCAAGTCGACCCTCCTGCGCATACTGGCAGGTCTGGAGCCTCAAGATAAAGGCAGCGTTTCGATCGGCGGGCGCGTTGTCGACGGTTTGCGTGCAAAGCAGCGCGACATCGCGATGGTGTTCCAGTCCTATGCGCTCTATCCGCATATGACCGTCGCCGAAAACATCGGTCTGCCGCTCAAGATGCGGCGACTGTCATCCTTGCAGCGCCTGCCGCTGCTTGGGCGCTTTCTTCCGGGAACGGCACAGGCGAAAGCTGCAATCGAGGAAGAGGTCCAGCAGGCAGCCGGCGCGGTTGGAATTGATCATCTCCTGACCCGCAAGCCCGGCCAGCTTTCCGGTGGCCAGCGACAGCGCGTGGCGGTAGGTCGCGCCATGGTGCGCCATCCCGCGGTCTTCCTGATGGATGAACCTCTATCCAATCTGGACGCAAAACTGCGCGTCCAGATGCGCTCCGAAATAAAGGAACTGCATCGGCGGCTGGGCGTCACCTTCATCTATGTTACCCATGATCAATCCGAGGCGATGACGCTTTCGGATCGGGTCGCGGTGATGCTCGACGGCGAATTGCTGCAGGTGGCTCCGCCCCAGCAAATCTATGCCAATCCGACCGATCGCCGGGTCGCCGAATTCGTGGGCAGTCCCAAGATCAGCATGCTCGACGGCGTGGTTCGCCAGCGCGGTCATATCGAGGCGGGTGGAGTCAGCTTCGCCACCAATGTCGCTCTCGACATTGGTGCTGAGGTCACGCTGGGCATTCGGCCGGAAGCCTTTCATCTTTGCGACCGCAACGAACCAGGAGCGATCGCCGGAACCATCCGGCTGATCGAACATATGGGTTCCGACCTGTTTGTGCATCTCGCGCTGAACGCCGGCGAGCCACTTGTGGCACGCCTTCTGGCCGAGCGGGCTCCGCATCTTGCCCACGGCCAACTCGTCAATCTCAGCGTGCGCCCTGACCGGTTTCTGGTCTTCGATAAGGGCGGTGAACGCCTGCTGCCCGCCGCCAGCGTAACGCCCCTGAGGGAGATTGCCTGATGACGGCCAGTGTCGAGGTCTTCCCGAGCGCTCGGCCCGTGCCCAAACCCGCTTCTGCGGTTGGCGAGGCTCTGTCCGCTTATTGCCTGGCGGGGCCGGCTGCCTTTTTGCTGCTCTGCCTTTTTGTCCTTCCAATTGGAGGCGTGTTGGTCATTGCCGTGACAGACTGGCAATTCGGCGCGCGCACCATGTCCTTCGTGGGGACACGCAACTTTTCCGAACTTTTCTCCGACAAGGCCTTTCGCGCGTCGCTTGCCAACACAATCCTCTACGTGTTGATGGTGGTGCCGGGATCCGTTTTCCTGGGGCTTTTCATCGCCCTGTTGATCGAAAGCGGAAAATCGCTTCGCGCCTTTTACCGCGCCATCCATTTCATACCCTTCATGGCGACGCTGGCTGCCATGGCGATTGCCTGGGAAGCGCTGCTGCATCCCACGATCGGCCTCGTCAACCAGACGCTTTCAGCACTCGGTCTTCCGACTGCCAACTGGTTGCGCGACGAGAAGACCGTTCTGCCGGTTCTGGCCGTGATCGCCATCTGGCAGAACCTTGGCTTTGCCATGGTACTTTTCCTTGCCGGGCTGAAGTCCATCCCGCGCGATCTCTACGACGCCGCGGACATTGATGGTGCAGACAGCTGGCTCGACCGGCTGCGCACCGTTACCTTGCCGATGCTCGGGCCAGTAACGATGTTTGTCGTCATCGTCGTCGCACTGCGTGCCTTCGAAGCATTCGATACCGTCCAGATCCTCACCAAGGGCGGACCAGGCAACGCTTCAGAAGTTCTGCTCTACACGCTCTATCGCGAAAGCTTCGAATATCTGCGCACCGGCTATGGGGCCGCGGTCACCATCGTCTTTCTGACCATCGTGATCGCACTCACGCTTATTCAGGCTCGCGTCATGGACAGGCGGGTGCACTACTCATGAGAACAGATTGGCCCGGCGCGATTGCCCGCCACGTTATTTTGCTGACGACGGCCGCCCTCGTGTCGGTGCCCTTTGTCTGGATGGTATCCTTGTCCGTGAAGTCGCCGGGCGAGATTTTTCGTGGCTCCTTCTCTCTGCTGCCTCGACACTGGAATCTGGTTGAGAACTATGGTCGGGCACTGACGGCATCTCCACTGCCGAAATTCATGCTGAACGGCGTCGGCATTTGTCTGGCTATCTTGGTACTGCAGATTCTGGTGTGCGCGCCGGCCGCCTACGCACTCGCCAAACTCCAATTCAAGGGCCGCAATCTGCTGTTCGGGCTGGTGCTGATCGGTCTCTTGATCCCCCACCAGGTGTTGGCGCTGCCGCAATTCATCATGGGATACCAACTCGGCATCTTGAACACCTATGCTGCGCTGATCTTCCCATTCATCGTATCGCCATTCGGCATCTTCCTGATGCGGCAGTTCTTCAAGACAATACCGGACGATGTGGTCCACGCGGCACGGCTCGATGGACTTTCGGAGTTTGCCATCGTCTGGCGCGTCATGGTGCCGATGGCCCTGCCGGCAATCATTGCCTTTTCCATCTTCTCGGTCGTCAGCCATTGGAACGACCTGTTCTGGCCGCTGATTGCCGTTCGTTCCGAAGAAATGATGCCGCCGCCTTTGGGCATCATGACGTTCAAGAACGAAGAGGCCGGCAGCGATTACGGCCCGCTCATGGCGGCGTCGACCCTCGTCGTCGCGCCTCTCATAATCGCTTTTCTGGCCGCCCAGCGCTGGTTCGTCGAAGGCCTGACCGGCGGAGCCATCAAATGAAGCAGACATCATCAGTTCAGGGAGCAATGCAATGCCGGCCAGGTTGAGAGCGGATGTTGAAAGGCCATTTGAAATCGTCACAGGGCCAGAGATGATCGGAGGCGATGTGCAGGGCATATCTGCCGGTGACGTTTTGGACCCGGGCAATCCTTGGATTGCTGAATCCCTCAAGCGCGCCTTGAACCAATATCTCGTCCTGCGCTTCCGTAACATGCAGATGGACGATAACCAGCTTGTCGCATTTGCCCAGCTCTTCGGCCCCCTGCAGAACGACCGCCACAATCATCAAGAACCCAAGTCGAGCCAATCGGGACCCGCAGAGCTGAAGGTCCTGTCCAACGCCGTAGGACCCGACGGTCTTCCGATCGGCGACAAGGGCGCAGTCGCCCAGATCTGGCATACGGATGGATCGTTCAAACCGGCGCCGATGAATTACTCCATCCTCTATTGCAAGAAGGCGCCGGCGAACCCGCCCAGAACGGGTTTCTTGAGTGCATACCATGTGTACGAGTCGCTCACTGCGGAGTTACGGCGAGAGATTGCGCCCTTGCGTGCCATCCACAGTCTCCACAACCGTTCCCAGGGACTCTGGGACTTCTGGGAAGGACCTTCGGTGAGCGTGGAACGGCGCGCGGAGGGAACATCGCATCCGCTGGTGAGATTGCACTCCGAGACGCGCCGCCCACTGCTTTATCTGCCGCGGCGCCGCGATGCCCTGATTGAAGGCAAATCACCGGAAGAAAGCCGGAACCTGATGGAGCGGCTGTGGGCCGAGGTGTTCCGCGGTGGCGAACAATTCAGCATCGCGCTGGAAGCCGAAGATCTTGTCATTTTCGACAATCGGGCGGTTCTTCACAATCGGGAGGGCTGGGACAGCGGCCAAGAGCGGGTCGTTGTTCACATCGCTGCAGGCGAAGAAAAGCCGATCGCTGCCTATGAGCGTTCAAAGCTGTTGGACGGCTGATTGCGGGGCGGCCGATCGGACTGATCACAAAGGGGTTGAGCACGCCTGACTGCTTGACCAGAGGCGTCACCGCACGGCCCTAGGACATACTCGATCATCTTGGAGAGTTAAATGAGGATCCCGTCTATCTCTAAGTGCGCATTGGCGCTGTTCGTTGCCACCATGGGCGCGAGCCCGGCGTTTTCCGAAACCACGCTCAGGGTTCTTTACTCCAATGCCTATGTGAACAAAGACTCGATGGAGAAGCTGGTCCAGCTTTTCGAAGAGCAGAACAAAGGCACTGCGGTAAAGCTTGATGTCGTCAAGAATTACACCGAAATGACGCAGTTGATGTTGCGGTCATCTCTGACGGGAGATGTACCGGATGTCGGGTTCCAGGGGCTGAGTTTCGTAAGGTTGTTCGCCGAGCGCGGCCTGGCTGTGCCGCTTCAGGGTTTCATCGCGCAAGAAAACGGTTGGGAGAACCGCGGATATTCGCAATCCGTGATGAGCATGGCCAAAAAGGGCGAAGAGACAATCGGCATTCCATACCAACTGTCTGTGCCGATCGTCTATTTCAACATCGACCTCGTCAGGAAGGCCGGGGGCGATCCGGACAAGCTGCCGACAACGTGGCAGGGAATTTCCGACCTGGCAAAAAAGATCGATGCTCCCAGCGGAAGCATCTTCTTCGACTATACCCCGACAGCCAACTGGACATTCATCGCGCTGGTGCAATCTCAAGGCGGCCACATGATGACGCCGGACGAGAAGCAGGTGGCTTTCAATGGTCCCGAGGGGCTGGAGGCCTTCAAAACCCTGAAGGAGATTGGCCGTTCCGGAATGAAGGACATGACGCGCGATCAGGCCAAGCAGGCATTCGCCGGCGGTTCGCTCGGCATTTTCGTTACATCCAGCTCGGACATCACCCTCTACACCAAGCAAGCCGCCGGGCATTTCGAAATGCGCGTCGCGCCTTTTCCCTCGACACAGCCGAATGGAATCCTGCCGGCCGGCGGCAGCGCCATCATGATCCACACGAAAGACCCCGAGAAGCAGAAGGTGGCCTGGGACTTCGTCAAGTTCTTCACCGGACCAGACGCGCAGACGCAGATGGCGAAATCAACGTCCTATATTCCGGTCAACACCCTGGCGATCAAGGATCCCGGCCTCCTCGGCAACTACTATAAGAGCGAACCCAACCTGATGGTGGCCGTTGGCCAGTTGCCGAGCATGACGAGCTGGTTCTCGTTTCCCGGCGAAAATTCCCTGAAAGTTACTCCCGTGATCGAAGATGCGATGCGCAAGGTCCTGTTCCAGGAAACCGAGCCAAAGGATGCCCTCGATCAGATAACAAGTGCCGTCCAGGGGCTGATGTGAGCCTGCTGTCGACTCCCGGTAAGCTTGTCACTCCAGCTTGAAGGTCGCTTGCAATGACGATCAATCAAAGAGATTTCTCGGTGGCAGAACCCATCAGTCTCATTCGTACGACTCCGCCGACGCCGGGCTGGATCGGTGACGAGATCAAAAATGCGCTCCTGGAGATTTCCCAGGCGCATGACCTGTCCACGCTCCTTAGATACCACCGGTTCGCGGGTACCGAACGAGACCGGGAGGTGGGGGCGTCCTGGATGTCGGATCGCATGGGTGGGGGGCTTGAGATCGGTCGCATCATCGCGACCAACGGCACACAGAATGCCCTGATGCTGACGCTCGCAGCCGTTGTTGGCAGTGGTGGCTTGGTCCTCGTCGAGGCGTTCAGCTACTATGGCTTTCGCCGTCTGGCCGGTTTTCTGAATGTCGAAGTCGACTGCATTGAGATGGATCGGGATGGAGCGCTGCCGGACGCGTTTGAAGACGCTTGCCGGACGCGATCGCCGAAGGCGCTCTTCCTGACGCCAACCATCCACAATCCAACGACGCTGGTGATGTCGCTCGAACGGCGCAGAGAGATCATCGATATTGCGAGAAAGTACGGCGTTGCAATTATCGAGGACGACGTCTATGGCGCGCTGCCGCACGACGCGCCACCACCGATCGCGGCACTGGCACCCGATATCTGCTGGTTTGCGACCGGTCTGGCAAAATGTGTCTCGCCTGGGCTGAAGGCTGGCTATCTCGTTGCGCCCTCCACAAGTCACGCTGCATCCGTCTTCGAGCGTTTTCAGGTCACCTCGACCTGGCATATGTCGCCGCTTTCATCGGCGTTGGCAGATAAGTGGATAAGCGGAGGGACCGCAAAGCGTATTCTCGACGCCGTACGCGCCGAAGCATCGGGCCGGCAGGAGATTGCGCGCGAGATCCTGGCAGGCAGCCAATACGCGGCCCACCCAAACGGTCTGCATCTTTGGCTGACGCTGCCTGTTCAACACGACCAGGATTCTTTCATCGATGCAGCTGCCAAGGCCGGCGTCATCCTTCGACCCGGTTCGATGTTTGCCTTTCATCCGGACAGGCCCGTCGACGCGATCCGCATTGTCTTGGGAAGCCCGGAAACGCGAGAGGAACTCAGGCGGGCGCTGAGCGCCATCCGTGAAACGGCCGGCGCCTGAACAGCGCCTGATGTTCAAGCACCGTTCACGCAGAAAACGCCCAGCGTGTCGAACGACATTGCGACACGCCCACTGCTTTCATGGCTGTGGAATATAGACCGCAACAGAGACTCCACCGCGGGTCGTCCTAATCGGCGCATCCCGATCAGCGTGGGCGACAAGGTGCTCACATACCCAATGAATTCATTTTCGGAAAATTCCAGCTCGTTGCACCAATGTGCTGCGTGGCCGGAAGAAAATGACCGGCAGGAAAGAACCTCCCGGGAGATGTCGATGCTCTCATACTGGCCGTGTTCATTGGTTCTGTGGCCACGAACGAAGACCGGGGCGAATTTCTCGAGGAGACAGAATATCTCGTCTCCAGCGGAACCGGGCGGACTCACCAGTTGGTAGTCGACAATTGCGAGAAGTCCCTGCGGGCAGAGAACCCTGGCGCATTCGTTCAGGAACTTCTGGCGCGAGAACCGATGATAGGCGCAGGCGGCTGTGACCAGGGCAAGCGACCTGTCGGCAAATGGAAGATGCGTGGATGAGCCGTCCACGAACGTCACGTTGCTGCCGGATGCGGGGGAAACCGCGACGGCGTTTGCTCTCATGTCTGCACTGGGCTCGACACCCACCACCTGACGCTGTGGAACCAGAAACTGCGCAAGCGCGAACGTGAAAAGACCTGTTCCTGCGCCGACGTCAACCGCAGGAAGGCTGTGGTCGAGGGACGACGAGAGGCCCGATACGTGTGCTATGAGGGCGCGCGGATAGCGTGGCCGGTATCTATAGTGGCCGGCAACCTGTCGAAATATGCTGCTGGATTGCGACTGTCGGGTTGCCCCGACGCTCTGCAGTACATTCATGGCACATCTCCTTCCAACACTGTCGACCTGTCGGGCCGGGTTTCGTCACGAAAACCGGATTGCAGAAAATATACTTAGTGAAATAATCAATATTCCCACTATGTAGCTTGGTGTAACGGCGTTCTTGAAGAATATTACTCCCGCAAGTGTCGCCAATATAATTCTTCCCAGATCGATTATTGCAATTCTTGGCAATCCGGATCTTGGGAATACCCGGAAAAGCAGTGCCTGGGAGATCGTCGTGAGCAGCCCGATGGCGCAGACGAGGATTACCTCATCCAGGTTCAGCGGACGCCATGAGATTGCGGCCAGCGGCAATGCGAACGCACATGTCAACGCGCTCGTTATCAAGGTCGCCATGATGGGAGCCTGGAAGGCGCCAATGAGCCTGGTCTGACTTGCAATCACAGAAGCCGTCAGGGCGGACAACAACGCGGCGGCGGCGCCCGGCACTGGTGCCGAGTTGAGGGACGGGCTCACGGCAAGAATTACGCCTGCGACGCCGGTGGTAATGCAAATCCACTCGACGCGGGATGGTGCGGCAGATCCGAGCCGGCCCGCTAAGGCTCCAAGCAATATCGTCTTTGTGTAGAGGAGAGCCTGCGCCAAACCCACGTCTATGGAGTGTATCGCATACGTCCAGGCGAGCGCGGAAATATAGATTAGAAGGGATCTCGGTGCGTGCCTCTTAACATCCGTGATTTCCATGCGCGGGCACAATTTAAATGAAAATGGCAACAGCAACAGAAAGCTTGAGCCGTACCGCAGGAATGTAAGCTGGTAGATCGATATTTCTGCACTCGAGATGCGCAAGAGCGTGGCGATAAGCACGAAGCATGCCATCTCCATGACAATGTAAATTGGCGTGCTCGTTTGCATCGTCTTTGACCGTTTACGATCTGACCGTCTTTGCCAATCTGGTGAGTGCCGTGAACAGTTCATCCTGTGTGTCGGGACTGCCGATCACGATCCGAATGCTGTTGTGGGACTTGTGGGGATCGACGAAGAACATGTGGCCAGGGCGTAGGATCACGCCGACATCGGCAAGCTGCTGGAGAAGGCGATCCTGGTTGGTTGTGGCGGCAAGTTCCATCCAGAGGAAGACGGACTCAGGGTGGGTGGCGAGGGGGAAGCCAGACAAGCATCCGCGGGCGATCGCTTGCCGGGCAACGATCTCAGCACGGACGGCATCGCGAATGCCAACAAGCGTGCCGTCCATCACCCAGCGCGACATGATTGCTGCCGATAGCGGGTTTGCGTGCCAGGTTGAAATCGTGTCGAAGGCCGCCGCAGCCTTGCCTGCGTCGGCGCTGAATGGCGCGACAAGGTAACCCAGTCGAAGCCCAGGCCCCATGCATTTGGCCGGGCCGGTAGCGAACCAGCAGATATCAGGCGCAAGTGAAGCAATTGGCTCTGGCGCAATCGACGGCAAGCTTCCGTAGACATCATCTTCTATGATCGGAACGCCGTACTTGCGTGCGACGTCGGCAAGCTCAAGGCGTCGCGTTCGTGACATGACAATCGATGTTGGATTGTGCAGGGTTGGCTGCAGGAAAAGCGCACGCGGCCGGCGGTCACGACAGGCCTCGTCAAAAGCATCGGGAAGCGCCCCATCAGCGTCCATGGCGATGCCGCTGACCGTGATGCCAAGCAATGCCGCCAGACGTCGTAGCCCGTAGTAGCTGATATCCTCGGTCAGCAGGTGGTCCCCAATGCCGACGACCGATCGAAGCGCCAGAAAAAGCGCGCTTTGGGTGCCGTTGGTCATGATGATGCGATCAGTCTCGACAGCTGGGCCAAGGCGCTCGCTCAACCAGCGGCGGGCAATATCCCGATCCTCCTCGCTGCCACGGAAGGTGTGATATCGCATGAGACTTTCGATCTTCGCGCTTCGACTGATCTCCCCGAACGCCCTGATCAATGCTTCGCCGACCCATGGGGGCGTGGGTGGCGTGCTGCGGATAAGGCTAATGGGTTCAATTGCCGTTTGCAGTTCATGCCTAATCGATGTTTGCATGTGCGTGGTCCTTTGGGATTCAAACGCTTGCAGCCAGCCAGGCTGAGGGCAACTGTTCGCGTTCGCTCAACAGATGCGAGGAATGTGTTGGCGGTCTTCCGATGCTCCGGGGCCAGCCCAGCGCCGCGACGATCTCAGATGCCGCAATCTTCCCGATCAATGGGGCAAGCGTGACGCCACCATGCATGGCAGCCACGGAGATCGCGGCGCATTCCTCTCGTGGCCCTACGATTGGATGATCGCTGGCGGGTACAGGCCGCGGGCAGGTCGTCCAGCTTCTCGGCACATGGAGGAAACCGTCGAGCCAGCGCGCGCCGGCCGCCAACAGGTCCAGGCGTTCCCCTTCGAGGCGTTTCAATGGTTCGAGTTCACCCGGTAGCGCTGACACTCCAGCTATATATCCGCCCTGACCGGGCCGGATATGGAATCCGTCCGCATAGACGACATGCCTGATCACACTTGTGTCTTGCGTGGTGAGCACGAGGAGCGGGCCAGGCAGCGTCTTGATCGGCAGTTCCCGCAGACCGGCCAGTTTGAGCAGTGAGTTGGTGTCATTGCCCACCGCAAGCACGACCCGATCGAAGGTTTCGAGGTCCGATTGCCAACTTAACCTCACCCATCGGTCTGACGCCTGGATCCCCGCTACGCGCGCGCTGCGAAATTGCGCGCCGAAACGTTCAACGGCGGTCTTCACAAGCTGCTTGCACAACGCGCCTGAGTCGACCCAGCCTTCTTCTGCGACAAGAAATCGTTCCGTGGCGAAGCGGGCATGGATCCGAGGCTCGAGATCGATCATCTCCTTGGCAGCTACGGAACGGACTTCGCCCCCGGCAGATGCGAAGGTGGTCGCATCCCTGGCGAGTTTGGCTGCGGGATCGCCGGCCGATGCTATACGCGCTGTGCCGCATAGGTGCAGGAGGTGTTCCGACCCAATCTCGCGTGCCAGTGCGCGATGGTAACGGATGGCCTGCAAGCGAAAGGCAAGATCCTCGCCGGATCGGCCAAAAGCGTTAAGACAGGCAAAAGACGATCCGGAGACCGCGCTTCCCGGAGGGAGGGGATCGAAGATCGAAACCTTCGCTCCTTGCTTCGCCAGATGGTAGGCGATGGAGGCGCCTACGATTCCTGCTCCGACAACACCAATTTTCATCGGCCTTCTCCGAGAATAGAAGCTCACCGCCTCACGCGCTGGCTGTCAGTCCGCCGTCCACATAAAGGATCTGTCCGGTCACAAATCGCGCTTGCCGGGAGGCCAGGAAATGCACGGCTCCGGCGACATCCGCCGGTGTCGCCAGTCGGCCGATGGGAATGACCGCCACTGCTCGTCGAAAGGTTTCGGGATCTTCCAGCGCCTTGTCGTTCTTGTGCGTGCGGACAGCACCGGGCGCGACCCCGTTTACGGTGATGTTGTGCTGCGCAAGCTCGATCGCCTGCTGTTTCAGCAGGGTCGCCAGCCCCCCTTTGGCCGCGCAGAAGGCGCTGTACCCCCGGCCCCGGAAGCCGAGCGCCGAGCGCACCGAAAGCAGGTGGATGTGACTGCCGCCTCGGCCACTGGCCACCTGCTGGGTGGCGACCGCTTGCGACAGAAACATCGCTGGCCGCAGCGTCCTGGAATAGACCTCGTCGAAGGCTTCCTCCGTCACCTCGAGCAGCTTCTGTTCCTTGTTGAAACCCAGGCAGTTGACGAGAATGTCGACCGATCCATGCAACTGAGCTACAGACGCCACTTGCTTGCGAATGTCTGCAGTGTCGCAGGCATCGAGGCCGATGCCCTCGGCGGTCCAGCCCTCGTCACGGAGCCTGCCTGCAAGCATATCGGCGCGCTCGCCGTCGCGTCCGGCCACGATGCTGGTCGCGCCGGCAACAGCCAAAGCTTGCGAGATGCTGGTTCCAATCGCGCCATAGCCGCCGACCACGAGCGCGACCTTGCCCTTCAGGCCGAACGCCGTTTCGACCTGCAACTCGGATTGGTGAACGGTCATGATGCCTTCTCCTTTGGTGCTGCCGGATTGGCGTCCGCCCGTCGCGCGCGCCAGGTCGCGTCGCCATACTGTCCTTTGAACACCGGCCCGAGATGCTCTTTGGCGGTGCCGCCCAACTTGAGTTTTCCTACGAAAGACCCGTCTTCGGTCAGTTCGCCCTCAAAGCCATAGAACAGCCAGATCGGGACCTGTTCATGCGCCGCTTCCAGGCGCAGGAAGCGTCCATGGACTTCGCCGCTGACGACGCCGGTTCGGTTCTCCGTGTGATGCGTGCCAACCACTGAACGGCCAACCTGCCGAAGCTGCAGGCGGTGTTTGGCCGTTCCACGAAGAAACCCGATGTCGACATGCCAGGCACCCGACACATCCATTTCGGGGATGACCTCGGATTTTGGAGGGGCGATGCTGGCGGGATCGGCAAAAGCGGCAGCCAGAGCGGCGCCGACGATTTCGGCTTCCTTGTCGGACAGGTTGATTGGGTCCAGGATTGTGGAGGTCCTCGTTGACCAGAAGTCGTGGATGAGGATGCGCGGTCGCTGGCTCAGCAGCGCAAGCCGCAATTCCTCGCTGTCGAAGGGGATGTGGTCGAAATCCCATGAAACCTTGAGCCGGGTTGCGGTCACCGAGCCTGGCCAGGTTTTGATCTCGGTCGACACGCCGGGGATGGCGGACAGATATGATCGGATCCGCTCCAGGCGCGGCACCCACTGGCTTCGTTCTTCCCTGGCAGATCGGTGATTGATCCAACGGTCGATGGCGACGACCGCGCCAACCATTTCCTCCTTTCCGATCTTCATGGATCGGCCGAAAGCCTGATGCGGTGCACCATTCCACCAGATCGCCTGGCAGAGGGTCTTTTTCCCGATGACGATCGCCGTCGATTGCGGCGCGCGCAGATATTTGCCGCCGGCATAAACGACCAGGTCAGCTCCACTATCGATCCAACGATCCGGCTTGCCGGGAGAAAGACCGGCCGCATCGACGAGGATCGGCACATCATGTGCCTTTGCCACCGGCAAGATGGACTGGAGGGGGAGGGTGGTCGACCCGTCAAGGCGACCAACCAGGCAGATCATTGCAGCCTCGCCGATTGCCTTGTCCAGCTCTTCATAGGTCGCAACGTCGACGATCTCACCGCCGGCGATGCGCATGGCCTGCTCATACGCGAACCGCTGATCGGCGGGGATCAGGACCTTGTTGCGCAGTCCGGACGTGTCGGGCAGCCGCAGCATGAGTTCGGGATTGTTTCCGGCTATGCAGGCTGCCGTTGCAAGCGCCAGGCTTGCGGCAGTCCCTGCCGTTACCACGCCCCATTCGGCGCCGGTCAACTCGGCCAGCCGCTGGCCCGCGCCTTGGGCCAACTCATCCATGTCCACGAATGCGCCGGCTGCTGCGTTCATGGCCGCGATGACTTCATCCGAAGGGTTGCTGGCGCCATAGATGGTGCGCACCCCCGCGCATTGAACGATGGGCTCCACGCCTAGTGCCCGGAAGACCGCGCCTGCAGACGAAGCGTTGACCGATGCTTGCTTGAGTGTCGAATGCGAGTTCATCCCAGTGTCCTCGAGGCAAGCAGCAACGATGAGGCGACGCAAAAGGCGGTCACGACGACGTACATCGCGCCTTGTGTTTTCGGGACGCTCAAAGGCGCGATGTGGAGCAAAGCCAGCGCGACAAGTGCAGCGGCGAACAGTGATGGAAAGATTTGCTCGGCAATCACCGGGCGAAGCAGGAAGAGAACCGCTGTCAGAGGAACCGCATAGGTCGTCGGCACACCAACGAAGCGCCCACCGGGAGAACCGAACACATTGAAGTAACTCAGCCGCAGAGCGCTGGCCAAAACCAACGTCGCTGCAGCAAGAATCGAGAGGAGCGATCCTTGTCCCACGACGATCAAGGTGACAGCCGGAAAGATACCTGCGCTCACCAGGTCTGCCAGGGAATCAAGGTTTTTTCCAACCTCTCCCGTCTCGGGTGCTCGGCCCAAGGTGCGCTTGGCAACCACGCCGTCTAGATGATCGGCCAGCAAGGCCCAGAGCGTGACCGCGACACCCGCTTCCGGATGGCCCGCAAGTGCGAAGCTGATGCCGACAACGGACAAGGCGAGACCTGCCCCGGTGATGGCGTTTGCAGGATCGGCAAGTTGACGAAGCATGTGCGTTACTCCTCAGCCCTGGCTAGGGGTCAAACAGCCTGCGACAAGAGCGTTACTTCAGGCGGCGTGGCGAAGAGGTTTTCCGCCATGCGCAGATCGGCCTGGTTGTCGATCTCGTACCATTTGACGGTGTCGCAGCGCGCCGCCGCGATCTTCAGGCCGCGGCCTATCAGCTGCGCCAGCACCTGCTCGGTGTAGGTCGTGCCGGCACCGATGCCGATCAGATCGTCGAGGGCAGGCACGATGACCGTCGACAGGGTTGCGCGCGAGAACCGGAACAGATTGAGGGTCTTGAAGAGGCGAGGGGCGCCTGCCTCATTCAGATTTGCGGCGGTCTGCTTCATGCGGACTTCCGCAATTGTCCCGGCGGGGCCAAGAACGACGGYGGAGCCTTCCATTTCTTCGGTGAAAGGTGCGACCGCGGCGACGTCACCGGCGCCGGCGGCCATCAACGAGACCAATGCCTGCCGCTCGAAGAAGACATCTCCTTCGAGCAGGAAAATGTCACCGCTCAGCAGGGTATGACGCGCCAGCCAGAGCGAATAGGCGCTGCCGGTGCGGTCGTAGACAGTAGATTCGACATAGTCGATGTCGACGCCCGCAAACCGGTCACCGCAGGCGTATTCGATTGCATCCTTCCTGTAGCCGACGACGATGGTGGCCGATCTGACCCCCATCGCGCCAAGATGGCGCAGGGCGTTATGGATGATCGAGACGCCGAGGACCTCCACCAGGGGTTTCGGTCGGAAGTCGGTCAGGGGGCGCAGCCGCGAACCCATACCTGCAGCCAGGATAACAGCGCTTTGGGGTACTTCAGTCCTGAACATGACAACTTTCCTTAAGCTACGTTGCGAGTTGCTCCGGTCCACGCGTCAAAAACTCCGACGAGCCTCTCCAGCCCGAGCGCGAGCTTGTCGTGGTCAATTCCGTAAGAGAGACGCAGCCCCATCGGGTCTCCGAAGGCGCTGCCCGACACCCCTGCCACTCCGGCCTGGGCGAGGAGAGCATTGACGACATCGTCCGCGGTTCGTGGGGCGGTGGAAATTGCGCCACTGTCAGCGAGCTCCCGGAGGTCGAGATAGAAGTAGAACCCGCCCTGTGCCTTCGGCAGCGGGGCAATCGCCTGGCGCGACAGGATGTCCAGTCCGAGCCGCCGGGCCTGGGTCAACTGCTCGGAGAGATGTCTTTCATAACTGCCGTCGCCGCGTCGCAGGTGTTCCAGGACGGCATGCTGGGCGATCACATTCGGGTTCGATGTCGTGTGGGACTGGAGTGCTTTGACGGCGTCGATCACGCTTTTTGGAGCGGCCAGGTAGCCAATTCGCCAGCCCGTCAAAGCAAGCGTCTTGGAAAACGCATTGATGATGATGGTGCGCGAGCGCGCTTCCGGCACGAGCGAGACAATTGGATGATGGGCGTGCGGTGCATGCGCGAATGCGCCGTAGCATTCGTCAAAGATGATCCAGAGATCGCGGCGGATTGCCAGGTCGGCGATCTGTTCCAAAGTGCTCTGGTCATAAACGACGCCCGTCGGATTGCTGGGCGTGTTGACCACGATCGCGCGCGTCTTCGGCGTGATGGCGCCTTCGATATCCTCGGCTCTTGGAACATAGCCGTGGTCGCGCGTGTCGACATGCACCGGCCGCCCGCCGGCAATCAGCACCTGCGCCGGGAAGGTCGTCCAATATGGACTTGGGATGATGACTTCGTCGCCCGGGTCCAGCAGGACCATCGCGGCGTTGAAAAGCGCTTGTTTGGCACCGTTCGTGACGGCGATCTCTTCGCCATGCCAAACCTGCCCGGTTTCGCGGGCGACCTTTGCGGCGAGCGCTTCACGCAGTTCGCGAAGCCCGACGGTGTCGGTATAGCGGTTCTCGCCGCGTTCAATGGCGGCCAGCGCGCCCTCGCGGACGCTCGGCGCGAGATCGGACCATATTTCTCCTGCGGTGAGGTCGATGACCTCCTTGCCGGCATCGGATGCCGCCTTGGCGGCTGCGCGCGCGGCAGCCGTCCCCGACGACGCAAAAAGCTTCGTACGCTGTGCCAACATTGTCGGCCCTCGTGAGTTGTTGTGACTGATGGTGGGCGGAACCGGCCCAGTGCTACTCGGCCGCGACCGCGACCGAAGGAAGGTAGCGCGTCTCGGCCTCCGCCAGTTCGCGGTAGTTGAGCAGGTCGAACACATCGTCCAGCGTGGCGACCTCGTTTTCGATGCCGGCGATCGTTCCTTCGCGAAGGATGCGTTCGCAGACCTGGCGCATGGCCGAGACGGCCGCGCGCATGTTGTGGTTGGCCCAGATCACCGTCGAGATCTTGGCCGCACGGTACTCATCGACGGGCGTGCGGTAGTATTTGGTCGGGACGATCACGAGGGGCAGGCGATTGCTCCATTCCCGGGCGAAGGCCAGGATCTCGCCGGCGTCCGACTTACGCGAGTGGATGAGGATCGCATCGGCGCCGGCGTCCGCATAGGCATGCGCACGCATCAGCGCTTCCTGTTGGTCGTAACCCGCGATCAGCGCCTCGACGCGTGCGACCAGAACAAAGTCCTCGGAACCAAGCGTGTCCTTCACCGCGCGCAGCCGTCCGCAGAACTCACTGATTTCCGCCAGCGGGTGACGGTCACCGACAAAGGAGTTCATCTTGGGGAAGCCCTTGTCCTCGAGGCAGACACCGGCCGCGCCGTGCTGGAAGAGCTTCCTGGCCGCGAGCCTGGCATTGTTGAAATTGCCGAAGCCGCTGTCTCCATCCACCAGGATGGGGATTGAGGCTGCATCGGCCATCCGCTCGACGACTTCGACGAGCTGTGTCCAGGATGCTTCATTGGCATCGCGGTAACCGAGGCTCGAGGCAATCGATAGGCCGGAAGCCCAGAGGCCCTTGAAGCCCGCGCGTTCCGCGATGGTTGCTGAAAGCGCGTCATGCGCTTCCATGATGAAACCGAGCGTATTGGCCTGGATTATTCCGCGCAGGCTTGGCCTGGCTGCTGCCGAAACGGCTGTGGTTGAAAGGCCGGATTCTCCAACGTACGACATCGCTGCTCGCTCCCAGATGAGGTGCACTGCCGTTCGTGCCGACAACTCAAGCATGAGGCGTTTCTGCGGCCTTGTCAGGGGCCCACTGATTGGGAAGCGCCACAATTCGCTTGAGCGTCACCGAACTGTCATACGTTATTCACACCATATTATGGTTGTCAATTCAAAAAATATCCAGATTATGGATTGCTCTTTTAGCCGGCTACGGGATCGTTGGCATAGACTTGTCAAGCCAGGCGGTATGAGGCATTGGGGAGATAACTGGGTTCTGAGATACACGCTGCGGATGCCAAAGACAGTCAACGAGACGGAACTGGCGAGCGGGGCGCAACTCCTGGACCGCGCGGTGGCGGTGCTGAATTTCGTCGGCCAGGCGGCGCGGTCGGGCGGCGCCAGTATCGCCGACATCAGTGAGGGGCTGAATCTCAAACAACCGACCGCGCATCGGATTGCCGTCGCCCTCGAACGTCATCGCTTGATCGATCGCGACAGCCTCACGAAGCGCTATAGGCTCGGGCTGGGGCTTTTTGTGCTGGGTGTCCGTGCCGCTGACGAGTCCGGCCTGCGCACGCTGGCACAGCCGGCGCTAACGCGCATCGGCGCGGCCACCGGCGACACCGTCTTCCTGATGGCACGCTCGGGGGTCAGCGCGATCTGCGTGGATCGCCACCAGGGCAGCTATATGATTGACAGCCTCACCGGCGGAATAGGCGGGCAGATACCGCTCGGCGTCGGTTCGGCCAGCCTGGCGATCCTGGCTTCATTGCCGCCGCCGGAGGCTGACGCCATCATCGAGGCGAACTCGCCACTCTATCCGCAGCATCATGGTCTGACAGCAGGCCGCGTCCGCAGCTTGCTGCCGGCAATACGCCAGGAAGGGTACGCCCTCGACAGGGGCGATCTGGTGGCCGGGATCTCGGCGTTCGCCGTCGCGATCAGCCCCGGGCAAAGGCCGAGCGGCGTGGCAATCGCCGTGAACATGACCAGCGCCAGACTGTCCCAAGACCGGTTCGAACAGTTGCTTCCATTGGTCAGACGGGAAGTGCAGCAGCTTGAAGAGCAGATCAATCCGCTGGAGATCATGTTCCGGCAACGCCCGGCCAGATGAACGCCGAAGCCCCTGCGACGTCGCAATTCGTGACGCTTCGCGCACGTTTACAAGTAAGCCGGCAAGGTTTAGAGTTCACTCATATTATGGATATCGGTAGGCTGGATTCCCCTTTCGTATGGAGTGTTGGGGCAGATGGTTTGCGATCGGCATGCGACTGGAACCTGCCTGGGTATCGCGCTCTGCGTGCTGATGGCCGTGTTGCTTTCGAAAGCCGCCCTTGCATTGGAACGATACCAGTTGAGCGTGCCGGGAACGCTGAGCGTTGCGATTACCGGCGACATGCCGGGTCTTGTCGCGCTCGATGGCAAGCTGTCGGGCTACGACGGTGAAATCCTCCAGATGGCGGCGACGCGGCTTGGCCTCAAGATAAGGCCGGTTCCGATGGAATGGTACGGCGCGATCGCTGCGACCCAGTCCGGCCAGGTTGACATCATCGGCGGCAACGTCGCCTGGACGCGGCAGCGGGCCGACGTGCTGACCATGACCGATCCCACAGCCTACTTCCAGAACGGCATTACCCAGAAGATCGGGCAGAACTGGAACAGCCTGGCGGATCTTGAGAACAAGAAGGTCGGCTCGATGATCGGCTTTGGCTTTCTGGTTGAACTGCGCAGGCTGCCCGGCCTGCAGCTCATGCTCTACGACACGCCGGACGCGGCAATGCGTGACCTGGTCATCGGTAGGATCGACGCCATGATCGGCGACCCGCCGGCCATCGACTACGCGATTTCGCGCAATCCGGACTGGAAGCTGCACACGGTCCCCTTCATCGACAACAATCCTGACTTCCCCTTGTTGACGAGCACCGGCCGGCAATATGTCTTTGGTCTCTCCAAGAACAATCAGGCGCTCGCCGATGACCTGAGCCGCGAGATCAGGCTGCTGTGGTCGGATTGCGAGGTCAGGCTGATCGGCAAGCATTATGGCCTGTTGAGCGACACGAACTTCGTGCCCTCGGCGGACAATTTCCGCGCCGGCGTCGACAGACCAGCCGACTGGGCCGCACCGCGTTGTCGGCAATAGCGAGCGGGGGTGAGCGGTGATCGACCTCGGCGTTGTCCTGTTGATCCTGCTGGACGGTGCAAGGATCACCGTCATCATCGCCTTGGGCGCGCTGGTCCTGGCGATTGCACTCGGCTTTTCTCTGGCTTCCGCCAGTTTCCTGCTCCGATCCCGTCTCGTCGACACTCTCATTGCGATCTATGCCGGGATCCTGCACACCATTCCCAGCCTGATCTGGCTGCTTCTGGTGTATTTTGGCCTGGCTCACATCGGGATCAGGCTCCCGCCGGTGCCGGCAGCCACGGCAGGACTGGGCATCATAGGGTCGGCGATGCTTGTGGAGGTTTTTGCCACGGCATTCCGGTCGGTGGCGGCAAAACAGAGCGAGCCGGCGCTTGCGCTGGGCCTTTCCCGCCTCCTGGCCTTCAGGCTGGTGATCGTCCCCAATTCCTGGCGAATAAGCCTGCCGCCGCTCGGCAACTATGCGCTCGCCCTCGTCAAGGACACGACGCTGGCCGCGGCAATCGCTGCGCCGGAGCTCATGTTCCAGGCGCGCGCGTTGGTGAACCGCACGTTCGAGACGGGACTGATCTATGGGCTGGCGGCATGCATCTATCTCGGCGTCGCCTTCATCCTTTTCCGCCTGACAAAGCGCTTTGAACAGGTGGCGAGCCAATGATGGAAGGCATTGCCTTGTATCTTGCGGACTGGGGCCCGCGCCTTTTCGAGGCTGCGTCGCTCACGCTGCTGTTGACCGCGGCAGGCTTTTGCGGCGCGTCCCTGGTCGGCCTTGGCCTGGAAGCCCTGAGGACGTCGCGCAGCGCGAGACTGCGCGGTCTCGTCAACTCGTATGTCTGGGTCTTGCGCGCCATACCGCTGCTGATCGTTCTCTACGTGCTTTACTTCGTCCTGCCCGGCTTCGGCTTGACGCTGTCGCCTTTCCTGGCGGGCACGCTCGGCCTTGTCCTTGTGCACGGCGCCTATCTGGCCGAGGTGCTGCGCGCCGGCATGCAGGCCGTGGAGCAGGGTCAATGGGAAGCCGCGCGCGCCGTTGGACTGTCTCGTCTCCTCAGCCTGCGGCTGGTCGTCATTCCCCAGGCCGTGCGCCATATGTCCGGACCACTGATCGTTGCCTTGATCTGCGTGCTCAAGGACAGCTCCGTCTGCGCCCTGATCGGCGTCAACGAGCTGACATTGACCTCCCGGGCGATCATGTCCGAGAGCTTCATGCCGCTGCATGTCTTCCTGCTCGCAGGCCTTTTCTACCTTGCGCTCGGCTGGCCGGCTTCGCTGCTCGCACGCGCGATCGAGCGGCGGACGAACAACCATCGCTGCCCGCAACCGCAGCGCTTGCGAGCGCCCAGGCGGCGGGCGCGCCTGGCGCCTCTGGCCAGGTGAGGGCCAATGGCGCGAGCCCCTTTTCCGGTTGTGGTCCTGCAAGGCGCGCCCTATGAGCGCGGCCATCAGCATGGAACCGCTTTCCAGCGTGATATCGTCTCTGACCTGGACCGGCTTGCCAGGTCTGTTCCAGCGCGCGTCCTGGTCAGGACACGACGCGAGGCGGGGGCGTCTTGGCGAACCCTGAATTTGCTCGCGCCTGCCATAGCCGCCGAAATCGAGGGAATCGCCGACGGCGCGCATTGTGCGGCCGAGGATATCTTCCTCAACAGCGGCTTCGAGTTTTTCGGGGAGCCGGCGCCGACCGGCTGCAGTGCGTTCGCCTTCAAGGGCGAGCGCGGCGCGGTTGTTGGCCAGAATTGGGATGCACCGCACGGCGCGAAATCCGGCCTGGTGCTTTTCGTGCACTTGGACCCGGACGGCTTTCAATTGGCCACCGTCGCTTCCAGGGGCACGCTGGGCTGGCTCGGCCAGAATGGCCACGGTCTCTGTCTGACGACCAATGATCTGATGCTCGACACAAGGACGGCAGGCCTGCCCAGCCAGGTGGTGCGTCGCATGGTCCTGTCCGAGCCGGATGTGCCGAGCGCACTTCGTCTTCTGCATCGGTTGCCGCATATGGGCGGGCGAAGTTACCTGCTTGGCGATGCCTCCGGACGGATAGCCGCGGTCGAGGTGTCGCCGGCAGCCGGCGTGAAAGCCCTTGCCGGCGCCGGTCCGCTCATCCACACCAACCACGCACTGTTGAGCGAGACGAAGGCCGTCGAGAACCGTGCCCTGCTGCAGCAGATCTATCCGTCGACATATGACCGATATGCCTCGCTTGCCGGTGCAGCCGGGTCCATGCGCTATGTAGCCGACGCCAAGCGCGTCCTGCGCGATCGGACCGGAGCGCCCAATGCCGTTGCAAAGAGCTTCTCGCGCGAGGAAGCGACCGAGACCGCGTGTTCGATCGTGTGCGATCCCACGGCAGGGGTGATCCATGTCTGCCTCGGTCTTCCCTGCGCGGGCGCGTTCGTTGCGCACGGCCTTCCGGCTCGCGACCGCGTCTCGGTCAGGCGGCACTCAGATCCGACTTCGCCAGTTGTGCGTGCCGATATTCAGCAAACCTTGCCGCAAGTTCATTCGCGATCTCCTCGCAATCCGCGAGACGCACAGCTGGGCAGTCGAAGCCGATTTCTTCGCGGATGATCGCGGCGGAATCCGTCGTGAAACGGATGGTGCCATCCGCGTCGACGGACTCGATACCGTCGAATTTCTGGCAGGCGCGGTTGATGGCGACAGCTTCGCCGATCGACAATCCCTCCGGCAGGTCGATGGATATTCCGTCTGGTGAAATCCTGACGGGATAGCCGCCGACTAGACCCAGGGGCCCTGGCGCATGAACGACGCGGTCAACGCCGTCGGCTAGCGTCCGCAGCACGGCCGTCGCCGAGGAGGCGGTCACCGATTGCCCGGCCAGACCCTTGACGCGGCGGAAGCGCCCGGCGACGGTGGCAAACACCGCGTCGTGATCGATTGCCTCGGTCGGCAGGACCTCGCCGTCGAGGTAGAAACTCAGATGGTAGGGTGCACCGTCCGTCCCGCCTGAGCTCGGCATCCGGTAGCTCAGGAAGTGATGCGCAAAGAAACGCACGGCGATGCGCCTGACGTCGCAGCCGAGAAGATGGGCCGCCGCCAGCTGGATCCCCGGAACGGCATTGGCGATGTTGCCGATGCCGATCAAGGGGGCGGCGTTTTCGGCTGCGAGCGCCGCATTGGTCACGTCGGGATAGGACGCGTTGACGACCTTGGCCTGCAGGCCGGCCAGGCGGACGGCCTGCATCAGGCGGCGCACCAGAACCAGATGCATGGCTGCCCAGACGCCGCCGCGCGCCTGGTCCAGGCGCTGGAAGGCGGCTTGCGGCAGCTGGGTGATTACCCACCATGAATGCAGCGTCGTTGCGTTGAAGATGATGTCCGGCCGAAGCGCGGTGAGATAGGCGGCCGTCTCGTCGACATTCATCAGGTCGACGGCGGCGACCTGGATGCTGGCGTGGTGGCCGAGATTGGCCGCCGTGTAGCGCGCCAGGTTCGCGCGCAGCGATACTTTCTGGTTATCGCGTGCCGCTATGTGGATGTCGTAGCCGCAGCCGCTCTGGCTCAGAAAATCAAGAACGCCGCCGCCGAGCACGCCGCAGCCGAGTATCAAAATCCTGGTAGGATGATCGCCCGTTTCGAGAGCCATTTTGCGCCTCGCGTCTGAGTTAATGGTTGGTTCAACGCTCCGGACAATGGCAGCCGTTTGTGACAGCACCTTTTAGGACGGTACATACCTCTCACCTTTGAGATCGATACATCTTAAAATCCGATGGCTGTCACTCATCTGAAAGATGCTTGTCATCCACGCTCGATAACTTCGCCACCATCTGTCGGCGCATCGCCAAAATGGGGCGGCAAGGTGGAGAGCAAGGAATGAACCAGGTCGCTAACGTTGCGCGATATCTGCCATTGGACAGCGCGGTCCTGGAGGTCGATCTGGATGCGGTGCGCGCCAACTACATCACGATGACCGGTATTCTCGGCCGCGATGTCACCACTGCCGCGGTCGTCAAAAGTGATGCTTACGGACTCGGCCTGGAACCACTTGCCCGAACGCTGTGGGACGTGGGCTGCACGTCCTTCTTCGTTGCCAATCTGGAAGAAGCATTGAGACTGCGCGCCGTCTGCCCTTTCGCCAGGATCGCGGTCTTCCATGACGACTATGTCCGCTTTAGGCGAATTTACCGGCTGGAAGACATCCAGCCGGTAATCAACACGCCAGAGGAGTTGGATTTCCATTTCCGGACAGCGGCGACCGATCCGTACCTGCTCAATGTCGACACAGGCTTCTCGCGCCTCGGCCTATCCTCGTCGGAGGTTTCGGATTTTTCCAACAAGGAATGGTTTTTCAGGCACCCGCCCCGAATCCTGGTCAGTCATCTGGCCTGCAGCGACCATTCATCGGACGCGATGAATGAAGTCCAGAAGCTGCGATTTGAATCTTTGCGCGCATCGATCCGACCCATGGCCAGCAGCCTGGTGGCTTCCGCCGGCGCGTGGCTCGACACTTCGTTCCACTTCAATCTTGCCCGCATTGGGTCAGCGCTGTTCGGGCTCAACAATGCCGGTATCCGTCCCAATCCGCTGTGTCCCGTCCTTAGCCTGCGTGCCCGCGTCCTTGCCGTTCGCGAGGTTTCCGCACATGAAGCCGTAGGTTATGGAGCGACATTCCGCGCCCGCCGCAACAGCCGGATCGCCATCGTCGGCATCGGCTATGCCCAGGGGCTGCCTTGGGCGTGCGCGGGCAGGATCTCTGTCCGCCTCGGCGCGCATTCCGCTCCCGTGGTGGGGTGCATATCGATGGAATACGTCACGGTCGACGTGACGGACGTGCCGCCTGAACTCTGTGGTCCCGGCACCTGGGCGCAGTTCCTGCATGACGAATTTGACGTCGGCGACCTTGCCGCCGAGATCGGCGTCAATGCTCAGGAGATCGTGATGCGTCTGGGTTCTGGGTGTCTGAAGCGCCATCGGCAAGACGGCAGCGAGGAAGCCGAATTGATCGTATGGCGCCAGCGGCATCCGGCGCCGGAAACGCTGGGCTTTTACCATTCAACCGGCGACCGCGTAGCGCTTGGTGGCGTCTAGGCATGTTCTCCATCAGCAATCGAAACGCAGGTGTGGCCCTGGCCGTCCTTGCGGCGGTTTTCTGGAGCACGGGAGGATTGTTCTCGCGCTTGATCGCTGTCGACAGCTGGACGCTGCTGTTTTGGCGCAGCACCTTCAGTGCCCTTTTTGTGCTGATGTTCTTGACGCTGGTGCTTCGAGAGTCACTGAGCGGCATTGTCGGAAGGCTCACGCCCGCGGCATGGCTGGTTGCAGGCATGTCGTCGACGGCAATGGTCGCGTTCATATTCGCGTTGCGGAACACGACGGTCGCCAATGTCGCGGTCATTCATGCCGGGGCGCCGCTGATCGTTGCGGCCCTCTCCTGGGCTTTGCTCGGCGACAGGCCGCCGTCGGTTGCGCTTATAGCCGGCGTCGCAGCCATAGCGGGCGCCGTTTTGACGGTGGGTGCGTCGGCGCTCTCGGGAGGTGGTTTTACGGGTGATGTTCTCGCGTTAATCATGACCCTGCTGATGGCACTCATGGCCATAGCCATGCGCGGAAACGACCAATTCCCCGTGGCCGAGACTTTGATCCTTTCCAACATATTGTGCGCGGTGGCTGTGTTGCCGTTCTCAAGCCCGCTGGCCGTCGCGTCGAAGGACCTGGCTTGGCTGGCTTCATTCGGGCTTGTGCAGATGACGCTCGGATTTCTTACTTTCGGACTGAGCTTGCGCTATCTGCCGGCGCGCGACGCCGCGCTTATCGGTGCCGTCGAGACCCCGATCGCACCGATCTGGGTCTGGCTTGCTTTCCATGAGGTGCCGGCACAATCCACCATACTCGGTGGGTTGATCATATTCGTCTCGGTTCTGGCTTTCCTGCTCAGCGCCGATCGAAAGCCCGCGAATTCCTATCTCTCGAATTGACGACGTTGGTGTTCTCGTTATGCGTGCATTGCGTGGGCGACAATGTCAAATCGTGGTGTCCTCCGCTTCACCCAAACTTAGCTTTGCCTGACCGTCCAGTATCGTCCTTGCAGCAAGATGGTCCCGGTTTAGGTTGATCGTCTCCGGCGACTTCGTCCCCTCGGCGTAGACAGTTGCAGCGGCCGCCACCCTTTCCGGGTGGCGAAGTTGCTTTGTTTGGGCTCCCGGTGGCGCGGGGTGGGCGGCTCTCCCTTCTAGCCCCGCCGCGGCAGCCCGCAACCCTTCGCTTGCTGCTTCGGGTCCTCCACTTCGTTCCGGTCCTTCGGATGCCTGCCACCTCTGACGGCGGGCCTTTCCGGTCGTTTTCGCCGCCCACCCCGCTTCCGGGGGAGGGCGCAGCGAGATTGCGAGCGGAGATCAGATCATGCGCAGGACCGGCAAGCGTTCAGCCCGAGGCGGGGGTGGTGCAAAAGGCAACCAGCAACCGCAGGCCAGCCTCTATTCAGAAATCACGGACCGCATCATCGCCGATCTCGAACGGGGCTGCGTGCCTTGGGTCAAGCCTTGGGGCAGGGCGAAGGCGGCCATTGGTCTGCCGAAGAATGCCGCCACCGGACGCGGCTATTCCGGGATCAACATCCTCATCCTGTGGGGCGCGGTGATCGAACACGCTTATCCAAGCCAGAACTGGCTGACCTTCCGGCAGGCACTTTCGCTTGGTGGTTCAGTCAGGAAGGGCGAGCACGGCACGACCATCGTGCACGCGGATCGGTTCGTTCCGAAGGATGAGAAGGAACGCGCCGAGGCCCAAGACACCGAGCCGCAGGCAATCCCCTATCTGAAGCGGTTCACCGTCTTCAATGTCGCGCAGTGCGACGGCTTGCCCGAGCATGTCACGAGCGTAACCGAGCCGCTGCCCGAGCGGGAAATCATCCCGCACGCCGAGGCCCTGATGCGGGCTACCGGCGCGGATATCCGCATCGGCGGTGACAGCGCTTTCTACATGCCCGCCAACGATTGCATCCAGGTGCCACCGCAGCCCGCATTTTTCGAGCAGATCAACTACTACCGAACCTGTTTTCATGAACTCGGTCACTGGACCGGGCATCCGACGCGTCTGGCCCGTGATCTCACCGGGGCATTCGGCTCCAAAACCTATGCCCGTGAAGAACTGATAGCCGAGATGGCTGCGGCCTTCGTCTGCTCGGCGCTCGGCATCGCGCCGACGGTGCGCCACTCCGACTATATCGGCTCGTGGCTCACGGCGTTGCGCGAGGACAATCGCGCGATTTTTCGCGCGGCCAGCCTCGCCTCGAAAGCCGCCAATTTCCTGCTCGCCTTCAACAATGGCGTGGCAGGCGATGCTGAGGCGGGCATCGCAGCTTGAGCGCCGGCGCGATTGCACTCAACCCGATCATTCCCACCAAGGAACTTCGCCATGATCCTGATCACGGACGAACTGCGCACACGGCTGCTCGCCAACGGCGCAGCCGAGACTGGAACCAACCATGTCCCGGTTGTGAAACTGTTCAATCCGGTTGGGGCAGCGACATGGCTTTTGACCGAGCTCGACAAGGACGGCGACACGCTATTCGGGCTTTGCGATCTTGGCTTTGGCTTCCCTGAACTTGGCAGCATCAGCCTTGCCGAACTGGAAGCCGTGAAAGGCCCTCTCGGTCTTGGCATAGAGCGCGATCTTTACTTCGCGCCTCACTTTCCACTCACGGTTTATGCCGAGGCCGCGCGCGTCGCTGGCCGTATTGCCGAGGCGGAGCAGCTTTTGCGGCATGCCGCAGAGGCGCTGGCACTTTCCCATTTCGAGCTTCCGCCCGACGAGGCGGATGACAAGCGCCGCTAGATGCAAAGCCGGTCCGCTGCTCGGCCTCCGGCCTCGCGGCAACCAAACGCAACCAGAGCCAAAGGAGAAGAAATCATGCAGCTTGCTCACATTCCTATCGATAGATTGAGTGTCTCCATCGCCAACATGCGGCATTCGAAACGCGCGCCGGATATCTCCGATATCTTGCCCTCCGTCAGGGCGCGCGGCGTGTTGGTGCCGCTGCTGGTCAGGCCGAACGGCACACCGGAGAGCTTCGAGATCGTCGCCGGACGGCGGCGCTATTTCGCGGCAAAGACAGTCGCCGGGGAGCGCGGCGAGGTCGAAGCCTTGCCCTGCGCCATCATGGAAGACGGCGACGACGCCGCCGCGCTTGAGGCGTCGTTGATCGAGAACATCGCCCGCCTCGATCCCGATGAGGTTTCACAATGGGAGACGTTCACGCGCCTGATCGGGCAGGGCCGCACGATCAGCGATGTTGCCGCGACATTCGGCATCACCGAGCTTCAGGTGAGGCGCATTCTGGCGCTCGGGCGTCTGCTGCCCAAGATCCGCGAAGCCTACCGCAAGGACGAGATCGACGCCGAGACGGTGCGTCACCTCACCATGGCCTCCAAGGATCAGCAAAAGCATTGGCTGGAGCTCCTTGCCGATCCCGATCAGTACGCGCCGCATGGCAGGCAGCTGAAGCAATGGCTGTTCGGCGGCCAGTCGATTTCCACAAAGGTGGCGCTGTTTGCCGTCGAGGATTACGGCGGCTTGATCGTCTCCGACCTGTTTGGCGAGGACTGCTATTTCGCCGATGTCGATCTGTTCTGGCGCAAGCAGAACGAGGCAATCGCGGCTAAGCGTGATGCCTATCTCGAAGCCGGTTGGCGCGACGTGGCGGTGCTGGAACCCGGCCAATATTTCCACTCTTACGATCACGAGAAGACGCCGAAGAAAAAGGGCGGCAAGGTGATCATCGCTGTCTCGCAGCGCGGCGAGGTCGAGTTTCATGAGGGCTGGCTGACGCGCAAGGAAGCACGCCGTCTCCGCTTCGATGAACAAGACGGCGAGCAAGTCGAGACACCGGTAAAGATGTCTCGCGCAGAACTCACCGGGCCGATGCAGAACTATGTCGATCTGCATCGGCATGCAGCGGTGCGCGCCGCGCTGTTCGATCATCCGGGTGTCGCGCTCCGATTGATGGTGGCGCATGCGATTGCCGGCTCACACCTGTGGCAAGTACGGCTGGAACCGCAACGCGCTGCAAATCAGGCCATCGCGGAAAGCATCGCCGCAAGCAAAGCGGAAGCTGTTTTCGCCGGAAAACTGCGCGAGGTTCTGACCTTGCTTGGTCGGCTGGATGACGACACGACCATTGCGGGAGGGTACGGCGATGACGTTACCCTCGCCACTATCTTCGTCCAACTGCTTGCGTTGACTGACGAGGATGTCGCGCGGGTGCTGGCTTTTGTCATGGCGGAAACGCTTTGCGCCGGAACGGCAGTCGTCGAGCTTCTCGGCGCGCATCTCAACGTTGATATGGCAACTTGCTGGAAGCCGGACGACGCTTTCTTCGACCTGCTGCGTGACAGGGAAGTCGTCAACGCCATACTTGCCGAGATCGGTGGCAATGAGGTCGCTGACGGCAATGTTTCGGAGAAGGTGAAGACGCAGAAGACCATCATCCGCGACTTCATTTCTGGCCAAAACGGCAGGCAGAAAGTCGATGGCTGGCTGCCGCGCTGGATGAAATTCCCCGTTGAGAGCTACACCGAGCGCGGCGGTTTCCGCACTGCCGATCAGTGGGCTGAGGTCAAGGCGCTGGCCGGGTCCGAGTGACCGTCACATGGCGAGTGGCGGCAGATTGGATTGCCGCCGCTCGCCCCAATCTCAAGTTCAGATCGATTGGCTCAGGCGCTGCCGCCGTAAGCACTGGCCGCTCCATTTTCGGGTGCTGGCATCGCCGCTGATTGCTTCACTCCCACATGCAAATGGTGTTGGAGCGCACGAGCTTTTTTGGGCAGGATTGCGCCAGGTGCCGCGTCGAATGATCCCGCTATTCCTATAGCCTCCGTTGCATCCAGGCTCTGCGCGCGCGCGTTGCCGTGAAATCTCCAACTGCCTTGGCAAGGACCATTTCCCTGCGGCTGGCTTGTTGACCTATGGGCGGATCCGGCCCGCCCGAAACCCTCGACTGACGACTTTTTTCCCCGCCGCCTGCGGCGGCTTCCTCGCGCCGCTTCGCTCCAAAAAAGCCGCCCGCTCGGGTCCTCCGCTGCCGCTGCGGCCCTGCCGGATTCGGGCCGTCCGGACGCGCCCATCACGGTCCGCCATCGCAGGGGAATGGTCCCCGGCGAATACCCAAAGGAGACTTCAAATGACCGCGATCGGTTACGTCACCAAGCAGGAAAACGGCGCCTACAAAGGCCAGCTCAAGACACTCAGCCTCCGCGCCGACATCGACATCGTGCCCAACCAGGCCAAGAGCGCCGACAACCATCCCGACTTCCGGGTGCTGGCGCAGGGCGTCGAAGTGGGCGCCGGCTGGGTCCGGACCGGCGAGGCTTCCGGAAAGGACTATGTGAGCCTGTCGATCGCCGCCCCCGAGTTCGGCCCGCGCAAGCTCTACGCCAATCTCGGCCGCGCCGCCGGCCACGATGACGACGAAACCTACGCCATCATCTGGAACCCGGCCGACTGATCGGCAAGACCGGGCCCCCGCACCGCTCCGGCGCGGGGGCCTCTCCGGTGAGGCTCCGGCATCCGGAGCTTCCATCTGCAGCACGACGAAACCCGATGCGATATGTGCATCGCGTGATGCCTGGAAACCGTGCTCCGACAGAAGGCCTTTCCCGATAAAATGCGGTCCTGGATGCTGACAAGAAGGCTTCTTGCCCCATGATCGAGCCTTATGACGATGCCGCTCCGACCGGCGACGACCTCACCGCTTACGACCAGGCCCATCTCAAACTGTATGCGCGTCTGCTCGACGCCGACAGCGATGGCGCCGACTGGCGGGAAATCGTCAGGATCGTCTTTGGAATCGATCCAGCGCGGGAGCCCCGGCGGGCGGCCACTGTCCATCAAGGCCATCTGGCCAGAGCGCGCTGGATGGCGCGGAAGGGCTATCTTCTTCTTTTGCGCGGATCCCCAGACTGACGCAGGCCTGATGCATAGGTGATGCGACCAGGGCATCGCCCGATGCCCAATGAGGGCCTTCCCCGGGCCGTTGCGGCCAGCAATTCTGCCCACTCCGAAAGCGCATCGTCTGTGGGAACTGCTGCATGAGGCCCGAAGCATCTCAATGGCGCGATCCTGACAGCTACGCCTTTTTCGATGCGCTTTCTGTCGAAGGCCTTGCCTGGGAATGTCTTCGTCGCTGCGAAGACTATTACAGACAATATCACGAGCTGGTGTCTGCCGGTGCGGAGGCCGCGCCCTTGAACCTCGATGCGCAACGGCGTTGGGGGTTGCGATTTCCCGGCCCGGCCAGACCTGTCCGCCCTGTCGCAGACTGTACTTTGGACCCCGTCCGCGAACCCTGCCGTGGTCACCCTTGTCGCCGCCCCGCATTTCCTGTCGACGACCCGGCCTCCGCCATTGGAAGGCTCCAGCGTATACCGTGAAAGTCCCGAAGGACGTCACGCTCTCCATGACGGTCCTGCCGCCACGCAGTTTATCCTTCGTCCTGGCGCGAAACCCGGCGGTGTCGTAGCCGCCCTGATCCCGCTCGACGCCGATGCGTTGGGAAGGATCGAAGCACTCACCCGGTTCTGGCGCTCCTGGCAAAGGCAAACGATACCTGCGGATACGCGCATAACGCCGCAGCGCCGCGCCCGGCTGCGGCTGATGCTGCGGGCCGCAGATGGTCGCAGGAGCGCGGCGAGTTATCGCGAGATCGCCAGGTCGATCTACGGTGAGCCTCGCGTCGCCTCCGAACCCTGGAAGACGTCGGCGCTTCGCGACACGGTGATCGGACTTGTCAAAGGTGGGAGCTCCATGATCGCCGGTGGCTACCTCCAGCTCCTTCGCCACCGCCGCCGACCCTAGGCGCCCTCGGGTGGGGATTTTTGTCTCCCCCAACTTCCCCATCCCCCGTGCCCCGTTCGCTACGCCACCATGGTTGTCATCCGCCGCTGGACGCCAGCGGTCGCCTAACAATCCACGGAGACACGCTCCATGCAGTCCGAACGCGCTATCTTACCCCCGCGCTTTCTGCGCACCAAGGAGGCGGCTCAGTTCCTGAGCCTGTCGGCTCGGACGCTGGAAAAGCACCGCACCTACGGCACCGGCCCGGCCTACCGCAAACTCGGCGGTCGCGTCGTCTATGCCGTCGACGACCTCAAGGCCTGGGCCGATCACGGAGCGGTCACCTCGACATCCGATCCGCGCGGTTCGGTCCTGCCGGCGAAACGTCACGCAGCCGGCCAGCCGCCCTGCATCGATCGATGCACACGCTGATCGTTGGTGAAACTCTTCATGGTGGCGCGGAGCCAGTCCCTTTCCGAGCGCGGGCAGTTCGACCTGTTCAGGGCACTCCCCGGCGATTTCGCAGCCAGAGATGCGCAGGACCTCATGGCCTATCCCTTCTTTTCACTCTCCAAGTCCCACCGCGTCGCGCCGATCGACTTTCGCGGCGGTGATGTCTCGATCCGTGTCGAGGCCGTGCCGGATCACGGCATGGCGACCATCTGGGACGCCGATATCCTGATCTGGGCGGCGAGCCAGATCGTCGAAGCGCGCGATGACGGAATAGCCACTTCCCGGCTGATGGCCGCCACGCCCTACGAAATCCTGACCTTTGTCGGTCGTGGCACGTCGCAGCGGGATTACCGGCGCCTGAAGGCAGCGCTGGATCGTCTCCAGTCGACCACCGTGTGCACATCGATCCGCCAGACGGTCGAAGGGCGGCGCCATCGCTTTTCCTGGATCAACGAATGGCAGGAGCGGACCGATCGCCACGGCAGGCCTGCCGGCATCGAGCTGATCGTACCGGACTGGTTCTACCAGGCCGTGCTGGATGACGCGCTGGTGCTCACCATCGACAGGGCATATTTCGATCTGACGGGCGGGCTTGACCGCTGGCTCTATCGCCTTGTGCGTAAACATGGCGGCCGGCAGCAGGCCGGCTGGCGCTTCGACTTCCGCCATCTCCACCAGAAGTCCGGAAGCCTGTCGCCGTTCAAGCGCTTCGCCTTCGAAATGCGCGATATCGTTCGTCGCCAGCCTTTTCCCGGCTACTGCCTGTTTCTCGAGATCGATATTGGCGGGCGCGTGCTGCTCGCTTTCGAGCCATCCTCCGCGCGGGAGGGGGACGGCGTCGTGCCATCAGGAACCCGAACCATCGTGCCATCGGGAACCGCCGGGTCGTGCTATCGGGAACCCGGGAAGGCCTTAAGCGCTGGAAAGACAACGGGAAATCGTCTCCCTAACTTAGACTCTAACTCAGAATCTAACCGTAAGCGGCGCCGTCGCGGCGTGAACGACGCAGAAAGCATGTGTCCGGACAAGGCTTCAGCGGCAGCCGATCACGGCAACGCCACCAGGCCCGCATGTCCCACCTTCGACCTCCCGACCGAAGGAGACGCCTCATGACCGGGGATGCGAATCGCCGTATGCGCGCCCGTCCGCTGCCGGACGGTCCGAAACCTTTCACGACGCTCGTCGACCTGACCTGGCGCCAACGGCGGATCGAACACTGGATCAGGTTCGGCCGCAAAAGCTACCAGCAGATCCTCGACCGTCACCGCAGCCTCGCCGGTTTCGCACCGGACAGCATCTTCGCCTTCGTGCGATGGGCCGCCAACGACTATGGCACCATCGTTTCGCGCATCGACATCGTGCGCGCCGTCGGACGCGGCGAGCCTTTCCAGACATTGCCCTTCGTCCGGCCTGGAGGCGACATTCTGCTGAAAGCCGAAAGCTGGTCGAGCGTCGAGCGCGTGCTTCAGCGCATCGATGCCATCGAAGCATTGGGCATCGATCCCGTCGAGGTGGATCCGGCTCATTGGCGCCATGTCCACAACCGCCTGCGCGCCGGCGAAACGCCGTCCTCCTATACGCTCTCGCGTCATGAGGCGTGGCTGATGCGCCGAAGGACGAAGCAGTGATGCGCGCCGGCGGCCTTCTCATCTGCGTCTTCGGCACGCTTGGTGTCGGATTTGCGTGCCTTGCACCGATGCCGGTCAAGCTCATATGGAACGCCTCCGCCAGCGTGCCGGTCGGGCTCTATACGGTCGTCGCTAACACGCCGCTGGACGTAGCGGATGTTGTCGCTTTCGTTCCATCGGAACCGCTCGCGAGCTTTCTGGCGGAACGCGGTTATCTGCCGGATGGCCTGTCGCTTCTGAAGCGCGTGCTTGCCATGCCCGGACAACTCGTCTGCCGCACCAACCTGGCGATCACCGTGGATGGTGCCGAGGTCGGTTCTGCGCTCGCGCGCGATCGCGCTGGCCGCGATCTGCCCGCCTGGCAGGGTTGCCGCCGCATCCACAGCGGCGAAGTGTTCCTGATGAACCGGCAGGTCCGCGACAGCTTCGATGGCCGTTACTTCGGGCCGACGACCACGGACCTGCTGCTTGGCGCCGCCGTGCCGTTGTGGACCGACGACGGCAGCGGCCGTTTCCGGTGGCGGCAAACACCTTGAACGCGCGCTCACTCCTACCGACACCCTGCAACAAACGGAGGTTGCCATGACCAATATCGGCGCATTCCAGCAGACCAGGACCGGCTATAGCGGCCGCATCCGTACGCTCGTCCTCGATGCTGACGTCGTACTCATCCCCGCGAACAAGACTGACGCCGACAACACGCCGGACTTCCGCATCCGCCGCGACGACGAAAAAGGTCCGGAGATCGGAGCCGCGTGGAAGGAGACCGGCGACAGGGCCGGTGACTATCTGTCGTTCCAGATCGACGACCCGGCCTTCGCCCAGCCGATCCGTGCCAACCTCTTCCGGTCCGATGACAATGATGATGCATGGTCTCTCCACTGGAATCGCCCGAAGCCGCGAAAAGCGCGGAGCTGACGCCATGCGGTCCCGCGCGGTCCTGACGATCCAGATTCTCATCCCTTTGTTCGCGAAAAAGCCGCTTCATCCCCTCGTCCCGCTCGAGCACGATCCGGTCAGCGCGCGCAGCGCAGGTCAGGGGCGGCGTCCCGCCGGCGCTTTGCGCGCACCCTTGACCGCAGCGAGCACGCTGGCAGGCTTGCGGGTCTGCGGGAAAGGTAAGTACGTACGGCACGCCATTCTCGTGGCGGCCGGTCTGCTCTCGCCCGGCTGCTCAGTGGACCTGGCGCTCGCGCATTCCGCACCGGTCGCACGCGCCACGGCCGTCGATCGTAATGCCGCGCACATCGCGCACGCGTCGCGGCGGTTCGGTATTCCGCAGCGCTGGATTCGTGCGGTGCTCCACGCCGAAAGCGCCGGAAAGGAACGAGCCCTGTCACCGGCGGGCGCGATAGGTCTGATGCAGATCATGCCGCACACCTGGGCTGAACTGCGTACCCGCCACCGGCTCGGCCGCGACCCCTACGATCCGCATGACAACATTCTCGCCGGCACGGCCTATCTGCGTGAGATGTGGGACAGGTATGGCGACGTTAACGCCATGCTCGCCGCTTACAATGCCGGGCCGGCGCGCTATGATCGGCACCTGGCGTCCGGCCGTCCACTGCCTGCGCAAACACGTGCCTATGTCGCCTCGCTTGCAGCGATGCTGGGTGGCGAACGCCCTTCCAAGATCGCGCTGGAAGCGCCTCGTCCGCCGGATTGGCGCGAAGCGGCGATGTTCATCGAGCGGACTATTAGCGCCTCCGTTTCCCATCAGCCGTCTCCTGATCGCTTCCGGAACTCTCCGCGATCAGCTTCCACGGCGACACAGGATAGTTCAGGGGTAGGTCGGCGAGAGGAGATTTTCGTCATCCGCAACGGGCATGCCGGACGGCCATGACCAGCGTTGCGGCTTGGCGTGCGCTTGCGCGTGTTGATGTGTCATGGCGAAGGATTGCTGTGGTGCGCGGTGCCGCGGCCGAGCGACGGCAAGATAAAAGCGCGCACGGTGCGCTTGGGTCGGACGGTTGTTTTTGTTCAGCTTTCTGTCGGGTTTTGCACGGTGCAGCGTATCTGTGCACCGTGTGCTTTCGGTCTATATCTCTGATTTCGCGTCTTGTTTTGCACGTTGCGTGGTCACGCCATGTCCGGTGAGCGCGAATTCCGCATCCGTCCGGGCCGCATCCGCTCAACCCGCGCGCAGCATGGGCGGCCCTTCATCGCCCAGGCGTTGGTGGCGGCGAGGAAGGCGGGCGGTGGCATTCCGCGATCCGGTCACGTTGTGCGCGGTGCCCGCTCGCGCTTCGGTCTTGGCCAGCGCGCAAGCATCCAGGCCAACAGGCTGATCACGTCGCGCAGCCGCGGCGCCGTCGTCAAGGCGCGTGTGGTTCGTCATACGGCGTTCGGCGCACAGCTCGGAACACATCTCGATTATCTGCGCCGCGACGGTGTCACCAGGGAGGGTGAAAAGGGACGGCTGTTCGGACCGGGAACGCAGCCCGCGGACGGTCGCGTCTTTGCCGGGCGCTGCGCGGAAGACCGTCATCATTTCCGCTTCATCGTCTCGCCCGAGGACGCCCGGGAGATGGCCGATCTTAGATCCTTCACCGGCGATCTCGTTGGTCGCATGCAAAAGGATCTCGGGACGCGCCTCGACTGGATTGCCGTCGATCACTGGAACACCGGGCACCCGCATATCCATCTGATCGTGCGCGGCGTCCGCGACGACGGGGAGGACCTGGTCATCGCGCGCAGTTACATCAAGGAGGGAATGCGGGATCGCGCTCGCGATCTCATCACCCAGGAGTTGGGGCCACGGACCGACCTCGATATCCGCCGCAACCTCGAAAGGCAGATCGAGGCGGAACGCTGGACGCAACTCGACCGGCAACTCATGCGCGAGGCTGCCACGACAGGCTTCATCGATCTTGCCCCGCGCGCCGGCCGCCAGCCAGACGAGTTTCACGCACTGAAGATCGGCCGGCTCCGCTTTCTCGAAGTTCTCGGCGCGGCCAGACAGGTCGGTCAAGCGCAATGGTGCATCGAGCCCGAAGCCGAGGTGGTGCTTCGCCAACTCGGCGAGCGCGGCGATATCATAAGGCGCATGCACCGCGCGCTCTCGGAAGTCGGCATTGAACGCGCGGCGGATCGTTATGTGCTGGCGGCGGAAAAGCTCGCTGTCCCGGTCATCGGGCGGCTGGTCGAGCGCGGCCTCGATGATGAGCTGACCGGCACCGCCTATGCCGTGGTCGACGGCGTCGATGGTCGCACCCATCATGTCCGTCTGTCCCACCTGGCGGCTGCGGGAGACAGTGCGCCGGGCTCCATCGTCGAACTCCGCACTTATGATGACGCGCGCGGCGACCGGCGCGTGGCGATCGCCGTCCGTTCCGATCTCGACATCAAGGCACAGGTGAGGGCTTCGGGCGCGACCTGGCTCGATCGGCATACTGTCGCGCGCGAGCCCGTGGCGCTCGCTGACAGTGGCTTCGGTGCCGACGTCAGGAAGGCGCTCGAGCAACGCGCCGATCACCTCATCGGCGAAGGTCTGGCCAATCGCGACAAGGGTGGGCGTGTCGTGTTCGCGCGCCGGCTGCTCGATACCTTGCGCGATCGCGAACTCGCTGCCCTTGGGGACAAGCTCGCCGCCGAGACAGTGTTGCCCTTCCACCGTGGCGGCAGCGGTGAGTTCGTCGCCGGCATCTATCGTCGGCGGTTCGACCTCGCGACCGGCCGCTTCGCCATGATCGACGATGGTCTGGGCTTCCAGCTCGTGCCCTGGTCACCGACGCTTGAGAGAGAGCTCGGCCGCCATGTATCCGGCGTGGCCCGCATCGACGGCGGCATCGACTGGAGCTTTGGTCGCAGGCGGGGGCTCGGCCTCTAGGCCTCATCAGCAAGGAGAACCGTGATGTCCGCTACGAAAATCCTCTGGGGGCAGATCCTGTGCGTGCTTGCCATCGTGCTGGTGACGACGTGGGGCGCGACGCAATGGACGGCGTGGCGACTCGGCTTTCAGCCACAACTCGGCCCGGCCTGGTTCGATCTCGCCGGCTGGCCGGTCTATTATCCCCCGTCCATCTTCTGGTGGTGGTATTTCTATGACGCCTACGCGCCGGACATCTTCCTCGAGGGCGGGCTGCTCTCCGCCTCAGGGGGGTTCGTCGCCATCGCCGCGGCGATCGGCATGTCGGTGTGGCGGGCCCGGGAAGCAAAACATGCCGCCACCTATGGTTCGGCGCGCTGGGCCGACAAGAGCGAGATCAAGGCAGCGGGCCTGCTGGGGCCCGACGGTGTCGTAATCGGCTGTTTGGAGCGAGACTATCTCCGCCACGATGGGCCAGAGCATGTGCTGTGTTTTGCGCCGACACGATCCGGCAAGGGCGTTGGCCTGGTTATCCCGACGTTGCTGACCTGGTCGGGTTCCGCCATCGTCCACGACATCAAGGGCGAGAACTGGCAGCTCACCTCCGGGTTTCGCGCGAAGCACGGCCGCGTGCTGCTGTTTGACCCGACAAATCCGAAATCCTGCGCCTACAATCCGTTGCTCGAGGTTCGCCGTGGCGAGCGGGAGGTGCGCGACGTCCAGAACATCGCTGACATCCTTGTCGATCCCGAAGGCAGTCTCGACAAGCGCAATCATTGGGAGAAGACCAGCCACAGTCTGCTGGTCGGCGCGGTCCTGCATGTCCTCTATGCGGAAAACAACAAGACGCTCGCCGGCGTCGCCAGCTTTCTGTCGGATCCGAAGCGGCCGATCGAATCCACTCTCCTTGCGATGATGAAAACCGCCCATCTTGGTGAGGCCGGGCCGCATCCTGTCGTGGCCAGTGCGGCGCGCGAACTGCTCAACAAGTCCGACAATGAGCGCTCCGGCGTGCTTTCGACCGCCATGTCGTTCCTGGGGCTCTACCGGGATCCCGTCGTCGCGGAAGTGACAAGGCGCTGCGACTGGCGCATCGACGACATCGTGGGCTGTGAGAGGCCGACGACGCTCTATCTCGTTGTGCCGCCGAGCGACATCAACCGAACCAAGCCGCTCATCCGCCTGCTTCTCAACCAGATCGGCCGCCGCCTGACCGAGGACCTGCATTCGCGCGCCGGCCGTCACCGGCTGCTCCTGATGCTCGATGAGTTTCCTGCGCTGGGACGCCTCGACTTCTTCGAGACCGCGCTCGCCTTCATGGCGGGCTACGGCCTGAAGAGCTTCCTCATTGCTCAAAGCCTGAACCAGATCGAGAAGGCTTATGGCCCGAACAACTCCATTCTCGACAACTGCCATGTCCGCGTCAGCTTCGCCACAAACGATGAGCGGACGGCAAAAAGGGTCAGCGACGCTCTCGGCACGGCAACCGAGATGCGTGCGATGAAGAACTATGCGGGACATCGCCTTTCACCGTGGCTGGGACACCTCATGGTATCCCGGCAGGAAACGGCGCGCGCGCTGCTGACACCGGGCGAGGTGATGCAGCTTCCGCCTGCGGACGAGATCGTCATGCTTGCGGGCACAGCGCCGATCCGGGCGCGGAAGGCGCGCTATTATGAAGACAACCGCTTTTCGGAGCGTATCCTGCCGCCTCCGGAATTGCCTGGCACCGAAGAATTGCTCGACGACAACTGGAGCAGGTTGCCGGCACTCGCGCAGTTGGCTGGCACTGCCTCGCTGGCGCAACAGCATGATGACGATGATCCGACCGGGGCGGAACGCCGTCATCAGCCCGAGCTCGATCGCGTGAAGCCGGTAGCAAACAAGGAGCCGGTCGCGAACGAATTCGAGCTCGACCCGGGCGACGACGCAGACGACGATGCGGTGGCCAACCGTCAGCTGACGAAGCTCATGCAAGGCGTCGCGCGGCAGGTGGCGCTCGATCCGGAAGACGGCATGGAGCTTTGAGCAGATGGCTGTCCGAGGCAAGAAGACCAAGGTCTCTGTCTATGTCGACCCGGATGTCATGACGATGCTGGCGGACTATGCCGCGCGCCGGAACCTGTCCCAGTCGATGGTGGCGGAAGCCGCCATCGCTTCGTTCCTGTCCCCGGATGACGCCGAGCGACGCGAGGCGGCGATCGGCAAGCGGCTCGATCAGCTCGACCGGCGCATGACGCGGCTTGAGCGCGACGTCGGCATCGCGATCGAGACACTGGCGCTGTTCATCCGTTTCTGGCTCGCCACGACGCCCGCCTTGCCGGAGCCTGCCGCCCAGGCCGCCCGCGCAAAGGCCGCTGAACGATACGAGAACTTCATCACCGCACTCGGCAGGCGTCTGGCGAAAGGACCAAACCTGCGACAGGAAATAGCGGAAGACGTGGCTGTCTCCGAAACCGATGCTCAACATCCGGCTGGGGCGGACTGGCAAGGTTAGACCTCCACGCTTGTCCCGTCCCCGAGGCGACAGCGCCGTTCCTTTGTATTTGCACGCCACGACACTACGACAATCGAAACTTGTTGAACCTGGCCGCCTTGCGGCTCTTTTAGTCATCCCCAATCGGGGAACGACCTGTTGAGGCCCCGTCGAAAACGAGGCCGCAATGTCGTCCATCCACTACAGGCAGGAAGCTATCCAGCGGGGCGCACGCATGATGCGCACGGCACTCGGTCCCGCCATTGCCCGCCTGCTGGAAGAGCCCGCCGTAGTCGAGGTGATGCTGAACCCGGATGGCCGTATCTGGGTGGACCGGCTCTCCGCCGGGCTCGCCGACACGGGGCTGATGATGTCTGTCGCCGATGGCGAGCGTATCGTCCGCCTGGTTGCCCACCATGTCGGTGCCGAAGTGCATGCCGGCCGCCCGCGCGTCTCCGCGGAGCTGCCTGAAACCGGCGAGCGCTTCGAAGGCCTGTTACCGCCGGTCGTCACCGCTCCGGCCTTCGCGATCCGCAAGCCGGCCGTCGCGGTGTTCAGTCTTGGTGACTATGTCGATGCCGGCATCATGAGCGGTCCACAGGCTGAAGCGTTGCGGTCGGCCGTCCAGACGCGCGCTAACATTCTTGTCGCCGGCGGCACCTCGACCGGCAAGACGACCTTGACCAACGCGCTTTTGGCCGAGGTTGCGACGGGCGCCGATCGCGTCGTCCTCATCGAGGACACACGCGAGCTGCAATGTGCCGCGGCCAATCTCGTCGCCATGCGCACCAAGGACGGCGTCGCCACGCTTGCCGATCTGGTCCGCTCTTCGCTGCGCCTGCGGCCCGACCGTATCCCGATCGGCGAGGTTCGCGGCGCGGAAGCCCTCGACCTGCTCAAGGCATGGGGCACGGGCCATCCGGGCGGGATCGGAACGATCCATGCCGGCAGTGTCATCGGCGCGCTGCGCCGTCTCGAGCAACTCATCCAGGAAGCAGTCGTCACCGTCCCGCGCGCTTTGATCGCCGAGACCATCGATGTCGTTGCCGTGCTGTCGGGTCGGGGCTCGCAGCGGCGGCTCATCGAACTCGCACGTGTCGATGGCCTCGGCCCGCACGACGACTACCGCATCGTCCAACTCACATCGAACCCAGGAGACCCCGCATGACTCGAAAACTCCTGCGTGCCAGTCGCGCGGTGACGACCATCGCCGCCATGTCCGCCAATACCCTCATGCTTGCGACGGCCGCCCACGCCGCGGGCTCCTCCATGCCGTGGGAGCAGCCGTTGCAAAAAATCCTGCAGTCGGTCGAAGGGCCGGTCTCCAAGATCATCGCCGTGATCATCATCATCGTCACCGGTCTTACCCTGGCCTTCGGCGATTCCAGCGGCGGTTTCCGCCGTCTCATCCAGATCGTGTTCGGTCTGTCCATCGCTTTCGCGGCGTCGAGCTTCTTCCTGTCCTTCTTTTCCTTCGGCGGCGGAGCGCTCATCTGATGGCGGCCGCTTTCGAACAGCTCGACGCGGTACCGGGGTTTTCGGTGCCGGTCCATCGCGCGCTGACCGAGCGCATCTTGCTCGGCGGCGCACCGCGCTCCATCGCCATCGTGAACGGCACCGTCGCCGGTGCGATCGGCCTTGGCCTCCGGCTCTGGCTGCTCGGGCTCGTCATCGGGGCGATCGGGCATTTCGCGGCGGTCTGGGCGGCGAAGCGTGATCCGCTGTTTGTCGAGGTGGGCCGCCGGCATCTGCGCATGCCCGCTCACCTTGCGGTGTGAGGGCAGTCCCGATGATGAACCTCGCTGAATATCGCCGCAGCGCCAGCCGCCTCGCCGACTATCTGCCCTGGGCGGCGCTCGTTGGCGAAGGCATCGTGCTCAACAAGGACGGTAGCCTGCAGCGCAGCGCCAGGTTTCGCGGCCCGGATCTCGATTCCGTCGTAGCGGCAGAACTGGTCGCTGCCGCCAGCCGCATCAACAACGCCTTTCGCCGGCTCGGCTCCGGCTGGAGCATCTTCGTGGAGGCGCAGCGGCGCGAGGCCTCGATCTATCCCGACAGCATTTTTCCCGATCCGGCATCTGCCATGCTCGACGCCGAGCGCAAGGCCGGCTTCGAGGAAGCCGGCGCGCATTTTGAATCGCAATACCTGCTCACCTTCCTCTACCTGCCGCCGGCCGAGGAGGCAGCGCGCGCCGAAATCTGGCTCTATGAGGGGCGCGAACGGTCTCAACTCGATCCGCGCGAGGTGGTGCGTGCCTTCGCCGATCGGACAGCGCGCGTGCTGGCGCTGCTTGAAGGCATGATGCCGGAATGCGCATGGCTGGACGACAGCGAAACGCTGAGCTACCTGCATTCCTGCGTCTCGACACATCGCCAGCGCATCCGGGTCCCGGAAACACCCGTCTATCTCGACGCGCTGCTGGCCGATCAGCCCCTGACCGGCGGGCTGGAGCCGCGCCTGGGTGACCAGCATCTTCGCATCCTGACCATTGTCGGTTTCCCGACAGCGACGACGCCCGGCCTGCTCGACGATCTCAACCGGCTGGCCTTTCCCTATCGCTGGTCGACCCGCGCCATCCTGCTCGACAAGACCGACGCGGCCCGGCTGCTGACCAAGATCAGGCGGCAATGGTTCGCCAAGCGCAAATCGATCGCCGCGATCCTGAAGGAGGTGATGACCAGCGAGCAATCCGTGCTCGTGGACACCGATGCGGCCAACAAGGCGGCCGACGCCGACACCGCCCTGCAGGAACTCGGCGCCGACGTCACCGGCATGGCCTATGTCACCGCGACGATCACAGTCTGGGACGCCGATCCGCGCCGTGCCGACGAGAAGCTGCGGCTGGCCGAGAAGGTGATCCAGGGGCGCGATTTCACCGCGATGGTCGAAACCGTCAACGCGGTCGACGCGTGGCTTGGTTCCCTGCCGGGACATGCCTACGCCAATGTCCGTCAGCCTCCGGTCAGCACCTTGAATCTCGCCCACATGATCCCCCTCAGTGCCGTGTGGGCGGGGCCGGAACGGGACGAGCACTTCGACGCGCCGCCGCTGCTTTACGGCAGGACCGAAGGCTCGACCCCGTTCCGGTTTTCCCTACATGTCGGAGACGTCGGCCACACGCTGGTGGTCGGCCCGACCGGCGCGGGCAAGTCCGTGCTGCTTGCCTTGATGGCACTTCAGTTCCGCCGTTACGAGCAGGGGCGCGTCTTCGCCTTCGATTTCGGCGGCTCGATCCGGGCGGCCGTGCTTGCGATGGGCGGCGACTGGCATGATCTCGGCGGCCTGACCGACGGGTCGGACGCATCGGTCTCCCTGCAGCCGCTTGCGCACGTCCATGATCCCCATGAGCGCGCCTGGGCCGGCGACTGGATCGCAGCGATCCTCATGCGTGAAGGTGTCCCCGTAACCCCGCAGGCAAAGGAGCACATCTGGACGGCACTGGTCTCGCTTGCTTCCGCACCCATCGAAGAGCGGACCATTACCGGTTTCAGCGTGCTGCTGCAGTCCAACGATCTGAAGCAGGCATTGCGCCCCTATTGCGTCGGCGGTGCGTATGGCCGCTTGCTTGACGCCGAGGCCGAGCTTCTTGGCAATTCGCAGGTCCTGGCATTCGAGATCGAAGGTCTGGTCGGAACCGGAGCGGCACCGGCGGTGCTCGCCTACCTCTTCCACCGCATCGGCGTCCGGCTCGATGGCCGGCCGACGTTGCTCATCATCGATGAGGGCTGGCTTGCGCTGGATGACGAGGGGTTCTCCGATCAGCTTCGCGCCTGGCTGAAGACGCTGCGCAAGAAGAATGCATCGGTTGTTTTCGCCACCCAGTCTCTCAGCGACATCGACAGGTCCGTCATTGCGCCGGCCATTATCGAGAGCTGTCCTACGCGGCTCCTCTTGCCGAATGAGCGAGCGATAGAGCCACAGATCACGGCAATCTACAGGCGTTTTGGCCTGAACGACCGGCAGATCGAGATCCTCGCCCGGGCGACACCGAAACGGGATTACTACTGCCAAAGCCGCCAGGGAAATCGTCTGTTCGAGCTGGGGCTGTCGGAAGTCGGTCTCGCGCTTTGCGCCGCATCCGCCAAGTCCGATCAGGCGCTCATTGCCCGTGTTCTCGAAGAGAACGGCCGCGAAGGCTTCCTCGACGCCTGGTTCAGGGCCCGCGGTGTGAACTGGGCGGCCGATCTTCTTCCCAAATTCCACGCCCCCATCCCTGAAAACCAAAAGGAGGTCCGCCCATGACCCGTTTCAACGCGCGCGCCCAACTGCTGGCCGTGGCGGTGCTCACCGCGCCACTTGCGCTTTCGCCTGTCCTGGCCCCACAGGCGCATGCTTGGCGGCTTGTTTTCGATCCCAGCAACTACGCCCAGAACGTGCTCACGGCCGCGCGTTCCCTGGAACAGATCAGTCACCAGATCACCTCGCTTCAGAACGAGGCTCAGATGCTGATGAACCAGGCGCGCAATCTCGCGAGCCTGCCTTTCTCAGCACTGCAGCAGCTTCAGAAAGCGACGCAGCGGACGCAGCAACTGCTGCAGCAAGCACACAACATCGCCTTCGACGTGCAGCAGATCGATCAAGCCTTCCGGCAGCAATATGGCGAAGCATCAATGTCGGCGACGGACCAGCGTCTCGTCGCCGATGCACGATCGCGCTGGCGCAATACGGTCGGCGGCTTACAGGACGCGATGCGCGTGCAGGCCAGTGTCGTTGGCAACATCGACGCCAACCGCACTCAAATGTCCGAGCTCGTCGGTCAGAGCCAGGGCGCTACAGGCGCGCTTCAGGCAGCCCAGGCCGGTAACCAGCTCCTCGCCCTTCAGTCGCAACAGCTTTCCGATCTCGTTGCGCTGCTCGCTGCCAACGGCCGCGCCGGTGCGCTGACCGAAGCGGAGCGCGCCGCGGCGGTGACGCAGGGACGCGAGCAACGCCGTCGTTTCCTCGCGCCAGGCAGCGGCTACCAGCCCGGCAATGCGCAGATGTTCAACCGCAAGTGAGGACGGCTCTATGAACCGCAGGATGCTTGCCCGAACGGCCACAATTGTGGTGGCCGCCATCGTCGTCACGGCGGTGGCGCTCGGGCTGGCCGGTAACATGGAGCCAGTCCCGCTGGCGTCCAGGCCAGTCATCCAGTCCGATCACAACGCCCTGCGTGAAGGCCAGCGCCGCTGCCAGCGCCTTGGACAGAAAGCGTCGGACGATGCCGGATGCCTGCGCGTCTGGGCCGAAACCCGCGACCGCTTTCTCGGCAGGACAGACCCAAAGCCGCAGACCACAGGTACGGGGCACTGATCCATGGGCGGTACCGGCGTCATCGACAATTTCCTTGCAGTCTTCGCCCGTTACATCGATTCCGGCTTTGGCCTGCTTGGTGGCGAGGTCAGTTTCATCGCCTCGACGCTGATTGCCATCGACGTGACCCTGGCCGCGCTGTTTTGGAGTTGGGGCGCGGAGGAGGACATCGTCGCGCGACTGGTCAGGAAGACGCTGTTCGTCGGCGTCTTCGCCTATCTGATCTCCAACTGGAGCGATCTCGCAAGGATCGTCTTCAACAGTTTCGCCGGCCTCGGCCTCAAGGCGAGCGGAACGGGCTTCACCGTGCAGGATCTGATGCGTCCGGGAAAGGTGGCGCAGACAGGGCTGGACGCCGCGCGGCCGTTGCTGGAGTCCATCTCCGACCTGATGGGCTGGGTGGCGTTCTTCGAGAATTTCATCCAGATCGCCTGCCTGCTCTTCGCCTGGGCGCTGGTCATTCTCGCCTTCTTCATTCTCAGCATTCAACTGTTCGTGACACTGATTGAATTCAAACTGACGACGCTGGCGGGTTTCGTCCTGATCCCCTTCGGCCTTTTCGGCAAGACCGCGTTCATGGCCGAACGCGTCCTCGGCAACGTCATTTCCTCGGGCATCAAGGTCCTGGTGCTCGCCGTCGTCATTGGCATCGGTTCGACCCTGTTTGGCCAGTTCACGCAAGGTTTCGGCGGGCGAACGCCGACCGTCGACGACGCCATGGCGGTGGTGCTGGCCGCGCTGTCGCTGCTTGGGCTGGGCATTTTCGGTCCCGGCATCGCATCCGGCCTGGTCAGCGGTGGCCCGCAACTCGGCGCGGGTGCCGCCGCCGGCACCGGCCTGGCAGCCGGTGGAGCGGTTCTTGGCGCCGGCGGGGGAGCGTTCCTCGCCGCCAGGGGTGGGACCGCGGCGCTATCGGGTGGTGCCGCTGCTGTCCGCGCTGGAGCGACGGCAGCGGGAGCAATGTCGGGGGCCTACCAACTGGGCGCGATGGACGGGAGCGGCAAGAGCAGCGTCACCGGAGGGGTTGGCGGTGTCGCCGTCGCGGCGGCGAACGCGGCTCTTTCACCCCTTCGGCGGACGCTGGTTTCCGCCGCTGACGGCATCAAGGATGGTTTCGAACAAGGTAGCCGGAACGCGGTGAGTGCCACTGGCGGCGCGTTCGTCAGCAAGGCGGGCACCGGTACCGGCGGCGCGTCGGAGCCTTCATCCCATACCTCCTCGATTGCAACCGACGAAGGGCCGCCGGCCTGGGCGCAGCGCATGAGACGCGGCAGACACATCGGCCACGGCGTCGACGCCGCAGTGCATGCGGTCCGATCCGGCGACAGCCACGGCCCCGGTACATCCGTCAACCTTTCCGAAAGGGACAACTCGTGAACCCGTTCAAGCGACCCGCCACCCACTATGGAAAGACCCCTCAGCCGGAAACGCCCTACCAGCGCGCCGCGCAGGTCTGGGATGAGCGCATCGGCTCGGCCCGCGTCCAGGCCAGCAACTGGCGCTACATGGCATTCGGGTCGCTGATCCTCTCCACCGGCCTTGCCGCCGCCTTCGTGTGGCAGTCGGCGCGCGGAACCGTGGTGCCCTGGGTGGTCCAGGTGGACGTCCTCGGCCAGGCTCAGGCGATCGCGCCGGCGACTGGGAGCTACCGGCCAACCGATCCGCAGGTCGCGTGGCATCTGGCTCGCTTCGTCGAGCAGGTTCGCGCGATCCCGGCCGATCCCGTCATCGTGCGCCAGAACTGGCTTCGCGCCTATGAGTGGACGAGCGATCGGGGTGCGGCCGCGCTCAACGACTACGCCCGCGCCAACGATCCGTTCGCAAAGCTCGGCAAGCGGCAGATTTCCGTCGAAGTCTCATCGGTCATTCGCGCGTCGCCGGACAGCTTCCGCGTCGCCTGGACCGAAAGGCAATACGAAAACGGCCAGCTCTCCACGACCGAGCGGTGGACGGCGATCCTGACCATCGTTGTCGAGCCGCCGCGCGACGCAGACCAGCTTCGGGCCAATCCGCTTGGCATCTACGTCAACGCAATCTCGTGGTCGCGGGAGATGAGCCAATGAACCGGTTGCTGGTCCGCAAGGATCGAAATGCTCAACGCCATCCCGTCCTCGCCTCGGCTCTTTCGAGATCTGCCCTGCTGTTCCTGCTGGTTTCGGCAGCAATGCTTGTTGGCTGTGCCACGCCCCAGAAGCCGCCGCAGATCCTGTATGACCGCGACGTTCCGCCCTTGCCGGTTCTTGCCACGTCCGTCAGCGATGATCGACCGAAGCCCCTGCATGTTCCCCCGGCCTGGTCTCCCGCCCGGGGTGGTGCAGCGGCAGGCGCGCCCGCGGCACGGGTCGAAAACGCCAATGCGGCAGCCCGCGTCGAACCCCGCCGCCAGGGTTATTACAATGCAATCCAAGTCTATCCGTGGTCGGAAGGTGCACTCTACCAGGTTTACGCCGCGCCAGGGCAGATCACCGACATCGCCCTCGAGCTGGGCGAAAGCCTGGCCGGTGCGGGGCCGATCGCGGCGGGCGACACCGCCAGATGGATCATCGGCGACACGGAATCGGGTTCCGGAATGACCCGCCGTGTCCATGTGCTGGTGAAGCCCTCGCGTCCCGATATCACGACCAACCTGATCATCACCACGGATCGGCGGACCTACATGCTTGAACTGCGCTCGGGCCAGAAATCTTACATGCCGGCCGTGTCCTGGGCCTATCCGAGAGTTCCGGGGAGCAAGGACAGTACCGCTGCGACGCCCCTCATCCAGGCTATGGCGGCTCGCAACTATCGCTATGGGCTGAGCGGCGACAACCCGCCATGGAAGCCGGTAGCGGTCTATGACGATGGCCGGCGCGTCTATGTCGAGTTTCCACGTGGCATCGTGCAGGGCGAGATGCCGCCGATCTTCGTGATCGGCCCCGAGGGGGAAGCGCAGATCGCCAACTGCCGGATTCACCGCAACCTGCTGATCGTCGACCGGCTCTTCGGCGCTGCCGAACTGCGCCTTGGCAGCGGCAGGACACAGCAGACCGTCAGGATCGGGCGCACCGATGGGAGGCCGTCATGAGTGAGAAGAAAGAAGCCGGCGCTGCTTCGGCGATGCGGCTCCGAGCCGAGCCGCCGCGCGTCACCCGCCTGTCGCGCAAGGCGCTCGCCAGCGTTGCTCTCGTCGCCTCGCTCGGCCTTGGCGGTGCATTGATCTACGCGCTGCGGACGCCGATGTCGGGAGATGCCGGCGAGGAGCTTTATTCGACCACCAACAGACAGCCCGCCGATGGTCTGGCCGGCCTGCCGCGGGATTACACCGGTCCGGTGCTTGGCCCGCCGCTGCCCGGCGACCTCGGCCGGCCGATCCTCGAGGCGCAGAACAAGGGGCAGCCGGCGACGCCGCCAGTCATCACGGCGCCGGCGGTGGACGAGGCGGAACAACGCCGCCGCCAGGACGAGGAAGCAGCCCGCACCAGCCGCATCTTCTTCCAGGCATCTCCTGGCGTTGCGACTGCGGGGCCGGCGGGCGCGCTTCCACCGAGCCTCGGCGGTCCCGATCCGGCCGGTCTGCGGGGTCAACAGACAATCCAGGACAGGCAACTGGCCTTCCTCGACGCGCCCGTCGACCGACGCACCACGTCGGCGGATCGCGTCACGCAACCAGCGTCGCCTTTCGTGCTTCAGGCAGGCGCGGTCATCCCGGCTGCGCTCATAACCGGTATTCGCTCCGACCTTCCCGGCCAGATCACGGCGCAGGTGACAGAGAACGTCTACGACAGCTTGACGGGTCGGTCCCTGCTCGTTCCGCAGGGCGCACGCATGGTCGGCCAATACGACAACGGCACACAGTTCGGGCAACGCAGGATCCTTTTGGTCTGGAATCGCCTGATATTCCCGAACGGCCGATCGGTCGTGCTCGAGCGTCAGCCTGGCGCCGACGCACAGGGCTATGCCGGTCTCCAGGATGGCGTTGACCATCATTGGTGGGACCTTGCCAAGGCCGCCGGGCTCTCAACCTTGCTCGCGGTCGGCACCGAACTGGCTGTCAGCGAGGACGGCCGTCTGGTCGCGGCCATCCGGCGTGGCATGCAAGAGACCATCAACGACGCTGGACAGCAGATCGTGCGCAGCCAATTGCAGGTTCCACCGACGCTCACCATTCGCCCTGGCTTCCCCGTTCGCGTCGTCGTGACCCGCGATCTTGTCCTCGAACCCTACACGGAGTGACCATGACAAAGCTGAAACTTGGACTGATTGCCGACGACAGGCCCGTCAGGGTCACCATCGAGCTGCCGGCGGCACTGCACCGGGATCTCGCAGCCTATGCCAGCCTGCTCGGCCAGGAATCTGGCCGTCCGCCGGCCGAGCCGGCCCGTCTCATCGCGCCGATGTTGGAAAAGTTCATTGCGACAGATCGAGGTTTCTCCAAGGCGAAGCGTTCATCGGTGGCTTGAAACGGGGATGACGAACACCCTCATGCCACCAGGTGATGGCTGGTTGGCTATCCACTCTGGTGCCGCGAGGAACCACGCTCGTCCGAGACCGGGCCTGCGACATTTCTAGCAATCCCGAGCAGTCGCAGCAGCGCCCTCTTCGGGTTCGATCCCAGCCACAGGGCTTTGATCGGACAGACACTGTTCTCGCCCCAGAGTGGCAGCCACGTCGTTGCATCGATGGCGACTGACCGGGCAAAGCATTCGCCCGCCAGGATCACGCCCTGACCAAGCTGTACCTTGAGGATCGCCGTCATCTCGCTGGCGCTACCGCATGTCTGAACGACCGCGCCTTCGGCGGTAATGTGGTCGGCCATCCGCGGACGCGCAGACGGTGTTTCCGGACATGCGGGCATCAACAAGCGTTCGTCCGCGAGATCTGCCCATGTAATGGCGGCCTCGTTCGCCAGGGGATGGTGAACCGGCAGGAGAACGAACAGGCGCTCGTGACCGAACGTTTCGCTGCAGCATGACGTGTCGGCCTGGGCCCCTCTTACGAAGACGACGTCGAGACGCCGTCGCCGTATCGCCGCCAGGCACTGTCCATGCGAAATATCCTCGATGACGAGACCAACCTCCGGATACAGGTCGCGGAAACGATGGATCAGGCGCGTCAGGAAGGCGCGTCCGACCAGCCCGGATATGCCGATGCTGAGCGCGTTGCGGCGGCGCGGCTCACCCGCACCTTCGGCCAGGGCTTGATGCAATCCCTCATAATGTGTTCTGGCGACGTCGATCCAGGCTCGGCCGGCTCCGGTGGGACGGACGCCATGCGCGCTCCGTTCGAACAGCTGCATGTCGAGAAATTGCTCGAGTGCGACGACGTTGCGGCTCACGCTGGATTCCCTCACATGCAGCACCCTTGCGGCCTGTCTGAAGCTGCCCTGGTCAACGGCCGTGAAAACATAGTCCAGCCGGCGGAGCGCGTTCTTGGTGTTTCTCACCGCTCATGCCCTTGCGAAAGTTGAGCAGGCTGATGTTTGAGCGTCCGTCACCACTCAAACCCAGGTTAAGGGCAGGGTGCCTGACGGCGATGGTTCGGTAGGCCGGGCTTCAACCGGTTCCACCGACACGAACGTGCCTGCCCTATCAGTTCTGCTCCGTGGGGCATTCATCGAGCTCGCGGGGCAGACCGGTGTCGTAGACATATTCGTGCGGGATCGCGGCAGGCGCCATCCGGGACAGATAGAGGTCCAGGTTTTCCCGGGCGTTGCTCGCCGCGAGGCTGTAGAAGTTGCCGCTGTTCCACGTCATCACGCAATGCCTGAATTGCGCATGTATCGCGTCACACATCTCCGACAGCGTTACCTCATTGTCGTGCATGGTGCCGAGGACGGCAGTTTTCTTTTTTTCGATGTCGTCTCTCGGAAAGTAGCGCGCCTTGAAGCCGAAATCCTTTTGCTCCTCGCGGCGTTGGTAGTCTTGCGCGTCACGCGCCCGGAACTTCTCGACAAAGACGAATATGCCGTCCGCCTTGAGGTGCTGGGCGACATACTCGATCTGCTTCGCCCGGCTCGGGGAGTACATCTGGAAGGTGGTGTCCTCCAGGATGAGATCGAAGCCGCCGGCGAACCTCGCAAGTCGGCTATCCGAACTGATGACGTCCTTGGTCAGCTTGTGAAAAGGTGCAACGAAGAACTCCGCGTGCGGGGGCTCTCCATAACCCAGGAAGCATCGATAATTTTCCGGGTTGGGGCTGCATGACAGCGTCCGGATCTGGCCGTTCGCCATCTCCGACAGCGTTCTCGCCATCGTCCCTTCCGCCGTTCCAAGGCTGTAAAGTAAAAAAGGAGTCTCCCGCTGCCGCGCGCAATTGAGGACTGCATAGGCCATACGGCACTCCTCCTCCAGCCTGTAGGGGATGCTGCCGTGATAGTGCTGGTCGAAGAAACCTTGCCGTGCGGCATGCAGTTTCACCATGGCGAGCAGGAGATCCTCGCTTGGGAGAAGGCGTGTATCAGCGATTGGCCTGCGCACCGGCATGCCGCTCGTGCCAGCGGCGGTTGCTGCAAAGAAGCCGCTGAGTTCGTTGATTCTTGGCCCAAGATCGCACTCGGCCAGGAAGTCCTTGAGGCCTCGCATGCAAGATGCCTCCCACAGTCGCTCGTTCGGTGAGATGCCGCAACAGGACGGAGGGAAACTTCATGATCAACGAAGCAGTGTTTCACCTGGGTCGAGTATAGGTCGAAGTCGCCAATAGGCTGGCGCGGGATTGATCGCTTTCAGTGGAATGATTTTTTTTCATAAAAGTCACATCTTTCACCAACCATGAATTATTTCTGGATGAAGTCATAACTCAGGGTTCGTAGAGACGCAGGAATACGCTGCCACTTAAGCGGGAGTATTTTCCTGTGGGAGAAGTGTTTTGCGGTGATCCGTGCACCATCCGGCGGTGTCGGTGCCAGACCCTGGTCCATCAGTATCAGAGCTGGGGACGCGTGCGCGCGGACTTGATCAAACGAACCGGCCTGGAGAGGCAGGAAACAGACCTCGCCTGCTCCGCCCATGTATTCATCCTGAACCTCAGGGGGGCAGCGTTCCGTGGTGAGGATTTCATCGACGGGCGCCGCATTTCCTTCTCGCCGCGGCGCGCCGGCTCGTTGATCTGCCTTCCTGCCGGCACGAGATGGAGCGGGTGGGACGAGGGCGACGCGACCGCGTCCTACCTTCTCGTATCGGTCGAACGACAGTTCGCCGAGGAGACGTTTGGCGAAACGGTGCGCCATTGTCTGGCAGACCTGCCGCCCGCGATAGGGTTTCGAGACAGCATCGTGGAGCTGGCGCTGCAGCGGATCGCCATCGAGCTCAGGCAGCCCGATCCTCTCGGCCTGGCCATGGTGGAGTCCCAGGCTATACAACTGCTCGGGCGGATGGTCAGGGCGAATGGCGCGCCCCACGAACTGGCAAAGGGCGGTTTGTCGCCATTCGACCTGAAGCAGGTGCTGGAGGTTCTGGAAACCTTGGACAAAGCGTGGGCGTTGCCCGATCTTGCAAGAGAGATAGGGCTTAGCCGTTTCCACCTCTGGCGGGCATTCAAGCAGTCGACCGGCATAACGCCGTACGCATTCAGGGCGAAACGCCGGCTGGAGAAATCTTGCGATCTGCTTCGCAGCAGCGGACGGTCATTGACCGAAATCGCGATGGAGTGCGGCTTCGGCAGTTCCAGCCACTTTACGACAGCTTTCAAGCGGGCGTTCGGAACCACGCCAACCGATTTCCGCCGCCAATGCCGGCTCTAGCTTCTGGCGAAGCGGTTTGGCGCAAGGAATTGCAAATCCCGTTACGATATTGAACGCAGAAAACGACGGGGCACGGCATATCCATTGGTGAGTGCGGAACATCGATGAGGGACAAGTTGAGAGGTGGACCGTCTGGCAAACAACGCTGAGGGGAAACAGGCGGTCCTTCGGGCGCTGGCCGTGCTATATCCGTGGATGCAACCTTTTTTCTCCCGGCCGGTTCGCGATTATGCCTGTCGTCTTTTCGACCCGCCTGTTTCGAAAGCGCTGCCGGACTGCCGGGTTGTCGCTTTCAACAAGCTCCTCCACGTCATCCGCAAGGCGGCAATTCGCAATCGACTGCCAGATGAAACGGTAGCTCAAATCTGTCGGGATTTTGAAAATCGCCGCGTCTTGCAGACCGGCCCGCACTTGCTCCTCATACTTGAGCCGGAAGCCTGTTACACACATGCCTTCAGTCTGCTTGGGCTCGCTGCGCATGGGTGCTCGACCTATGTTTCCTATGCGGTTTCGACGGTGAGCCTTGTCGAAAGTTCTCGTAAGGGACCGGGGTGGCTAACGGTCGATGGAAAGGCGGTCAACATCTTTGGCCTCAGCCGAAGCCGGATGATCGGCTATGGCCTGCTCACGGCACTCGGGCCCTATCGGTTCGAGCTTGTACCGGTAGAGCCGGAGGCATCCAGCGAGGCGCTTGCACAACTCCGTGATCTTCTTCCACCGACGCAGTTCGAAAAACCGGCACGTGCGATCAAGGCCGCAAACATTGCTCTTTGGCCGAAAATGTTCGGCAACAATTGTGCTTTTCTCCAGATCGATGACGAGGATGTCGCCGATCTGGTCGTCGACCACCTGTCCGACGAAACTTCCTGGCTGCATAGGCGTCTGCTGGGAAATCCAAAGGTCGCATCGGGAATTCTGGAGGGAATCGATCATTTGGCTGCCGGGCCCTGGGCTGGTTGGCTCGCGCGCGGGACAGACTTCTTCTGGTTCTATGAAAACGGAAAGCGGATGCCGCTTCGGCTGTCGGGAGAGGATTTGGTCCATCATGCCGGTGGCGCAGCCGTGGTTCGTTTCACGGCTTCGGAAATCATCGGAGGGTTGTTGAACCGCAGCCTCATCCCCAACATGGTTCTTGCGTTTCTGGTGTTGGCCATCCTTCCCGGTGTGCGCGTGCTCGGAGGCAGCCGCCAGCCAATCTACTACCCGCTGATACGGTATGTTGTCTCCCGCGCGAGCGAGGCGGCGGGTATTGACGCCGACCTCCAGCATTCGCTTGCCACGGATGATGTGCCGGGTGCCTGGGGACATCGCGTCATCGAACGAAATGAGGAACTGTTCGATCTATTCAAGGCTGCTGGTACCACAAGCATTGGAGCTATACTCGAGCGTCTGGGGAACATTGCCCTGACCGAAGCGTGCGGAGGCATGAGCGGTTTCGTCCGGGACCTATCGTGGCGAGACCTTTGGAGGCGGTTGGAAGCTGAGAAACTTGCCGCCGCAGACCCGCAGTGGGCTCTCGCCTGACGGTGCGGCGGATCGGAAACGCCGCGCCAGGCCCTGGGAATTGCCCCAATTTCTTGAGCTGTCCTGGATGACCAGCCTCCAGGCTCAGGTGAACAAAGAAATCCTCGGCCTCGGCGAGCTCACCAGTTGCCGTCCGTGGATTGGCTCTCCATTTTGCCTGCTATCCTCCAGGCTATCGCAACCCGCGCACCATACGATTTTTTGCAGGTTTAGTTAGAGGGTGAATTCAAGCCCCAACTGGAGCGTTGAGTTGCACATGCCGGCTTTGCGCCTTCATTTCAACATTCGAGGTGCCTTTGGCACTCCTCATAAGCAGACTTCAGCCATGGCGAGCCGGGGATCAAAGGTTGGTCGTACCTTTCCCACTGCGCCTCGCGAAGATGGTCGGTACTGATTTCCGGTGCTGGGCGGCGCGCTTGTCGGTGACAGTTTTCAGCGACTCCTCGTCGGAAATGCCCCGCAGCTTGTGAAGCTGTTCCATTTTTGCCTCCTAGCCAAACATGCATCGACAGGGCCGTTGAAGGCTGACAACCAAGGCAATCTCATATTCGCGAATGCGTTTATGATGAGCCGCCCTGGAATGAACCGAACCGTCGTAGGTGTTCAAATTCACGCTTCGCTTGGTGGGCGCCCCGTGCTCCTTGGCAAACGTGGGGTCGAACTGACTGGGCCACTTCCGAGTTCAAGACTTGTCGGTCTTTCTAAACAAGCGTAGAGTATTGCGTCAGTTTCAATAAATTGTGGAAGTATAGAAAAAGAATTTAACAAATTTGGCCGGAAGGACATTGGCCTGGGGGAGGGGCAGCCGAGCGGTGTCGGCGGATGTGAACTCGAGGTTCTGGAGGCCGGCGATGGCGAAGACGATCAACAACGGCTTGGGCATTGGCCAGCCTGAGCCAGATCAGCCGTTCCTCGACATCACCGCCTACGGGGCCGGGCCGGATGACGCGCTTGCAGACGCGACCGAGAACGCCGCAATCACCCACCACGTGGCCATGGTGAACGGGATTGCCGTTCCCTATACCGCCATTGCCGGTCATCTCGTCACCGTCGATCCGTCGAGCTCGAAGCCCGCCGCAAAGTTCTTCTACGTGGCCTTCACGGCGGACGGTATGAATGCCACCACCCGTCCGGTGACATTCTTCTACAATGGCGGGCCTGGCTCGTCGTCGGTGTTCCTGCTGCTCGGCTCCTTCGCGCCCAGGCGCATCAGAACCAGCATGCCGGGCTTCACGCCGCCTCCGCCCTACGCCATGGAGGACAATCCCGACAGCCTGATCGACCGCAGCGACCTCGTCTACATAAACCCGGTGGGCACCGGCTATTCCGCGGCGATCGCACCGTTCAAGAACCGCGACTTCTGGGGCGTCGACCAGGACGCCGTCTCAATCAAGCAGTTCATCAAGCGTTATCTGAGCGCCTTCAACCGCTGGAACTCGCCGCGGTTTCTGTTCGGCGAATCCTACGGCACAACCCGCAGTTGCGTGCTTGCCTGGCTACTGCACGAGGATGGCATCGACCTCAACGGCATCACGCTGCAGTCCAGTGTGCTCGACTATCCCGCCAATTTCTCCAACGCGGCCGGACTGATGCCTACGTTTGCCGCCGACGCGTGGTTTCACAAGAAGACCGGCATCGAGCCGCAGCCGCCGGACCTCGCTTCATTCATGGAAACCGTAACGCAGTTCGCGCAGGGTCCCTACACCCAGGCGCTGCAGGCTTTTCCCAAGGCGGACTCTGCGGCTGTGGAGACGTTGAGGCGCTATCTAGGCCTTCCCGCCGGCATGCTCGACGCCTGGAGGCTGAATGTCGAGGCGGCCGACCGGCTCGGCCATTCCGCTTTCCTGATCGAACTGCTGCGCGACCAGGGCGTGGCGCTGGGCGCCTATGACGGGCGGGTGACGGGTATAGACACAGGGATCGCGGCCATCGTGTCGCCGGACGGCGGCATGAACGACCCCACCATGGTGGCGGTGAGCGGCGTCTACACCACCATGTGGAACAGCTATCTCAACAACGATCTGAAGTTTACCGCCACCTCGAACTTCGTCGACCTCAACGACCAGGCGTTCCAGTTCTGGGATTTCAGCCACACCGACCCGACGGGCGCGGTGCAGAAGCCTGACGGTCAGGGCAACCCGACGCTCTATACGGCGGGCGACCTCGCCGCCACCATGGCCGCCAATCCGAGCCTGCTGGTGCTCTCGGCAAACGGCTATTACGATTCGGTGACGCCCTTCTTCCAGACCCGGCTGACGCTGGACGCCATGCCGCTCGCGGACGTCAAGGTGCGCGGCAACCTGACCATCAGGAACTACCCTTCCGGCCACATGATCTATCTCGACGGCGGCTCGCGAACGGCCATGAAAGCCGACCTGGCAGTCATGTACGACCAGGCCGTCTCCGTGCGCCGTGCAAGCCTTCTTGCGAGGGCGGCTCTGATGCGCGAGGTGCCCAACGTCGTCCGGCCTTATTTCAAGTTGCCGGGCGGTGGCGCTGGCGCCTTTCGTCCAGCCGCCGCCGGCGCCGAACCATGGAGCGTGCCTGATCTGTGCAAGGCCTACTCGTGGCCGACAGGGCTCGTCGGTGGCGGTGTTATCGCCATCATCGAGCTCGGCGGCGGCTGGGTGCAGAAGGACATGGACACCTATTTCCGCTCGACCGGCCTGCCCGCGCCGACCATCATCGACGTACCGGTCGGCCCCGGCCGCAACGACCCGAACAAACATTCAGGCAACCAGGCCTCCGATCCCGACCGCGAGGTCGCGCTCGACATCCAAGTTGCCGCCGCTGCCTATTCCGTGGCTACAGGCGAAGCTGCGAGCATCCGCGTCTACTGGGCCGATGCCACCGACTGGAATGCGATGGCGACCGCCATCACTGCCGCCGCGGCCGACGGCTGCGATGTCTGCTCGATCTCGTGGGGTTCCGACGAGGCCAACTGGAGGGCGGCGGCCACGGCGTCCGGCGTCGACTACCCGGGCAGGCTGAATGCGGCGGCCGAGGCGGCGGCCAAGGCGGGCATGATCGTCTTCGCCGCATCGGGCGACAATGATTCCTCAGACGGCGGCGCGGACCCGGCCAATGTCGATCTGCCTTCTTCGAGCCCATTCTCCGTGGGTTGCGGCGGCACCATGAAGCCGCACGGCGCCAATGCGGAGGAAACCGTCTGGAACGACGACCCCGGCAACCCGAGAGGTTCCGGCACCGGTGGTGGCTTCTCGGAACTGTTCCAGCCCATGCCGGCCTGGCAGGCCGGGGCGCCGCACGGGCCGGGCCGCATGGTGCCCGACGTCTCCGCCAATGCCGATCCCTATACGGGCTACAATGTCTTCGTGCACGGCCAGCAGGAGGTGATTGGCGGCACCAGCGCCGTGGCGCCGCTTTATGCCGGGCTGTTCGCGGCCTTCGGGCGCAAACTCGGCATGGTGACGCCGAAGCTCTGGCTCAACCAGACCTGCTTCAACGACATCACCAAGGGCGACAACGGCTACTACCGCGCCCGCATCGGCCCAGACCCGTGCACCGGCATTGGCACTCCCATTGCAAACAAACTGGCCAGACTGTTCGAGGCGTCGAACAAACCCTTGGCCCCAACAGCGCACGCGGTGCGCGGCCGACACCGAAATCCAACGAGGGCTATTTGAACCAGCAATCATCTCGAGAGCCGGCGCGACCCTCAAGCCTTTTCAGTGGTTGATTTCCTCACTTGCCGAGTGACCAGACCGTAGTTCGGGAGAGCGGGCTCAGCGGTTACCTGCTGAGCCGCTTGTGAAAGCTCGCCTCGACGACTTCGACGGCCTGCGCCGCGTCACCTTCAACGCCGTCGTCGCCCTTGAGCCGCGCTGCCACTGCGCGCCGCGCGGTCGTGCTTGGCGCCAGTTTCATCGGGCTCGAGGTAGCCGCGGCTCTGCTTTCGCCCTTATGTCGGTCATTCGTACGGTCCAAATTGTTTCCCAAAAGCGGACATCTCCGGTGTCAATAGTCGCGCTGTTCGAATCTCTTGTGGCGAGCCTGTGGCGCCTGCGGAAACTCATCGTTCCGATGCTGGGGCGCTTCGTTGCAACCGATCGCGGATTCGCGAAGGCGCGCCGGACGTTGTCCGGCCGCCAAGTGGGGCCGTGGTAAGCCAGCTAACATTGGCGACGATAGAACGTGATCCGAGAGCGCGATTGCCACGGCGTAGCTCATGATGGCACCGCCATCGGCCCTTAACGCATCCCAAGCTCGACCAAACGGATGCCGCTGTCCACTGCTCCAACCCTAACCAGAATGTGCCTGCGCCGACGCGATCACCACCGCGGTTCCATGTCGACTGAGGAGTAGACGAGTATGCGAATTGCGCCGCTCGCCAGGAAGTCGAACCCAAGCGTATAGGTGAATGTGTGGCTAAGAAAGGCGGCCGACCGCAGTGGTCAGTCCCACGCGCCGCTCACCGAGATGGTGCAAGGCCAAAAGATCATGTCCGATGAAGGCAACGTAGGACCTGGCTTGAGGAGCACGGCACTGGCGAGGTTTACCTGCGCCGCGCCGGAGATCGTTGCCTGTACGTCCGACCATGCGATCATTTTGAGGCTGGAGTTACAGCGCGGCGATAGCCAGGGCAACGATAAGCAGGGTGGCCACCACCGCGAGACTTGTCCAAACGCTGCGCGCTTCAATTTTGCCGAGGGCCTCAACGGTGGATTGCCAATCGCTTGATGGGTTCGCCCGGGCGCGCGCATTGTCGAAATCCGTCTTTCGTTCAAGCGTCCATCGTTCGTTTCGATCGCACTCGGTCATGATCGGGGGGCACCGTCTTGAGCCGCGACTTTCTTGATGGCAGCGTGCTGTCCAAACACACCTTGCTTGCGAGCTCGCCTCCACTCGGTGAGAGCGAAGCCCACAAGCAGCCAAAAGCAGCCAACGAGGTTGCCGGCGAGAACGTCGGATAGGTAGTGGACCGATAAGAAGACGCGACTTACGTCGATCGCGAGGATCAGCACAGCCGTCCAGAAGACGATCTCGAACCGTTTGCGGAGAGACTGCAGATCGCGAGCGAACGCATAGGCCAGGAAGCCGAACAGCGCCGTAATGGCGGTGGCGTGACCGCTTGGAAAGGACGATGAAGTCTCGACGACCCCCTGGATAAACTCAGGCCTGGGGCGCGCAACTATCTGTTTACCCAACCAAGTTGTCGCCTGCGCACTGACCAGCACTACCCACAAAGGGACAATGAAGGCGGAACGCAGCGTAATTGACAGAATTGCTGTCAACACAATCGCGATGGTGATGATGACTGGTCCATCACCGAGCATGGTCACCCAGCGAAACACATCGATCAGTGGCGAGATACGCCAGGGTGTAAGTGCGGTATTGACCGTTTGATCGAAGCGCACGACGCCGTCGCTTTCAAGCACGCCTTCGACCAATCCGCCGAAGATAGCCGCGATATAGAGCGCGGCAAGTACAGTCAGCGTCAAAGGCAAGCCCAAGAAGACGCGCGGATCGAGCCGGCGGGCGAGATATCCATACAGACGCGGACGTTTTGCACGCAGCCAAGCTTTAATGCGTCGAGACAACCTGGAGACGGTGGAACGATCGGCTTCAATAATCCGAGCAGCCGCGTTCGCCAGGGCATCGATAGAGCGCAAGGCAACGAGGTAGGCCATTGCGAGGGCCGCCATCACGAGCGACACAATGATGGTCAGATCTTCCGTCAAAGGCATCGTCATTGTTCTCCGCTACGCTCATATGCGACCGCTGAAGGAAGGGACGGAGACATCACCTGGCCAGGTCCGCCCGCGATGACAGGTTTGGCGAGGAAGTCGCCGATCGAGGCTCCAACCAGACGGATCAGGACATAGGCGATCAAGAACGCCAGGGTCAGGCTGATGGTGGGCATATCGTTCTTCTGGTGTCGGCTTCGGTACCTGCTGTACCGGGGCGCTTGCTCCGTGGCCGAGCGGATCAAGCAAGCGGTACCACGAGACACTTAGGAGGGAGTGAGCTTGCCCGACTTGATTGTTGCCGTGGCACTGATTGACGGCGTTTGTTGTCGTGTCCCACAAAAAAGCGCGACCAGTCTCCTGGCCGCGCCGGGTCAAGTCATTCTCCTTGGTTTGATCAGCCTTCGTCGTTTTCGTCGCCGTCGTTCGCGACGGTTTTCACGACCTGCCCGGTCTGACCGTCGACGAGAACTTCCTGTCGTTCCATGCCTTTCTGGATGGTGATTTCGAAGTGCGCGTTGCCGTCCCTGTTCCTTATGTCGGTTTCGACAGCTTTCCCGCCGGTTTCCTTCTCGGCGGCGGCGATGGCTTCGGCTATCGAAATCTTGGCCGAGGACATGATCTGCGCCTTGTCGGACGCATTCTCTTCGGCGGCAGCGGGACCTGCGATGAGCGAGAAGGCGATGGCCGTCGCAGCAGCAAGTTTCGATCCATTCCATGTGTTCATCATAATTCTCCTTGCGAAAGCTAAGTCGGGGTCGCTGACGGTCGCGGCAAACAATGCCGCGACCGGTCGATCTGCAGATTCCGGCTTGAGACCGCCGCCCCCAAGTATTGCGCGGCGGGAAAGCCGTCTGCCCGCGATCGACCAGCGAAGGCCTATTGATTCAGACTTAGGGGTAAGTGAGCGCGATTTCGCCGAGCTCGTGGCCGACGCGCGCGATCAGCCCCCGTCGCCACCGCGTTCGGGATTTCGATCGAGAGACTGTGACGCTCGCAGCGGCACCCTGGCGTTCTGCGGCGGGGCAGCTATTCGCCGCGCGGCGAAGAACAGCGCTATAGTGCTAGAGACCTAGGAATGAGCGGGACCCGCTTCGCTCGTCTTTTTGCTGACACGCACAACCAGTCCGTTGGTATCTTTCCGGTTTGCGATGTCGACGGACAGAGCATGACGCCTTGCGACAGCCGCAGCGATCGAAAGACCAAGCCCGCTGCCATCGACATCGGGCGGGGCGGCGCGAAAAAAGCGGTCGAACAGCCGGGGGATGTCGGCTTCGGCCACACCGCAGCCTGTATCGGCCACTTCTACCGAAAAACCAGAAGCCGTGCGGATCACGGACACATCGACCGAACCACCAGGAGATGTGTAGCGGATCGCATTGTCGATCAAATTGCCGAACAGCAATGCAAGTTCGGCGCGTGAGCCCGATATTGTCGTTGGGTCGGCTTTGACCATACCGAGATCGATCACCTTTTCCTCGGCGAAGGGGATGAAGTCCGCGACACATTGCGTGATGAACGCGGAAAGGTCGATCATTTCCCAAGTCTGGGCGCCGGACGCGTCTTCGGTGCGGGCAAGGCGCAGCAACTGCTCAACCAGTTTCCGGGCGCGGTCCAGCCCGGAATGAAGTTCGCCGATCGCTGCCATTTGGTGTGTCGTCGTGCTCAAATTGTCGAGCTGAATCTGCAAGGCCGCCAGTGGCGTGCGCAGTTCGTGCGCGGCATCCGCGACGAAGCGCTTCTGTTTGTCGAGCGCATCCTGCAGGCGCCCGGTCAGCACATTCATTCCTTGGACAAGCGGCAGAACCTCAGCCGGCACCTCGGCGGCCGGCACGGGATCACGACTGTCGAGGCTACGTTTGGCAATGGCTTCTGCGAGTTGTTGCAGACGTCCCGTCAACCGCCCGAGCAACCAACTGAACAACAGCCACGTCAACGGCATGAGAATGAGGATCGGCACGCCGGCCTGGAGCCCGGCAAGTTCCGCCATTTCCTGCCGCACCCTGACGCGTTGAGCGACTTGCACCGACCGCTGGGCATCGCGCGCGAGATAGACGCGCCAGGCTTCCCCCCGGGCCTCGATGGTGGCATATCCAGGACGGTCGATACGCGGGATCTCCGGAACGAACGGGGTTTTACGGACCAATTCCCCCGCGAGCGACCAAATCTCGATGACGAATTCGTCTTCTCGATCATGAGAGCCAGGTGAGGCCGTCGTGTCCGAAATGCCTTCGCCAGCATTCAGCGCGATCTGACGCAACTGGCCGTCGAGAAAATCGTCGGCCTCACGGCGGGCCATTTCGTAAGACACGGCGAATGCGATCAGGCCGACCCCAGTCAGCAGGATGGAAATCCAAATGAGCGCCGAGCGTCGCAGCGATGTCATGATCGGCTCTTTGGCACCATCCAGCCGGCGCCGCGCACATTGCGGATAATGTTCCTATCGAATTTCTTGCGAATGGAATGAATGAGAACGTCGACTGCGTTGCTCTCGACCTCTTCGCCCCAGCCGTAAATCCGTTCCTCGATTTGTGAACGCGACAAGATCGCGCCAGGCCGCTCCACAAGAGCGTTCATTAGCGCGAACTCCCGCGCCGGCAACATGATGGTTGCTCCGAGATAGCTCACTTCATGGCTGGCAATATCGAGCGTCGTTTCGCCGGCGACCAGCAACGACTGCGCCGCGCCGTTGTGACGTCGCAGGACCGCCCGCATTCGCGCTAGCAACTCGCGTGTCTCAAATGGTTTTACGATGTAGTCGTCGGCACCTACATCAAGACCGGCGACACGATCATCCAACCCGTCTCGCGCCGTAATGATCAGAACAGGCGTATGGATTCCGGCACGTCGGGCTGATTTCAGAACGTCGATGCCAGAATGACCAGGGAGACTAAGATCGAGAAGCACAAGCGTGTAACCGCCGCAGGCCAGTGCTTCGGAACCGTCTGGACCGGTGCGCACCCAGTCGACACTCATGCCTTGACGGGCCAGAGCCGTCGACAGGCCGGCCCCGATCATCCTGTCATCTTCGATCAATAGGACGCGCATCCAATTTCCCCATTTGAATATGGCGTCCTATTCCCAATTCGGGCATTGTTGCGCGGGGTGAGGTGCCAGCATCTCGGCCTGAGAAGTTGGACGCCGCCCTCGTAGAGCCGGACAGGCAGGGCCGACACCCGCTCGTCGCATGTCGCCAAAGCTGTCAGTTCCCACGTTCCAACAGCCATTGCGCGATGGTGGCCGAACTGCTGCGGACCGCCGCATTGGGAACCGGATTGCGAGCGAGGAGCGTGATGCCGCCTGAGGTGCCCTGCATCTTGATGGCGGCAATCATGTCGATTCCTTCAACTGTTAAGTCATCGACGCAGCTCTGGATCACCCGAATTAGCCGCAAATTAGGCCCCGAGCACTCCAACCTACGTCTCCTCAAGGATTTTGCTGGCGGGGCCTTGTGGTCGATTGATACGGGTTAGTCCCAGTCCACGAAACACAGGATCAGTGGCTTGAACGGGGTACCGGTGAATAGGCCAGTGATCGGCGAATCTGCCGGTTTCCAAGGCGCTCACGCCACTGGAAGACGATTCGAGATCAGCCTGCACCCCGACCTCTTGTCCGTTCTACCCGGCCTATGTGCGGATTCATAGACGCATCCGCGGCAGAAGAAGAACTCGGCCCTGATGACAACGGCGAGTTGGAACAGATCAGATGATGCTCTCAGCCATTCAAAGCCATGTAGGACAGGCCGGACCGCGCGGCGACCGCTACGGCCATCTCGTCGTCATGTGCAATTGAACCGACGATAGCCGCCGGCTAGATAGGGTCTCCTGGGTGACCCCGCAATACGGCGAGGTCCGCGAGCCCTATACATCGCGGCAATTCATGCACGATGTGGCGCCCCGCTCCGCTGGCGGCGCGCCCCCTTTTCGCGCGTGGCGATGGAGGCGCTGTCCGACGGCAGAAGATCCTGTTCGTCCCCGCTTGAATGCGACGGCAGCCGGGCGGCGCGAGGGCGGCAGTGCCCGATCCACGGCAGCCTCGATCGCAGGCGGGTGCTTTCCGGCCGGCCGCGCAAGGCGTTACCGGCTCAACTCGAGCACGGCATCAGCTCGTCGTCCTCGTCCAATCCCTGCTCGACGAAATCGAAACTGGCATAAAGGGACATGCCGCCTCGTTCTCCGGTTGTAGCAGATCGAAACGCAGCGGATGTGGCTAAGGCGCGCCATCTCCTGCAGCGCCTAGGCGACCGCGGCGCGGCCAAGGTCTTTGCCTTGTTAGCGGCGATCGATCATGAAACGATAGATGATCGCCTCGTAATCCTGCCATACCTCGGCCAAAGACCCGGTATTGGAGGCGACGAACCCTTGTTGCTTGGGCGACAGTTCGAGCGCCAGTATCACCGCCCGGTTGCCTTTGCCGATCGCCGAATTGGCTGTGAACTCTTCTTGAAATGGCTCCTTTGTCGCGCGTTTCGCTCCTGTAGAAACGGATCTGGTTGCAGAGGGCGGACATTGGCCGAGTTTGATTTCATTGTCGTTGGCGCTGGCTCGGCGGGCTGTGTGCTTGCCAATCGTTTGACCCGGTCGGGTAAATATCGAGTCCTGTTGCTTGAGGCCGGCGGTAGCGATCGCCGCTTCATGATCCGCATGCCCATCGGCTATGGCCACAGTTTCTATAATCCCAAGGTGAACTGGAAATTCGAGACCGGGCCGCAGGAAGCGCTTGCCGGGCGCCGCAGCTATTGGCCACGCGGCAAGGTGCTCGGCGGGTCGTCCTCCATCAACGCCATGGTCTTTGTGCGCGGCCAGCGGCACGACTTTGACGATTGGAAACAAGCCGGCAATCCCGGTTGGGGCTGGGATGATGTCCTGCCCTTCTTCAGGTCGATAGAGACCTTCGAGCGGGGTGGCGACATCATGCGGGGCGGCAATGGCGAGTTGCATGTCACCGACATGGCTCCTTCGGTGCACCCCCTGTGCCGGGACTGGCTGCTGGCTGCCGAGCAGGCCGGTTTTCGCAAAACGCCTGACTATAATAGCGAGCAGCAGGAAGGAGTTTCAGTCTATCAGATCAGTACGAAAAAGGGATTTCGCGCTTCTTCCTCAACAGCCTTTCTGCACCCTGTCACGGGCCGTCCGAACCTGAAGGTCGTCACTGGTGCATTCGCGACCCGGATCCTTTTCGACGGCTCCCGTGCGGTCGGCGTCGAGTATGAAATCAATGGGGTGCGCCAGATCGCGAACGCCAGGCGGGAAATCATCCTGTCCGCCGGAGCGGTGCATTCACCGGTTCTGCTGCAGCATTCGGGTGTTGGTCCCGGCGCTCTGCTGCAGAGGTTCGGCAAGCTCTTGGTGAAGGACATGCCGGGGGTAGGTCGGAACCTGCAGGACCATCTGGGTATCGACTATCTTTACCACTCGCGCGTGGGCACGCTCAATTCGCAACTGCGTCCCTGGTGGGGACGGCTCCTGCTCGGCGCCCGCTACGTCTTGTTTCGCAATGGGCCGCTGTCGCTGAGCGTCAACCAGGCCGGCGGCTTCGTCAAATCCAGCACCGGGCTCGATCGGGTCGATACCCAGCTCTATTTCTCGCCGGTCAGCTACAGCAAGCCGACGCCCGGTGTGCGGCGGCTCACATTGCCTGATCCGTTTCCCGGTTTCTTCATCGGCATTCAGCCCTGCCGGCCGGCGAGCCGCGGCTCGATCGAGATTGAATCGCCCGATGTCAAGGCCGGCCCGGTCATCGAGCCGAATTACCTTTCGGCGCCGGGGGATATGGAGCAGATGCTTGCCGGCGTCCGGCTGATACGCCGGATCGCCGAGGCGCCCGCCATGCGTGCTGTCATCGTCGAGGAGATGAAGCCCGGCATGGCGACGCAAGACGAGGACGCGTTGATCGCGGATATCCGCGCCCGGTCCGGCAGTGTGTTTCATGCTTCGTGCACCTGCCGCATGGGCCCTGATGACGGGCGCAATGTGGTCGACGCGCGGCTGCGCGTGCATGGCCTGCAAGGGCTGCGCGTCGTCGACGCCTCGGTTTTCCCGAACGTGACATCCGGCAATATCAACGCGCCGACCATCATGGTGGCGGAAAAAGGCGCAGCGATGATCCTCGAGGACGCTCGCTGATCGCTGGCTAGCCCCAGTTTTTCTCCAGAACGGAAGCGAGCGTCTCCACGCCCTTGCGAATGGTGCGCTGATCGATCGCGGCGACACCCAGCACAAGCCCTTTGTCGACGTTTGATCTTTCGATGCAGAACCGCCCGATTGGCGAAACGGCCAGCCCGGCGGCGTCAGCGTCGGCGCAGACCTTGTCTTCGTTCATCGTGGGCGAACCAAAAGTGCCGACGAGATGAAAACCGGCGACCGAGTTGCGCACGTCGAGCAGGCCCGACAGATGCTTGCCCGCCGCTTCGTGGAAGGCGGCGTGCCGTCCGGCATAGATGTCGCGCATGCGGCGCAGATGCGTGGCGAAATGGCCGTCCTCGATGAAGGCGGCGAGAACGGCCTGGATGCTCGAAGGAACGCCCTGCAGGAAGGCGCCGGAAATGCGCTGGAAGGTCGAGACGAGTGGCTTCGGTGCGATGTAGAATCCCAGCCGCAGCGCTGGGAACATGGTCTTCGCGAATGTACCGACATAGATGACGCGTTCGGCTGTATCTGCGCTCTTCAGGGTCGGCAATGGTCGTCCGTCGTAGCGGAACTCACCATCGTAGTCATCCTCGATGATCCAGGCGCCCCCCTCGTTGGCGGCGGTCAGCAATTCACCGCGCCGTCGAAGGCTCATCTCGACGCCCATCGGATGCTGGTGCGACGGCGTCACGAAGGCGAGGCGAAAATCCGGCGCCAGGCGAAGCCCGGCCTCGACTGATATGCCTTCCCGGTCGACCGGTACCGGCACCATACGGGCTCCGCAGGCAATCAGGCTGTTGCGCGCGCCGATGGCGCCTGGATTCTCGAACCATACCGGATCGCCGGGATTGAGGAGCACGCGGCCGATGAGGTCAAACGCTTGCTGGGCGCCATTCACGATGAAGATCTGCTCAGTGTCGCAGGACACGCCGCGATTTGCGCGAAGGTGCTCGGCAATCGCCGCGCGGAGCCGGGGATGACCGTGGGCGTCGGAATAACCCATGACCTGATCGCGTGGCTCACGCCAGTGCTTGGCGGTTAGCCGCGCCCAGATCGCCAGCGGAAAGGCGTCGTAGTCAGGCAGGCCGGTGATGAAGGCGCGCGGCTTGTGCGGATGGGACAACCGCTGGAAAAAGCGCGGTGAGGCGTCGGCGATGATATCGGCAAGCCTTGTCGATGGGGGTGCTGACGGCGGCGGTACCGTCAGCGACCGCTCGGGTTTGCTGGTTTCAGCGAGGTTCGAGACATAGGAACCCGAGCCGGTTCGCGAGACGATGAGGCCTTCGGCCGTCAGGCGCTCGAACACGGACAATGCCGTGGTGCGCGAAATATCAAGTTCCTTGGCGAGTGTGCGGCTCGAAGGCAGCCGCTTGCCGCTCGGCAAGGCGCCCGAGGTGATCAACTGCCGCACGGCGGCGTAGACCTGCGTGGTGATCGACTTGTCGAGCGAACGGTCGACGGCGATCGCGAATAGCAACTCACCGGCGGACCGTTTCACCATCTGACCATCGCCTCGGTTTGAGAGCCGCCATTTACATCCGTCGGGGATAACCGGCTTTCGGATTTTTCGAAAGTGGACCTTACCGGGGATGTCATTGCGATTTCATAGTTCCAGACGATACCAGCACGTTTTCCGAGGTCCGACTTGAAGATCAAACGCATCGAGACGTTCACCACGCAATATGTCGGCTTCGTTCGCATAACGGATGAAGAAGGCAGGCAGGGCACCGGCCAGGTGTCGACCTACAATTCCGACATCACGTCGAGCGTGTTGCACAGGCAGGTCGCGCCCTATGTGCTTGGCGTGCCGTTCGACGATATCGATGTGCTGACCGATCGGGTCATCGAGCGCGAGCACAAATTCCCCGGCTCCTACATGAAGCGGGCGCTGGGCGGCCTGGACACCGCCATCTGGGATTTGCGCGGCAAGCTGGCAGGCCAGCCGGTCGTCTCCCTGCTTGGCGGCACGCCCGGCAAATTGCGGGCCTACGCCTCGTCCATGAAGCGCGATATCACGCCGGCCGCCGAGGCTGAGCGTTTCAGGCGGCTGCAAGGCCAGTTCGGCTTCGACGCCTTCAAATTCCGCGTCGCTGCCGAATACGGTCATGACGTCGACGAATGGCCGGGACGGACCGAGGACATTATTCCAACCATCCGCAAGGCGCTGGGCGACAAGGCGGCACTTCTCGTCGACGCCAATAGCGGCTTTTCGCCCCGGCGCGCGATCGAAGTCGGCGCCCTGTTGAAGGACAATGGCATCGAGCATTTCGAGGAGCCGTGCCTCTACTGGGAACTCGAGCAGACCAAAGAGGTCACGGATGCGCTCGACATTGCCGTGACCGGCGGCGAACAGGACTGCGAGATCCAGACCTGGCGCCGCATGATCGAGATGCGCGCCGTCGACATCGTGCAGCCGGACATACTCTATCTCGGCGGCATCAGCCGCACCCTACGTGTATGCGCCATGGCGAGGGCCGCAGGCCTACCAGTGACACCGCATAGTGCAAATCTGGGGCTGGTGACGCTGTTCACCATGCATCTCCTGCGCGCTATCGAGGGCGCCGGCAAATATCTTGAGTTCTCGATCGAGGGGCCCGATTACTATCCCTGGCAGGAAGGGCTGTTCGTCAAATCGCCCTATACGGTGGAAAACGGCATGGTCGCCGTTTCGGACGAACCGGGATGGGGCATCGAGGTCGATCCCGAATGGCTTGCCAAATCGAGCTATCAGATGAGCGAGGCCGCGTGATGGCCACCTTGCCCGCGACGAACAGCCCAGCTTCGGGTCTCCTGCCATCGCGCCATTTCATCGATGGCGAATGGCGGGCGTCGCATTCGAGGGCGACGATGCCGACATTCGATCCCGGCCGCGCCGAGATCCATGCGGAATTCGCCGCCGGCGGCGCCGACGATGTGATTGATGCCGTCGCCAGCGCCAAGCAGGCGGGGCAGGGCGAATGGCGCAAGCTGTCACCCACTGGGCGGGGGCGTATCCTGGCGAAAGCCGCCGCCCTGATCCGCGAGAATGCCGAACGTCTGGCCGTGGCGGAGGTCCTCGACAGTGGCAAGACGCTTGCCGAGGCGCGTGGCGACGTCCGGGGCTCCGCCCGAGCCTTCGACTATTATGCCGGGGCCGCCGACAAGCATGAGGGCAAGGCCTACCCGCTTGGCCCGGACTACACGTCCTATTCGATCGAGGAGCCGGTTGGCGTCACCGCGCATATCGTGCCGTGGAACTATCCGCTATCGACCGCCTGCCGCTCGGTCGCGCCGGCGCTCGCCGCTGGTTGTACGGCTGTCGTCAAGCCGGCCGAACAGACGCCGATGACGGCGCTGCTTCTGGCGGAGATCCTGGTTCAGGCCGGCCTGCCGCCTGGCGTCTGCAATGTCGTGACCGGAACCGGCGCCGCTGCGGGCGCGCCGCTGGTGTCCCACCCCGATGTCCGGCATGTGACTTTCACGGGGTCCACGGCGACGGGCATCCATGTGATGAAGATGGCAGCCCAGAACGTCGCCTCCGTGACGCTCGAACTGGGCGGCAAATCACCCAACATCGTGTTGGCCGACGCCGATCTCGGTGTGGCGCTCGACAATGTCGTCGGCGCGATTTTCGAGAATGCCGGCCAGATCTGCTCCGCCGGTTCGCGTCTGGTGATCGAACGCTCCATCCACGCCGAGTTCATCGAGAAACTCGTCGCCCGTGCCCGCGCCCTGCGCATCGGCCATGGTCTGTCGGAAGGCGTCAATTTCGGCGCGATCAATTCGGCCGAGCATCTGCGCAAGGTGTCCTCTTATGTGGTGGACGCCAAGGCGCGCGGCGTCGAAGTCACCGTTGGCGGCAACGTCACAACCGATCCCGCTACCGGTAAAGGTTGGTTCTTCGAACCGACCGTCCTCGATCGCGTCAGGTGGGACGATCCGGTCGTGCAGGAAGAGATTTTCGGACCGGTGCTTGCCGTCCAGGTCGTCGACAGCGCGGAGGAGGCGATCGCCGCGGCAAACTGCACCGACTTCGCCCTGGTCGCTGGTCTTTTCACCCGCGATCTTTCGAAGGCGCATCGTATCGCCAGGGATGTCGATGCCGGCCAGGTCTATGTGAACGAATATTTTGCCGGCGGCATCGAGACACCCTTCGGCGGCAACCGCCGTTCCGGCATCGGCCGGGAAAAGGGGCTTATCGCCGTTGCCAGCTATTGCAAGACCAAGGCAGTGACGATCCGCCTCTGATGAAAGCTCTTGCCCAAGCGGTATGATCTTTCATCGAAAGTGGACCTTTTTCACCAGGACCGCCCCTCGCATGGTTGTCTGGAAATAATGAGCCTGATCGAAATCAGAAGCGGGCCAACAATGGGAGAAATCAATGATTTTGAGGAAACTGGCGGCAGGGTTGATCGGCGCCGCGGCGCTGATGACGATCTCGGGCGCGGCCCATGCCGAGAAGCTGCGGCTTTTGACCTGGGGTGGCTATGCACCTGACAATGTCGTGCAGCTTTTCGAGAAGGAAAACCCCGATATCAACGTCGAGGTGACACTCTCCAACAATGAAGAAATCATCGCCAAGCTGCGCGCCACCGGCGGTGCTGGTTTCGACCTCGCGCAGCCGAGCCACGACCGCATCCTCGCCGCGCAGAAGGAATACGACATCTACAAGCCGATGGATCTGACGAAGATCAATACGGCGACGATGCAGGACAACCTTCTCGAAGCGGTCAAGGCCAATACCACCATCGACGGCAAGGTCTACGCCGTGCCGCATCAGTGGGGCACGTCCGGCCTGATTGCCGACATCAGCAAGGCGCCGAACGTCAAGGGCTGGGGCGATCTGTGCGATCCGCAATACAAGGGCCGCACCTCGATGCGCCTGAAGCGCACCATCCTGCTCGGCACCGCCTTCTCCCTGGGCAAGGACCCGTTCGCGCTCTATGCCGACAAGGCAGGCTACCAGAAGATGCTCGATGAGGTGACCGACAAGCTGATCGCCTGCAAGAGCAATGTGAAGACCTACTGGAACGGCGGCGATGATCTCTCCACTCTGTTGCTCTCGGGCGAGGTGATCGCGTCCGAAACCTGGGATTCGACGGCCTTCAAGCTGTACGGGCAGAACAAGAACTTGGTCTACGTCCCGCCGGCTACCGGCGCATTGGCCTGGATCGACACGTTTGCCATTCCGCGCAAGGGTAAGGCTGACGATGCCGCCTATAAATGGATCAACTTTGTGCTGCGTCCCGACATCGTCAAGCTGATGTCGGACTCCACCGGCGCCATCTCGGCGGTCAAGGGCGGCGTCGATCTGCTGCCGGACGACAAGAAGGCGGCGGTCAAAGTCGCGTTCGACGACAAGGCCATGGCCAATCTGAAATTCTTCGCCAATATCCCGCCGGGCCTGGAAGATATGGAAGGCAAGGCGCTGGAGCGTATCAAGGCCGCGACTTCGAACTGATCCAATCAACTGCCGGTCCGCGATGTTATCCCTGCGGACCGGCAGCATCGGCTTTCTTGGCGAACCCCTTATGCATGATCTTCAGTGCCAGGACCTTATCAAGCGGTTTGGTCCCTTTGTTGCGGTCAACGGCGTTTCCTTCGACGTGCCGCGCGGTTCATTCTTCTCGATCCTCGGCCCGTCGGGCTGCGGCAAGACGACCTTGATGCGCATGATAGCCGGCTTCGAGTCGCCTTCCAGCGGCGACATCCGCATCAAGGGCGCCTCGGTCGTCTCGACACCGCCCAACAAGCGCAGCGTCAAGATGGTGTTCCAGCACCTGGCCCTGTTCCCGATGATGAATGTCGGCGAGAACATCGCCTATGGCCTGCGCTGCCGGGGTGAAAGCAAGGCCGATATCGGCCGCAAGGTGGCCGCCGTTCTTGATCGCGTCGGCCTGCCAGGTGTCGCCGGAAAACAGGTGTCGCAATTGTCCGGGGGCCAGAAGCAACGCATCGCCATCGCGCGCTGCATGGTGCTCGAGCCGGACGTCCTGCTGCTCGACGAACCCCTCGGCGCTCTTGATCTGAAGTTGCGCGAACGCATGAAGATCGAGCTGAAGCTCCTGCAGCATCAGTTCGGCACCACTTTCCTCTACATCACGCACGACCAGTCCGAAGCGCTGGTCATGTCCGACAACGTCGCCGTCATGAATGCCGGCCGTTTCGAGCAGATCGGTTCACCGCAGGAGCTCTACAACAATCCCAGGACCGGTTTCGTTGCCGGCTTCGTCGGCGACAGCAACCGATGGCAGGGTCGTGTGACCGCCGTCGAGAGGGGCGAGGCGCGCGTGGAACTCCAAAGTGGCGGGGTAGTCATCGCCGCGGTCGGGGATGGCAATGTGAGGGCGGGGGCCAATGTCGAGGTCTTCGTGCGGCCAGAAGTGATTTCGCTCGGCGCGACCAAGGACGCCAACGTCATGACCGGTACGGTCGACAGCTTGCTGTTCAACGGCGCCAGCAGCCGCGTCCTGGTGCGGATCGGCGGCGGCAATCTGGTAGAGGTCGGCCACGTCGCGACGGAGGGGGCATCCGCCATCAAGCCCGGCGACAGCACCGAGATCTCCTGGGCGCGCAAGCATGCCCTGTGCTTTGTCGTGGCGGGATAGATCATGGCCCGCTCCGACGCCGGCAAACTGTCGCTGATCCTGCTGTTCACGCCCTTTGCCTTATGGCTGGTCTTGCTGATCCTGCTGCCGCAGATCGGCATCGGCTATCTGTCGCTGCGCGAGAAACTGGGGCCTGGCGAGTACACGTTCGGTTTTGCCAACTACGTCGATTTCATCCGCGAACCCATCTACTGGAACACGCTGCTGCGCACGGCGTGGATGTCGATCCTGGTGACGATCCTTGCGCTCTTCGTTGGCTTTCCGGTCGCCTACTACATCGCCAAGATCGCCCGCCAGCGTTCGCGCGCCGCGCTGTTCCTGATGTGTCTCATCCCGCTCTGGGTCAGCGATCTCGTCCGCGCCTTCGGCTGGATCGTGCTGCTGCGCGAAACCGGCTTGATCTCGGGTTTTCTGCAGTGGATCGGGCTGATCAATGGCCCTGTCGAACTCTTGTACAGTGACCTGACAGTGGTGATCGGCCTCGTCTACACCGTCGTGCTGTTCATGATCGTGCCGCTTGTCTCGACGCTCGACGGCATGGACGATGCGATGATCGAGGCGGGCTACAATCTGGGTGGCAGTCGTTTCACGGTGTTCCGGCGCATCGTCGTTCCCTATGCAATGCCCGGCATCGTTGCCGGCTGCATCATCGTCTTCATGCTCACCGCTGGCAGCTACCTGACGCCGATCCTGCTCGGCGGCAAGAACAGCATGTGGTTCACCGAGCAGATCTATGAACAGTTCGTCACCCGCTACAATTGGGAGTCGGGCGCCACCTTCGGCGTGCTGCTGCTGGCCTTCACCTCGCTCGTGGTTTGGCTCGGTCTGCGTCTCACCGGCCAGAGTCTGGCCTCCACCGTGGCGAAGGACTAGCCATGAACGTCGCCGCTCCGCAGTCGACCTTCCTTCGCATGGTTTACGGCTGCTATATGCTTGCCTTCTTCCTCTACCTTGCCGCACCGCTCGTGGCAGCGGGGGTATTCGCCTTCAACGATTCGCTGTTTCCGGCGCTGCCCTGGAAGGGCTTCACGCTCGATTGGTTTTTCGGCACCACCGAACCCAAGCTTGGCATGTTCAACGATCGGCGCTTGATGGAGGGCCTGTGGAACTCCCTCTATATCGGCATCATCGTCTCGATACTTTCCGTGGCGGCCGGCACCTGCAATGCGTTCCTGTTCGAGCGCAAGCATTTCCCCGGTAAGAGCCTGCTCTACGTGCTGATGATCGTGCCGCTGGTCATTCCCGGCGTCATCCTTGGCATTTCGATCCTGGTCTTTGCCAGCGCGATCGCGAACGGCGTGGAAGACTCGACAGGCTGGGACATGGATTTCCTGCGGCCCGGCACTCTCCTTGTCGTGCTTGGGCAGTTCTCCTTCCTGGTGACCATTACCTCGTTGGTGATCGCGGCGCGCTTGCGCAAGTTCGACGTGGCGCTGGAGGAAGCCGCCTTGAATCTTGGCGCGTCGCGTGTGCGCGTGCTGGCGACGGTGACGCTGCCCTATCTGCTGCCGGCACTATTCTCCGCCTTCGTGGTGGCGTTCCTGGTGTCGTTCGAGAACTTCAACACGACACTCATGCTTGTGGGATCCGACTCGCCACTGACGATCACCATGTATGATCGCATGGTGAAGGCCGGTTCGACGCCGGTGCTGAATGCCGTGTCGCTTTTCCTGATGATTGTCTCGGGCCTGCTGGCTTTGCTCAGTGTTGTCGCCCAGCGGGGTAAGGAACCGGCCAGTTCCTGAACAGGACCGGAGCAGGCCTTCTTTCTCGGCGCCGCGGACCTTGCTTCGAAGCGTGCCTGATGAGCGGTCCGCCGCCAGCACTTCACGATGGCTCGTGCTTCGAACAAGGCCGGATGGAATGACGGGGTAGGTCGTTTCCGGCCACGGGCAGTTCTAGGCCGGATTCATGGCTGTGGATCGCTCCTGTACTGCCGGCATCGCCGGCTCGACCTGTTCGACGGCGGGTAACCGTGGCAACTGAAATAGCTGCTGTTTCCACATTCATTCAGCTCGGCAACATAAAGCGGAGGTTGAGCAACTGTCGGGCGAGACCGTGCGACGGCGCCTGGCCGAGAACGATCTCAAGCTGTGGCGCAAGGACATGTGGTGCATCCGGGCGTCGGGTTTGCAATTGATCCGTGCGAGTACGCGTGAGTGAATATCGGTATCGGATTCGACCGTGGCCACGTCAGAAATATGCAAGAATTTTCGGACTGCGGATATTTGCTGTTTGTTCGCCTAAAGTCGCCTAAACAGGATCGAGATGGTGGTGCTTGTCACCAAACTCGATGGACAAGTACCGGATAACGAGGTCTAGGCGAGACTGCCGAATTGCAGAGACATGATGCGTAGGGTCGCCATCGAAAAGCCCGATGCGAATCTGCGCGCGATGTTTGTCGTAAGCGCGCAGCAAGTTCGCGAGGAAACCCGAGGTGAGCGAAGAGAAGATTCCGATCTGGACGGACCGTCTTCAGAGCGACGGATCGCGGCCACATCCTTCGCACGATGGCCGATTTGCCGAAACACCTCCCGCACATGCCGCATGAACTCCTTCCCAGCTTGGGTAAGGAAAGCGCCTCCATAGTGCCCGAAATAGCGCAAATGTCGCATTTCTGTTTTATGCGCGGTTTTCCCAGCGATGTTCGCTTACCCTCGTAATTCCTGGGCTGTCTCGTCTCTTGTCCAGGCGCTTTGAGCCAAGACAGAAAGTATGATCGCGGCGATCGCGCCTATGAGTATGAAACTCAGGGACATCCACGGGAGGTTCAGATAATCGGGCGGTGGATCGAAGACCCCGCTCAGCAGTCTCACGAGCATCCAGGCATCGATGAGGCCGATGAGCGTGCCCGCCAGAAGGCCGATACCGGCGACGATCAGCGCTTCGCTCCAGATAAAGGAGCGAACCTCTCGGCGGGACGCGCCGAGGGAAAGCAAGATCGCGTTCGACCTCGCCCGTTCGGACTGTCCGAGCCAGAGAATGAGCCCGGTCGCCATCGCCACGAACAGCACAGCGAAGCCACGCTCCACCGATCCGATAGCAGCCAAATCCACAGCAGTCAGACTCGACCCAATGAGATGAGCAGCCTGAGAGACGTCCGTGACCTTGAGCTGCGAGGACGGCCCCAGCGCGTCCCGAACGCGCTGAGCCAGGGCGGCCATGGAGCCGCCGGCTCTGATCAAGACGGTTTCCGCTTGGCCTGCACCCGTTTGTGCTGCGACGTAGCTGGCGTTGGCGACCAGAAAGCTGTCACGCGGCGCAGTCGGAAATTCCTTGACGACGCCCACGAGATGAAACGCGACCGTTTTTTCCGAGCCGTCCGCCGCACGCATACGCAGATTGAGCAAATCCCCGATAGCGAGTTGAAAATCGTTGACCGTCTCCTGTGACACGAGGATGCCGTCGGGCTGGCGCGCTAGCCGCGCCAGCGCCTCGCGCGCGCCGATATTGGTGAAGTATCCGTCGACGATATCGGTCGCGTTTGTGATTCTGACGGGATCGATGCCGAACAGATCCTGGAGATCCTTTCCAACGTAGGCAAAACGATGCTGCATCGGCTCCGCCGCAAGGACGCCCTCAACGACCGCTATGCGGTTCAACGCCGTCCCCGCGGGCATCGTTGCCGATCCGGTCACAGCCACATCGGCGCCCGTCGTCAACCTCGCGTCTACAAGTTGCTGCATATGATAGGTCGAATTGAAGACCGTCGTCGCCACGGCAAATGAAGCGGCTACCGCAACCAGCGCCATACCGGAGGCAAGCCGGCTCCGCTGCCTGATGAGGGCTGAACCAACCAACGTCGCCAGGCGACCGGACAGCGGAGACAGCATTGGCGGCAGCAAAGAGCCTGAAGATCGCAACAGTAGGCGACCGAGCCGTATCGTCAGAAGGCCCGCGCCGAGCCAGAAAAGAAGCGGCGCAAGAAAGGCGGTATAGTCAACGGCCGTAGAGGCGACGCCTTCCGGCGCCAAGACGAGCTGATACCCCGTGGAGGCCGAGCGCCAATGGGTCAGCGCCGCTAGCACCAGGAAGACAATGTCGACTTTGCCACGCTCCCACCCGGCCACTCTTTCACGAGAGAGCCACATCCGTCGCGCCGAAACGGTCGACTGTCGAAAATCAGCCCTCACAGGAACGATGACGGCAAGACAGGATACGATGACGCCCCCAAGTGCAGTCGCGGCGAGCCAAACCATCGCATCATATGACGTGACATCGGCATGCAATGCGGATCGCGCCAGCACGGTGGATGCTGCGACGCCGAAGGACACCGCCAACAGCGACAAGGTCAGTGCCTCTGCCATCACCAGCGACATGATCTGCGTTGCGCTCGCGCCCCGCAATGACAACAGTGCAAATTCCTGACGGCGACGGGCTGCGTCGGAGCGCACCACCGAGATCGCCAGAAGGATCCCCAATATCGCTCCCGGCAACCCAAGGAACAGGAGCAGAATGCGCGCGAACAACGCATCCTGCCGCACGGCATCCAAACGCGCGGAAATGTTGTCGCCGACAATGGCTTCGCCGGCCGCGCGCACTTCAAAATTCTTCGCCATGCCGGTCGTCGTCGAAAACGCGACTTCGGGCGCGGAGGGCAGCGGGTTGTGGTCAAGGCCGACGTGAAGCTGAAACCGGGCGCCGCCGGCCGGCCGATGGGTTGCCTCGCCGAAATGCGTCCGCCAGTCGGCTTCGGAGAGGATGAGGACATTGTCTGGAGGAGCGACCGGAGACGCTCCCCGCTGCGGGCCGATGATCTGAAACAACGCATCGGCGTTCGGAAGATCGACGATGCCGGCTACGGTAACGTCGAACGGAGCGGCACCGACCGGCGTGACAGTGACGACACTACCCACAGTCGCATGCAAATTGGCCGCTGTCTGCTGAGCGAGTAGCGCGCCGCTGGTCCCGCCCAGCAAGAGGCGAATCTGCCCGGGGAACAGCGACTGATAGTCTGGCGACAAACCGACAATCTGGCCTGATCCCGTGGTTTGTGTCGTGTCGCCGGTGTTGAGGCTCAACGCCGTGGCGTCGGCATAGCCAACCGTGGCCACCGCGCGGACTGGCGCGCTATCGCGTAGCTTCTTCGTCAATTCCATAGGGGTGGCTCCCGGCGCGAGGGCGACCTGCCAGTCGACGGGAACGGCGGAGATTGCGCGCCGGGTCATCGTCCCTGCACTGGACAGGCCAAACACGCCGATCAGGCCAATGAGCGCGGTGGCGCACATGATTCCAGCCCCGACAGCCATCAAATGGCGCCAGCGCGTGGCGACAATGCCCTTCAGCCAAAGCGCCATCATATCGCACCTCGGTCGTTGGCGCGCGCCACGAGGCGGCCGCGATCAATCGCCCACTGTTCGTCCATCTTCTCGGCGACGATCCAATCATGCGTCGCTACAACGAGTGCCGCTCCGGTTGAGGCGACCGCAGTCAGCAAAGCGACAACCACGTCATGCGCGGTCGCCTGATCAAGCTGGCCGGTCGGTTCGTCGGCCAACAGCAATTTGGGGCGTGTGACAAGCGCACGGGCGATGGCGACTCGTTGCATCTGCCCGCCCGAAAGCTGGTCTGGCAGCTTTTCGGCGAGTTCGGCGATCGACAGACACCGCAAGGCCTGCATCGGATCGAAACAATCAGACGCATCGCCACCGATCAACTCGATCGGGAGGCGAACATTCTCGATTACGTTCAACGTCGGCAGGAGCGACGGAGATTGAAAGACCATGCCGATCTGATGTGGCTGCAAAGGGCGCGTTTCGTCGAATCCGGACCATTCGATCGATCCGGAACGGTCCGGGTCGATTAGACCTGCCATGAGGCTCAGCAATGTTGACTTGCCGCTGCCAGATCGCCCCACCAGCGCTATGCGTTGCCCCCCTCGAATGTTGAAATCGATGGAGGTGACCGCCGCAACGCTTCGTCTCCCCGACGTGAACTTGCGCGAGAGGTCGTGCGCTGAAAGTATGATCCGGCCGTCGCGTTGTTTCTCGCTCGTCGGCTCGGTCTGACGAGACCCCTTCGTACTCACGGATGGCTCCTTCGCGACAATTCGCCCATCCACAATTCCGACGATCCGGCTCGCGCGGGCTGCGATCGTTCGGCTGTGTGTGGCGATCAAGGCGGCGGCGCCATCGCGACGGCGCTGTTCGAGCGCATCGAGAATCATGCGTTCCGTTTCCTCATCGACTTCCGCCGTCGGCTCGTCCGCCAGCAACAGAATCGGATCGTTGGCGAGAGCGACGGCAAGCCCGGCGCGCGCGGCCTCGCCGCCCGACAGCGTTTGTGGCGGCGCATCGCGGTGATTTGACAAACCTACAAGAGCCAGAAGTTCGTCGATCCGCTCTTCAACATGACTGGCGCCTCCGAGTTTCAGTTGCAGGCGGATATTCTCGGAGACGCTCAGATGACTGAACAGGTTGCGCGACTGAGCCAGATAGCCGATTGAGTGCGCCCGCAGCGCGGCCCGTTCGTCTTCGGGGCGGCGCGTCATCCGCACGCCGTCGATCGTGACCAGACCGCCGTCGGGATCGTCGAGACCGGCGATGCAGGCCATCAGAGTCGACTTACCGCTTCCGGATGCGCCAACCAGAGCAACTGTCTCGCCGCGGCCGACGAGAAGGCTAGCGCCGCGCAGAGCCCGAACTTCAGCTCCATCCACATGAAAGAAGCGGTAGAGATCATCCGCTACGAGCAGCGTCATGTCACTTCCACCGGAACGATTTGCTCATCAAAACCCACTGATCGACATTGTCGGCGCCCGCCGGCGCCGAAAAGGTAAGTTCGGCGAGCTTGCCGTTGCGCTGCATGTAGAAGCGCTCGCTCTCAAGGCGAATCTGCTTGTTCGTCACCGGGTTCGGGTTCGAATTCGATGTGAAGACCACTTTGACCGCTGGGCCCGCAGGCAGCTTCACCTGCTCGATCTTGAGAACCTTGACCGCCCGGCCGTTTCTTTCCAGATCGGCAACCTGCTGCGCACGTAGAGTGTCAACCGTGATCGCCGAGGCCGATTGTTGGATGCTGAGTTCGATGCGGCCGTATTTGTCCGCGAAGGTCGCACCGTCTTTCGTGTCGGTGCGGGCCCAGCCCTCCGGCACCTTCATGGCGACGCCCTGCGCTGCCTCGAAAGTAATGAATTGTTGATTGTCCGGGATGTCGCCAGGTGGATTGATTTCCGGCGCCACAGCTTTTTCCTGCGCCGCGGCCGGAAGGGCCATTCCCAGAACCGGTGCGATGATCAGCGCCAACCCAATCGCGTGCAGGCTCCGCCTGGTCAGTGGTAGAGATGTCATGGTTATCTCCCGTTCGTCGCGGAACGATTTGTGCGATGCAGAAGCGCTAACCCGCGAAAATGAGTACGGAATGAGGTCGCCTCTCGGCTCTTGCGTTTGCCTGAGGACGTCAAAAAGGAAAGCTGTAGACCCTTTCGGTCAGGTCCGTAGCAAGGTCGCGCAGACGGATTGGGGATCGGTTGCTTGACTGCGTAGGCCATCGCTAGCCAAACCGAGACCGCTTGCGCTAAGGATGGAAAAGTCCTGCGCCGCGCGATCTCGGTCCACGAACTGCCTTCGAGGCGTTCAGGTTTATTTCGTCTTGATGCCTGCCTTGCTCAGACCATCGGTGATTGCGGTGTTGCAGGTTTTATCGTCGTCCTTCTTGAGTGCGGCCAGGGCTTTGACCTTCGCTTCTTCCAGAGCGGTCTTGGCGGGCGCTGTCAGGTTCGGCGTCGCAAACGCCTTTTCGAGTTGAATGAGGTCGGCTTCGCAGTCAGCCCGCGCCGCAGTGGTAGCGGCAATTCCGATCGCGGCGGTCAGCAGCAAAGCCTTGAACATCGGATAAGTCATGGAGTTTCTCCTGTTTCTGGGCCAATGGAGTGTGATGCTCGTATGAGCTTCAGGGCTGGAGTGGCGCCGGTCTCCCAGCCCCGATTGGCGTGATTAGACCCGGGGGCGAGGCGTTCTCGATCCGGTTGACTTTGTTGGCTGGCGGGAAGAGAACGAGCGCGATGATGCCGCCGAACGACGAGAGGGCGTCGCCCTCGTTGTTGCTTTTTGGCCCTGAACTCAACGGCGTTTTCAGAGCCGCGGCTGGTCTACGGCCCCAGTCACTCACAACACGCCAGAATGTCCGATCCATTGCTTCGGTTCGACTGGTCAGCCACGGAAAATGCCCATAGCGGAACGAAAGGTGCCCGTTGGCCTCGTCGGCGGATTTTCCGCCCTTTAGAAACGCATAGAGCGCGGATGCAAGGCCCGATCGATCAGCTCCCCCCTCGCAGTGGATCAGTATCGGTTGTTCGGACGAGGCGAGCGCTTCGATGAGCGAGGTCAGTAGAGCCTCGTTCGGTTCGACGTTGGCAGACATTGGCAGACTGATGTGTCGAGCGCCCGCCTTCCGCGTCACTTGGATTTCTTCGTCGTACCAGGAGTGGCCTGGCTTCTCGCCGCGAAGATTGAGGACGGTCCGGATACGCTTTTCCCTTAGAAGGGAAGCAAGTTGCGACGGCGATAATTGGCCGGATCTGTAAACCTTGCCGGCTTCGACCTCGTGAATGTTACCAGTGACGCGGAGATAGCCGGCCCAACTGCCCGCTCCTGCAGCGATCATCCCGATAGTGGCAAGAAAGACCGTGAGCATTTTCCGCCAAAGAGGCCATGTAAGGAGCGGCCTCATGCTCTCGCCGCTCCCATGGTGCCGCAGCCACTCGCCATGGACTTCTCCTCTTTGTCGATCCAACGAATGCCATCTCGGACGAGAGATAGGATCGGAGCGGCTCCGGTCTCCAGGCCCTGATTAAGGGGTCAGGCCTCGCTCGGGGCGCTCTCGATGCGGTCAACTTTGCTAACCGTCAGGAAGGCAACGAGCGCGAAGATGCCGCCGAGAAAGAGAAGACTCGTGTTGATCGTTCCCCAGCCCAAGCCACCCGCGATGACCGGTTTGGCAAGGAAATCGCCGATCGAAGCGCCAACCGGGCGGGTCAGGATATAGGCGATCCAGAACGCCAGAATCGGGCTGATGTTGGCAAACAGATAGGTGGCGTAAGTGACCGCGATCATCGCAGCGAACACGATCGCCGACAGGCCATAGCCAAGGTCGAACTTCTCGGCCATGAGATCCCCTGCGGAGGTGCCGAGCGCGAAGGTGAAGAGGATCGCAGCCCAGTAATAAAGTTCCCGCCGGCGGGTGATGATCGTGTGAATGGAAAGCGTTCGCTCGCTGCGATACCAAAGCGCGAATGCTGCAATGAGAGCAGCAGCAAATGCAACCGTGGTCGTCACCAGACTGACCCCCATGCCATCGACGAGGTTGTCCGAAATCAAAGTGCCAACAACGCTGATGAGCACAACGGTGAGCCAATACGGTACTGGAATATAACGCTTCGCTCGCAACTGGGCGATCAGCGCGATGATGAATGCCCCGCTCATGATCCAGGACGTCATCGTGAGACCCCAGTCAAGTCGAACAGCCAGAAGGTCGGCCGCTGTTTCGCCGACGGTCGTTGCAAGGATCTTGATGATCCAGAAATAGATCGTGACCTCGGGGACCTTATTGAGGAGTGTCGCTTCCTTAGTGTCGTGGTTGTTGGGCATGTCTTTCCTCTGGTGTCGGCTCCGGTATTCTCCGCACCGGAGTGCTTGCGCTGGCGGTCGAACGGATCAAGCAAGCGGTAACGCGCGACAATTAGGAAGGAATGAGCTTTCCCTTTCTGGCTATGTTACCATCGCGTAGGCCGATGGCGCTTACCGCCGTGTCCCGCCAAAAAAGCGCAGTCAGTCTCCTGGCGGTTCGATCGAGACCAGGTCGTCGACATGGGTCGGCTATTCTGCTGGCTCCACCGGCAGCGTGCCTTCACCGTCGGCGGCGCGCCAATCGCCAGGGATGCAGCCGTGATCGAGGCTGGCCTCGACTTCGCGCTGACGTCCGCCGCCACGCTCGGCGTCACCTATGGTGGTCGGTTCGAATCCGGTGTCTCCGACCGTTCCGTCAAGGCAAACTTCAACGTCAAGTCTGAGGGAGGCTGCCGCGCGATTTCCGAAAGCAGATCCGTCGCGGACCCGCGACGGATTGAAGCTCGACGCGGCGAGGTTCCCCTATGGCGACCCAGAAAGCTTCTCTTTGCACCTCCTCGATTGCCGCTCTCGGCATTGGACAAGAATCCTGCCGTGGTGGCGGCGACGGATACCTTTCCGAGATCCTCATCGTGATCGCCGGTGTCTCCGGTGTCGGTGCTTTCTTGCAGATAATGCCTTCGATCCGGACTGTCATGCAGGCGGCAGGTATCGCCTTCGTCCTATGGTGCGCGGTCAAGGCACTGAGGTCCGCCGGTAGTGCGAGCCGGCCGAAATGAGCACGAAATGGTGGCGAAACCCGCGGACAGGCCGTCGTATCGATGCTGGTCGCAACCCGGCTGAACCCACTGGTCTATATCAAGATCATGCTGCTCGTCGGGGTGTTTTCCTCAAGCTACGACAACAGCCTGCGTCTCTGGTCCGCACTCGGCTTCCTCGGTGCCTCAGGCGTGCGTTTCTGCGGGCTTCCGGCCTTCGGACGCGTCCTGCACCAACACGATGTGCTGGCCAGTTGGTCGGAGCGTAGCTCGTCGAGCGCATCCACCCACCATCTAGTGCTGCTCAAAACCCCATCAAAACTTGACACTGAAGTTAGCGTGAATGCTCTGGTCGGAGGCGCGAGAAGCGAACTGACCACTGTAGAAGACGCCAAGAGCCGCGGCCGGGCCGATGGCAAGATCGAGCCCGGCCTCAACCACGGCTGCATCCCTGGCGATTGGCGCGCCGGCGATGGTGAAGGCATTGCCACCGGCGAATTCGAATGCCGCAAGTGGCGTGGTGTCGCCAAAGGCGTGACGCCAGCCGAGCGTGCCTTTCGCCGTTGCGATCATGCCGCCAAGCTCAAAATCGGTCGAGGCCCGCAGACCCAGTGTCGAGAAGGTGGTGTCGGTCGTCGTGCCAGCGCTCGACAGCGTCGCTGCGCCGCCCTTCTCCCGGAAGCCATCGGTATGGAGGTTGACATAGGCAAGGTTGGCGAAGGGCTCGAAGCCAAACCGGCCGGCCTTGATCCCGTAGCCGAGTTCACCGAAGACCTGCGTTGTTCCGGCTTTGTAGTCGCTCCTCACGCTGTCTGCAAAACCAGGGAAAGCGACATTACGATTGATCGAGATGTCGTGCCACGTATGGGCCAGACCGGTCCGGAAGGCGAGAGCCCCCCACTGCGTGCCGCCATAGAGGCCGAGATGATAATCGTCGCTGACGCCAGACGAGCGGCGATCGTTGACGTCGAAATCGGTGCGGCTGTAGCCGCCGAGAAGACCGAGCCGCCAGTTGTCAAAGACGAGAGCATCACCACCGATCAGGAAGCCCCCGGTGGAGCGTGATACCCGGGCGGCGTTGCCGTCGCTGTCAGTCTGCCCCCAGGAGCCGAAGCCTTGGCCCCAGACCGCAAGGCGATCAGCGGTTGCGAGCGCCGGGACGGATTTGTCGTCGGCATAGGCCATCACCGGCGTCGATACTGCGCCTACTGCGTCGAAGGCGGTGCGTATCCGGTCGATAGCGGCATTGCGCACGAAGCGGCTATCCTCGATCAGCGCCGTCTTGGCCGAAGCATGGATCTCACCCGACACCGCATCGAAGGCAGCGCGCGCGGGCGACGCGTCAAGCTGCAGCACCGCGTTATAGATTGGATGGCCCCAGCCGAGCGTCTCGACCCCGCCGCCTGCCGCGCGCTGGTTGCGCGTGCCTCCGATTGCAGCGAAGTCAATGCTGTTGCGCGTCAGCGTCAGATAGACGTTGTTAGGATCATAGGTGAGCGACGGATTGAGGAAGGCGAAGTTCGAGGTCACGCTGCTGAACGAACCGGACCGGCCGCCATTGGCGGTCAGGATGGTATATGTCGTAGCCGGCGCATAGTTGCCGGCTCCCGCGAGCACCTGGACGGTGCCGCCATTGATCGTCGCCGTTCCCGTGGCGACCACCTTGTCGGCCTGGCTCGCTGCGTTGGCTTCGACCTGATAGATCGAGCCCCTCGCGAACGCGATGTTGCCGCTGATGTTGAGCGTACCGATCGAATTTCCTGGCGCGATCGTGCCGCCGCCGTTCACCATTGTTTCGCCGACCGTACCGGCGCCGCCAAGCGTCGCTCCAGCGTTTACGATCGTCATGCTCGAATTCGCGATCGAGCCGTTCACGATCAAACTGCCGGCGTTGATGACGGTGTCGCCGATATAGGTGTTGGTGGCCGTCAGTATGGCGGTGCCGGAACCATTCTGCTGCACGGAGCCGTTTCCGGAGATGGTGCCACCAAAGGTGACGGCATCCGAGCGGTTAAATGCCAGCGTGCCGTTGTTCGCGACATTGCCAGCGATCGAGCCGCTGGTGCCACCACTGCCGAGTTGCAGCGTGCCGGCGTTGATGACGGTGCCGCCGGCATAGGTGTTGGTGGCAGTCAGCGTGGTGGTGCCGGAACCATTCTCCTGCACGGAGCCGCTTCCGGAGATGGCGCCACCAAAGGTGACGGCATCCGAGCGGTTGAATGCCAGCGTGCCGTTGTTCGCGACATTGCCAGCGATCGAGCCGCTGGTGCCACCACTGCCGAGTTGCAGCGTGCCGGCGTTGATGGCGGTGCCGCCGGCATAGGTGTTGGTGGCGGTCAGCGTGGTGGTGCCGGAACCATTCTGCTGCACGGAGCCGTTTCCGGAGATGGCGCCACCAAAGGTGACGGCATCCGAGCGGTTGAATGCCAGCGTGCCGTTGTTCGCGACATTGCCAGCGATCGAGCCGCTGGTGCCACTGCCGAGTTGCAGCGTGCCGGCGTTGATGACGGTGCCGCCGGTATAGGCGTTGGCGCCCTGCAGGATCAGCGTGCCGAGATCGTCCTTGACCAAACGGCTGCTGCCCGTAAGCACGGAGCCGATATTGGCCACGTCGCTTGCGCTCGCTGGCGATCCGTCGCCCACCCGGATCACGGTCGCACCACCCGTGCCCGCCAACGTGATCGGGTCGCCCCTCACGCTCCAGCCCGTACCGATGAACTGCATGCCCGTCGCGGATACAGCACCAGCGCCGGCATCGACTTGCACCGGGCCGTTCGTGCCCCCACGCGCTCCCTGAAACACAGCGAACTGCCCGCCCCAGCGATCCGAGTAAGAGCCGTTGGCGTCGGTCCAGTTAGTCAGGGGCCCTGCCGTCCATGTGCCTGGGCCACCGACGATCGCGCCGGTCGGCGCGGTGGTTGTACCGTTCCAAAACTGAACCGCACCTGGGTTGACCACCAGATTGACCTGGTTGGCGACGGCCGTCTGCACCATGCCCCTCGTACCGCCAGGAATGAAGCCGACCGCAAGGCCGTAGTCGGTCAGCGTGCCGCCATAGTCGAACAGGCGATAGACGCCGGAGCTATAGCCGCCCGCATTGGTAACGTTGAGTGTGCCGGCGAGCGTCAAGTTGCCGGTGATGTTAAACAACCCTGTCGTCCCCGGCGCGCCCAGCGCCGCAGCCACGATTGAGCCACGGTCCAGCGCAAGCGAACTCATGGTCAGCGTCTGCCCATTGCGCCCCGACAGCGTTCCACCGTCAGCGACCGTCACCGCACCGACGATGGTACCCGCGCCCGTAAGCGTCCCGCCCGAGGCGACCGCAACCGACGGACTGGTCAGCTGGCCGTTGACGCGCAAGATGCCGGCTTGCACGGTCGTCGCAGTCGCGAAGGTACCGTTTCCTGTCAATGTCCAGTCGGAGCCTTGCATGGACAGGTTCTCGAAGCTGAGGAACTTGGCGACCGATTCAGTGCTGGTGCCTTGCAAGGTGAGACTGTCCGTACCGGTGCCGCCCTGGACATTGCCCCCGAGGATCGAGCCCGTGTCCAAGGTCAAGTTGTGCGTGGCGCTGCCCTTGAACCGGATCGCGAGGCCGCCGGTGGCACTCGCGATCGTGCCGCTGTTGGTGATCGTTCCCGCGCCGGTGAAGCTTATGCCAGCATCCGTCGTGGCGCCATTGCTCGTCAGGGACCTGATGGTGCCTGAGTTGACGACGGTTCCGCCGCCATCGACCTCGATCGCCGAACCGCCGCCCTGAGCTTTCGAAGCTTCAATCAGGCCGGCATTGGTGATCGAGGTGGCGCTCGAGCCGTTGGCCCAGACGCCATTATAGGCACCGAGGATCTGTCCGCCGGCATTGTTGGTGAGCACGCCGTTCTGAATCGCGACGCCGGTGGCAAAGCCGCTGTCGTTGCTTTTGATCAGGCCGCTGTTGATCACCGTACGGCTGGTCCCGAGGATGATCGAGACGGCGTTGGAACCGCCGTGGCTTTGGACAACACCTCCGGCAAGATTGGTGAAGATACCACCGCCGCCCAAGCTCACGGCCGCGCCAAGGCTCTCGGCCGTGATCGTCCCAGCATTGGTTACCGTGCCGGCAGGGCCGCCGATCTTGAACACGACACCGCCGTTTGTACCGTGGATCGTCGCGCCAGCCCGGTTGTCCACGGTGCCCGGCGCTCCCTCGACCCAGATGCCATTGCCGAGGTTGCCGCCGTCGATGGCGCCCATGTTGATGACGCTACCACCAGCCTTGAATTTGACTCCATCTCCGGAATTGCCGGGTCCGATCGTGCCTTGATTGGTCAAGGTCCAGGCGTGAGTGGTGGCGCAAAGCGAAGCAAATGAACTGCAGGTTAAGGTGGCCGTGGTGTTGGTGACGGCAACGCCCGGCGAAACTCCAACCGTCGTACCAACGTATCCATCGAGATTGATACCGTTGTTGGTGTTTGTCGTTATGTTGACATCGTCGGCGTGGCTGGCGCTCGGGAATGCTATCAATGAGATGATCGCAACAGCAGTCCCAAAAGCTGTCAGTGCGGTAGTCTGAGGTCGCGCCTCCGTTTTGAGGGCCTGTGACCGACCATGCGATAAAATAGGCGCGCACGTCTCATTCCAGTCAGACAGCGTACTCCCGCGAGTGATCGAACCAGTTTTGATATCGCTCTTGACGGTCGACACTACCGATAGATTACAAGAGAGACTGGTTCTGGTTCGTGCTGCATTGTCGTGCAGAAACGAGAGATCCATGAGGCGGTCCTCTCGCTTCAGAAGCGGTAGCGCAGGTCGAGGCCGACATGCACGCTGTTGCCGATGGCCTTGTCGCCTGAGATGCCGTTGGCGAACACGTCGACGGAGGCCTGCTTGGTGAAGCGGTAGCCAAGCCGTGCGCCATATTCGAGCCAATTGGCGTTGACAGCCCCGCCGGCGAGCACACCGATACCGGGCACCCCAGCCTTCAAGCTGGACTTGGCGCCGAAACCATGGGCGCCGGCCAGCCATAAGGTGGCGTCGACGTCGGCGGTGAAGGCATGCGTCACCTGACCGCGTAGCTTGACGACATCGGCGCTGTCAGTGCCCTTGAACACTGTCGCTTCGAACGGATTGCCGCTGGAGAGCGGTTCCCCGTACGCGTTCACCTTCAGCCATTGCCGGCCGAGTTCGCCGGAGATCGCGACCTCATCGGCCGGCGTGGCGAAAACCACGGCGCCGAGCCGGCCATAGACATAGCCGAGCGCGCCACTGCCGCCGCCTTCGCCGGTGGCGATCCCCGCGCCGTTAGCGTAGCTGCGGCTAAAGCGCAGACTGGCGTCGGGAGCGATCCAGCCGCCGGCCTCGACATAGGGGCTGACCCAACCGGAAATCGGCGGGGCGACGTAGCGCACCGCAGCGGCCACAGTGACAGCGCTCTTTAGGCTGGCGTTGCGATAGTTCTCTTTCTGATAGGCGATGCCACCGAGCAGGGTCAGGCCGTTGCCGAAGGCGATGCGGCTGAAGGCGCCGCCAGCGGCCGAACCGGCGGCGGCATAGAGGCCGATCTCCGAGGGCGCGCCGATCGGCAGGTTGGCACCGAGCAGAGGCGCAACCAGGCCATGCTGGTGGATGGCGAGACGGGCGCGGGAGAGGGCGAGATCGTCGATCGAGCCCTGCACGGCGGCGCGGGTGGTTATGCCCGCGATCGGCGAGATCACCACAGGCGGCGTGACGGGCGGACTGACTGGAGGCGTGACAGGCGGATTGACTGGCGGAGTTACAGGTGGATTGACCGGTGGGGTTACAGGCGGCGTCACCGGCGGGGTCGTCTGCTCGACATAACGCACTACATAGGCGTGCGAATTTAACGAGGGGCTGAACGTCCCGTTGCCGACAATGAATTGTCCGTCGCCGGATATCGCTTGCGCATTCGCCAGCGTGATACCGGTCATGTTGACCCCCGCATTTGCAAGGAGCGTATTGAGGTCGGCCATGCCGGTCGCTTGCGTCCAGCGAAAGGCATGCACGCCACTGCCAGCTAGAGCGGAATAGCCAACGACGATGGAACCGTTGGCGCTCACGCCATAGGCGACAGAAGTATTTCCTCCAAGCGTGCCAAGATCGGCCATGCCACTGCCCTGCGCCCAGCGGAAGGCATGGAAGGTCGCGTCTCCGGTCGTCGTTGAATTGCCTACCGCCACCAAGCCGTCGGCATTCGTTCCGTATGCTGTGGCAATTGTGCCGCCGAGCGTGCCTATGTCTGTCATTCCGCTGCCTTGGGTCCAGCGGAATGCGTGCTGGGCAGTATTTCCAGTCGTGGCCGAGTTTCCGACGATGACGAGGCCGTTCGAACTGACGGCGTATGCGACAGAAGAATTTCCCCCAAGCGTACCAAGATTGGTCATGCCATCGACCTGAGTCCATCGAAATGCGCGATAGAAACTGCTGCCGGTGGGGTTGGCGCGACCGACAATGACCGAACCATCGGAACTCGTGCCATAGGTGTAGAGCTGATTGCCGCCCAACGATCCGATGTCCACCAGTCCCGCTGCCTGTGTCCAGCGGAATGCATGGAAAACGCCCGCGCTGTTGCTTGAGTCCCCGACGACGACTGATCCGTCGGCGCTCACCCCGCGCGCGTATGATTCCACGCCTCCGAATGTGCCAAGGTCGATCATGCCGCCGGCCTGTGTCCAGCGAAAGGCGTGGGTCGATGATGGAGACGACGATGGAGAGGAGTCGCCGACAACCACCGAGCCATCGGAACTGAGCGCAAATGCGCCGGAAAAACTGCCGCCGAGCGTGCCCAAATTGAGGGGCGTCGTCGCTGTTTGCGCCTGTGCTGGCACCAGCACACCCGATGCCACCAATGCCAAGGTTGAGATGCCCGCCATTGCTCGGCATCTGAAAACAAACTTGTTCTTCTCCATGCGCTATTCGCCCCCGACCGATTCTCCCAAGAATTGGGGAAAAACATGCGGTCTTGAGGTCGAATTGTCTCTCCTCGGAAAAGAGGAGAGATGACAAAAAAGTCTCTAAAAGACTAGGACAACCCGCTAAACACAAGGCGGGCGATCGCCTGCGCGCGTGTTCTGGCCCCGAGCTTGCGGCGAGCCTGATCGATGTGACTTCGTACCGTGGTTTGCGATACGCCGAGCAACGTGGCGATGGCCGCATCGGTCTTGCCGGCCGCCACCCAGCGCGCGCATTCAAGCTCGCGATGTGTGAGGGTCGCCTGCGGGTCGGCAACCGGCGCAACGCCGGTCAAAGTGCGGCAGCGTTCATGTGTCAGAAATGAAAGCTGGTGCAATTCGCGGCGCAGCGCGGATGGCACCGGCCGTTCCTTGCCCGCCATTGCGACAAGTCCGAAGTAGCCGCCGGGCCCATGGATCGGCACCGAGAACCCATCCGTCCAACCCCATTCGGCGGCGGTATCCCAAATGTCCTGTTCGGCGCGCGACAAGATGCGCTCGGCCTTCGCTTCAAGCCAGGTGAAGGGCGCGATGCGCCGTCTGGCCTCGGCGACGACATAGTCGGCGGCGACGAAATTGCGCCGAGCATAGAGTTCTATCCAATCCGGCGGCCAGTCCTGAAAGAAGAAATGCGTTTCCGGTCCCTTGTCGGTCGGCAGAAACGCGCCGCAGGCGCTGGCCGTGTAGCCGAAGGATGCAATACGCTCCTTGAACAGGGTCCTGACAGCCTCGATCGTCGTGCACTCCTCAAGCACGGCAGAGAATTCTCCAATCATCACCCCCCCCGTACGTTCATATGAATTGCGCAATTAGTCAGAATTCGAAGATGTGCTGGCGGGCATACCGTTCTCTCATCCTACCGCATCATGCCGGACCGGCAGTTCAACCGGAAGGGGCAAACCAGCTCGGTTCGTCGCCAATCGCGGGTCGCCACACTTCGGCGGCAGGGGAAGATGATGCAAGAAACGCTCAACGACTTCATTGGTCATGCCATCCTGAACTCGGCTCTTGCAGCTTCAGGCGCGATGCCGTGAAGGCATGACGCGGCGACTGGGCGTCAAATCCGAAAGCGCCAATCCGCAGCCGCCCGCGACCGATGCTTAAGGGAGTGGTATGACGTAAACGAATTGCCTGGTTTTGCCGTCGTCGATGACCTTTGCCGCATCCGCGCCAGATCGCCAACACGCTCAACATCGAGTTGCAGGCCGACTGGCGCACCGGTCCGCGCATGTCAGAAGGCGACCTTGAGGCCGATCTGTCCGCCGTGGGTAATGCCGCCGTGCCCCATGATGCGGCCGCTATAGGACGCGGTGAGCGCGGTCGTGGCGCTGAGCGCCAGCGCGCCGTAGCCGCCCAGCTCGACGCCATAGCGGCCAAGGCCTGGCGCCTCGATCCCGAAGGAGCCCGGCGAGGAGAAGCCGGCGGCCGTCGCCCGGACCGATCCGTCGTGGTCGCCCAGCACGGCGAACCCCTTGACGCTCGCGCCGAGGCTCAGCGCCTGGCCGTTGTCGATGGCGAAGCTGTGCTCGGCCGTGAGGCCGAGACTTGGCCGGACCTGATTGCGCGTCGCCGATTCCACCGACAGCGGCAGCAAGCCGCCGCTCTCGGCGTAAGATGGCGAATTCCAGCCAAGCCAGGACAGACCGGCGCGCGGCGTGAGCGTCACCCCGCCGAGGTTGAAGGCATAGCCGGCGGTGACGCCGGCGCCATAGGTCGTGGCATCGAAGCTCGCGGTCGTCGCGTCGGAAATGCCAACCCATGAGCTGTTCGTATCGAAATGCTGGCGGCCGGCGAAGGCGGCGGCCGAGAAGCGCCAGGCGCCGGGTGAGTAAAGCGCGAACGCGCCGGCGCGGAATCCATCGCCAGAGGCGCTGTCGCGCGAAGTGGCGTCACTCATCGACCAGGTCGTGCGGCCGCCTTCAGCGGCGAAGCCGACTGAGAGGTCCGGTGTGACGGTATAGCCCAAGCCGCCGCGCACGCCGCCGAAGCTGTAGGTCGATCCGGGCAGCGAGGCCGTCGCGCCGATCCGGCCCCAATAGCCTGTCCCTTCCAGAAAGACGGACCACCGCGAAGGCTTGCCGTCCACCATCACCGGCGCGCCGATGGCGGCCTTGCCCGGTCCGAGCAGCCGCGACAGGAAGATGTCGCTGGCGTCGAGCGCCACCACCTGCATCGCCGGATGCGCCGTGCCGATCGCGCGCACGACGCCAAACAATGTGTATTGCTCGAACTGCGTCGTGGTGCTGGTCGTCGTCGTGGCTTGGTCGATCGTGTAGGTGGTCACAATGTCGAAGTTGGTCAGAATTACACCGCCCGAGACAGTCAGCTTTACCGCAGTCGGATCCTGAAAGACGATCTGGTTGTTGCCGTTTAGGATCAGCGCCCCATTTGGTGCCAGGTTGCCCGATTGGCGAAAGTTGATGTTAAAACCCGGCAGGGACGCCGTGTATTGTGCAACTGGCGCGACGGCGGTGCAGCTCGGGGCCGTCGTGCCCGGCAGACCCGAAATGCCCGTGCAGGTGCTGCGCGTACCGATCTGGATGGGCGACTGGCTGGGACCGACGGTGACCACGGCTGCAGTCGATGTCGACGTACCGGCAAGACTGTAGAGCGTTGTCGAACTGGTTGCGGTGGTCGTGCTCGATGCAGTGAGAACTGGCGCACCGATGATGACTCCCGGCCCGCCCGCCGTGGTGATCGCCGCGCGCGCAGCCACCACCCCGCCCTGTGCGGCAGCATCGCTGTACGGCACCGAGAAGGTGTGATCGTAGAGCGGCGTACCGCCATTGAGCCTGCCAATGATCTCGGTCGCGTAAATTGTCGTGTTGGTCGTCCGCGTGGTGGGCGTGTTGAACACGACCTTTTCCTCGCTCGAGGTGCTCTGGGCACTATTGCCACCGGCACCACCTGGACACTGAGGATCGAAGACGGAGCAAACTCGTTGGTTAATCGGCGTGTAAGTTGGCAAACTCTGCGCATGGGCCGCGCCACCCGCGACCAATCCCGGCAGGGCAGTGCCCAGCGTTGCCGCAAGCACGCGGGCGACGGAAGCCGACCGCTTCCGTTCGCTCCGCCCCGCTCTACGCGCTGATCTCCGGTGCTGCTCCGAAGTCCGCTGATACCCCCAATGCAATTGGTCGCCCACCCCAGCACGCATCACGCCGCCGGTGCAGTGCTGGCAGCGTCCGTCGCCGCCGCAGAGCGCACAGGTGCGACCATCGGCCTGCACTCCGGTCCCGCCGCAACCGGCGCACCGTCCAGAGCCGTTGCAAAAATAACAGATCGCCATTCGCCCCCGACCGACTCTCCCAAGAATTGTGGAAAAACATGCGGTCTTGAGGTCGAATTGTCTCTCCTCGGAAAAGAGGAGAAATGACAAAAAAGCCTCTTCGCTTCTATTTCGCGCCGGAAGACTAGGACAATCCGCACAACACAAGGCGGGGGGATCGCCTGCGCGCGTGTTCTGGCCTCAATGGCTAGCAACGAAGGCGTTGGACTATTCTTGCTCGAGATCGCCTTAACCGACATTCGAAAATGTTCGGGCGGTGACCGAGGGGATGGGTTTGGAGTGAATGGAGACGTCGCATTCCTGGTGCCGCACAGCGCAAAGCCGGCTTCTGGGAATGAATGGCTGGGATATCGTGAGCGACCATAGATTCACCATAGGCTCCGGGAGCGGGCGCGCCGTGGCATCGAAACCCGAAAGCCGCCTTGGCGCGCCAAGAAACGCGCCCATCACTTTCGCCGTCCTGATTTTTCCGCAGTTTCCAATGATGGCGTTTTCCTCGATCATCGAGCCGCTGCGCGCCGCCAACGCATTGGCGAAGAAAGAGTGTTACCGCTGGCTCATCGTCGGGCCGGATGGCGGCCCGGTCGCAGCCTCCAACGGCGTCGTCATCCAGCCGGGCTTCGCCGCCGCCGCCAATCCGAACGCCGACCGCATCGTCGTGTGTTCTGGCGGTAATGCCGACCACCTGGTCGCCGACGATGCCGTCGCCTGGATCCGCAAGAGCTTGCGCGGTGGCACGCATCTCGGCGCGGTGGCTGACGCTGCTTTCTTCCTGGCCCGCGCAGGCCTGCTCGACGGGTACGCCTGCACCCTGCACTGGACCAGCCAGGCCGCCTTCACCGAAGCGTTTCCGGAGATTGAGCTGCGGCGCGACCTCTATGTTATCGACCGGCGACGCTTCACCTCCGCCGGCGGCGTCGGCGGGCTCGACATGATGCTGGAGATCATCACGGAGGACTACGGTTCGGAACTGGCGGCCGGCGTGGCGGAATGGTTCGTGCACAGCCCACTGCGCTCCAGCGTCGACCGCAAGCTGATGCCGCTCCGGCTACGCACAGGCGTGCAGAACGAGCTGGTGCTGTCGGCCATCGCCATCATGGAGGATGCAGTGGAGGAACGGCTCGCCATGTCCGATCTGGCGGCGCGCCTCGGCGTCTCACCGGATCGACTGGAGCGCAGCTTTCGTGCTGAACTTTCCATTCCACCCAACAGCTACTATCGCCGGCTGCGCCTGAAGCGTGCCGCCGATCTGCTGGCGCATTCGACACTTGCCGTGCGCGACGTTTCGTTGGCTTGCGGCTTCGCTTCCATGTCGAGCTTCGCGCGGGCATTTCGTGAACAATATGGCCGTACGCCGAAGGCGGCACGACGAAGTTAGTGTGGCGGATTGTTGAGCGATCCCTGCGGTATTCTGCACAATTGAAACGGACGGTTTGCCCCATTGTCCAAAGCCTCAGGAGGCGGACATGAGCATTGTGGTTTTTAACCCCGACAGCACCGAAGACGTCGATTTCAGGGATCGTATGCGCCACCCGGCGACAGCAGATCCTGCCGGCGGCATGTGGCTTTCCGACACTGAGCCTTCCTTCATTGACGCAGTTGCGCTGAGAAAAGAACGGCTTGAGCGGCTGCGCAGTTGGATGCGCGAGACAGGCTATGGCGCCGTAGTTTTGTTCGATCCCTACAACCAGCGCTACGCCACCGGCTCACGCAACATGTTCGGCTATTTCCTGCGCAATTCGACACGCTACTTCTTCATCCCCACCGAAGGGCCGATCGTGCTGTTCGAGTATCCACAGAGCTACCATGTCTCCATGGTGCTCGACACAGTCGACGAGGCCAGGCCTTCGAAACTGGTGTGGTCTTCGGTCTCCGGCCGAGACGACGAGACGGCCGGGCCTTTCGCCGACGAAATCGCTGATCTCTTGAAGACCCATGGCGGCGGCTCGATGAAGCTTGGGCTGGACCGCTGCAGCCACCTGCAAGCGCTGGCGCTGCAAAAACGCGGCTGCGACGTGAAGGATTGCCAGGGCGAGATACTGGCCGTGCGCGCGATAAAGACGCCGCAGGAAGTGAAATGTCTCGTCGCTTCGATGGCTGGCGCAGAGTCCGCGGTGGCGGCGGTGCGAGAAGCAATCAAGCCAGGCGTCGCCGAGAACGAACTCTTCGCCATCATGTATCACGAGGTGATCCGGCAAGGCGGCGAGTTCATCGAGACGCGGCTTTTGACTTCTGGCCAGCGCACCAATCCATGGTTCAACGAAGCGAGCGGTCGCAAGGTGCGGCCTGGCGAACTGGTGGCGCTCGATACCGATACGATCGGCTGTTATGGCTATTATTCGGATTTCTCCCGCACCTTCCGCTGCGGTCCAGGCAAGCCGAGCGACTATCAGAAGATGCTTTACGGCATGGCCTACGACCAGGTGCAGCACAACATTTCGATTGTGAAGCCAGGCATGGCGTTCCGTGAGATCGCGGAAAAGGCATGGAAAATTCCCGACCGTTTTGTCGACCAACGCTACACTTCCGTCATGCACGGGGTGGGCATGCACGGCGAAACGCCTTTCATTGCCCATTCCATGGACTACGAAACCTATGGTCGCGACGGCATCATGCAGCCTGGCATGGTGGTTTCCGTGGAAAGCTATATCGGCGAGAAGGGCGGGCGCGAGGGCGTTAAGCTGGAGGACGAGGTTTTGATCACCGAAACGGGGACGGAATTGCTTTCGCGCTTTCCCTATGAGGATGAATTCCTAGAAGGGCATGCATGATGAAGGCGCCTGTTTCTATCCCCCGTGGTGCGGCGGCCGCCATTTTCATCGACCTGCAGGAAGAACACCGCAAGGACAGCCGCTATCTGGTCGAGGGGTTTTCCGACTTGCTCGCCAATGTGCAGCGGCTGCAGGCGGCGGCACGGGCGAACGGCGTGCCGCTCTTTCATTGGGCCTATGTCGTTGATCTCGATACGCAGGAGCGCCCATTCCATCCGCTCGATGGCAACGGCAAATCGGCATTTTCCAGCAAGGACGATCCGCTGACGGCGATCTGCGCCGAAGTGGCACCAATCGAAGGCGAAACATTGCTGGTCAAGGCGCACGCCAGCGCTTTCCGCGCACCGGAGGCTGTCGAACTTCTCAGGGCGCGCGGCATCGAGTGGCTGATCGTTGCCGGGGTCTGGACCGAGGCCTGCGTCGACGCCACGGTGCGCGACGCGGTGACCGCCGGTTTTCGCGTACTTCTCGTCAAGGATGCCTGCGGCAGCGGAAGCGCTGCCATGCACCAAACAGCGATCCTGAATCTTGCCAACCGCCTTTATGGCGGCGCGGTGACCGATACCGGTACTGCCTGCCGGCTGATGGCTGGCGAAGTGGTGGCCACATGGCAGATCGAGGGTTCGGTGCCGATGCGCTTTACCTACGAAAATGCTGCGGAACTCTACCAATCGCTTTGAAATGCCGACGGGAGCGGAACCGCCGGAAATTCCGACTGGATCTTGAGGGACGATGGATCGCGGGAAATACGCGCAGCTGCTCGATCCGGAGTACTGGGCCTACATCGACGCGGTGAATGCACGGCATTTCTCCGCGAACGCTGGCATGCCCGTGGAACAGGAACGTGCCCTCTATGACGAAATGGCGGCCGCCTTTCATACCGGCCGCCCTGCCGGCGTCGAGACCGAGGACGGTGCGATCACGTTGGCGGATCGCGCAATCCCGTTTCGCCGTTATCGGCTGGATGGCCGCTCGCCGCGGGCGGCCATCCTCTATTTTCATGGCGGTGGTTTTGTGTTTGGCGGACTGGATAGTCATGATGACATCTGCGCCGACCTCTGTGGCGAGACCGGCTTTGCGGTGATCTCCATAGATTATCGCCTGGCACCGGAATATTTGCATCCCGCAGCTTTCGAAGATGCTGTGGCTGCTTTCGACTGGCTTGTGGCGGAGACCGAACTTCCGATCGTGCTGTGCGGCGAGAGCGCGGGCGGCAATCTGGCCGCCGCGGTGGCACACGCCACACGCGGCAGAGCGAGACCGGCCGTTGGCCAGGTCTTGATCTATCCGAGCCTTGGCGGCGACCCTTCGGCTGGGTCCTATATCGAACATGCCGAGGCGCCGTTGTTGTCGACCGCCGACCTCGCCTTTTACAAGCAGGTGCGCACAGCGCATACGCCACGAGGGGATGACGCGACACTGGAACCGCTGTGGGACAGTGACTTCACAGGATTGCCGACAACAGTGATCGTTGCCGCCGAATGCGATCCGCTGTCGTTGGATGGCGAAATTTATCGGAACCGCATTCTTGCCGCTGGCGGCACAGCGGCCTGGCTCAACGAAAGGCGCCTCACGCACAGCTTCTTGCGCGCTCGCAAAAGCACTTTGCGCGCAGGCGAGGCGATGGCTGATATCGTTGCGGCTCTTGTGGCACTGGGGGAGGGCCGCTGGCCGTACTGATCTCCTCGCGGTTGCGCGTGGCTGAGAGTGCGATCTGATGAACTACGGAACAGCGCACAAGATTTACGGAAATCGGAACATTCCCGATCGGGCTCCGGACTTATGCTTCGCTCCTACCAAGAACGCCCGGCAGCCACCAAAGCCATCAACAAGCCGGGGTCAGGCAGGGGAAAGCCATGATCAAGCTAATGTTGACCGAAAGGCCGCTGCACCCACTCGCAAAACCGACAGCGCGTGACTTCAAGACAGGCCTGATGAATCGGCGCGAATATCTCGCCACTATGGCTGCACTTGGCGTGAGTGCGGCCGGCGCCTTTGCAATAGGCGGTATCGCACCGACACCTGCCCGCGCCGAAGAACCAAAAAAGGGCGGCGTGCTCAGAGTTGCCATGAACGTCAAGGGGTTCAAGGACCCGCGTACCTTCGACGGTGTCGAAATGTCGAACGTTGCGCGCCATTGTAACGAATATCTCGTACGCTGGAACCGCGACTTCAGCTTCGAGCCCTGGCTATTGGAAGCCTGGGAGATGAGCAACGATGCCAAGACGCTGACGCTGAAGGTGCGCAAGGGCATCTCATGGTCGAACGGCGATGCTTTCAATGCTGACGACGTCATTCACAATCTGAACCGCTGGTGCGAGGCCGATGTCGCCGGCAATTCGCTAGCCACGCGCATGGGCGCGCTGGTTGATGCCAATTCCAAGAAAGCGGTTGCTGGCGGAATAGAGCGGGTGGACGACCACACCATTCGCCTCAACTTGCCGAAACCGGACATTTCGCTGATCGCCAGCATGGCCGATTATCCGGCGTTGATCATGCATCGCTCCTATCAGGGGGATGGTGATCCGAAAAAGGCGTTGGCCATCACAACGGGTCCGTTCGAACTGATGAACTGGGACGCTGAAACCGGCGCCGAGGTCAAGCGCAAGGATAAATGGTGGAAGGGCGAGGTCTATCTCGACGGCATCAAATGGGTGGACTACGGCTCGGACCCGAACGCGATGCTGTCGGCCTTCGAATCCGGCGAGATTGACACCAACCACGAGACCTCTGCTGACATTCTCTCTCAGACCGAGGCGATCAGGCTCGGCCAGTCGGAAATCGCCACCGGCTCGACCATCGTGGCGCGTTTCAACGTCAACAACGCACCCTATGACGACGTCAAGGTAAGGCGCGCGGCGCAGCTTGCCGTCGACAATGGCGCTGTTCTGAAGATCGCGCTCGACGACCGCGGCAAACCGGGCGAGAACCACCATGTCGCGCCGATCCATCCTGAGTATGCCGATGTCGGTCCGGCCGAGCGCAAGGTGGCCGAATCCCAGACGCTGCTCAAGGAGGCCAGCAAGACCGACCATGAGTTCGACCTGATCTCGGTCGATGTCGAGTGGCAGAAATCGACCGGCGACGCGATTGCAGCCCAGATGCGCGAGGCGGGGTTGAAGGTGAAACGCACTGTACTGCCGGCCGCCACCTTCTGGAACGACTGGAGCAAATATCCGTTCTCCTGCACGGAATGGCTCGGACGGCCGCTTGGCGTTCAGGTGCTGGCGCTCGCTTACAAGACCGGGGCCGCCTGGAACGAAAGCGCCTATTCAAACAAGGCGTTCGACGAACTGCTCGACAAGGCACTGGCCATGCCGGACGCCAAGGAGCGGCAGGGGATCATGGGCAAGATCGAACAAAACTTGCGCGATGCCGGCATCATCATCCAGCCCTACTGGCGCTCTGTCTATCGCAGCTTCCGCAACGGCGTGCACAATTGCGAGCAGCACCAGGCGTTGGAACAACACTTCGAGAAGGTATGGGTGGAGGGGTGAGGGCTTGGCGGGGGCGAAGTGCGAACCCAACAGGGCCTAATGCGTTTCAAATCTCGGAACGCGCACAATGCACTGGCAGTGTTGCGTTCTCATTTCGGTCATTTGTACGGTCCAAATTGTTTCCCAAAACCGGACATCTCCGGTGTGAATAGTCGCACTATTCGAATCTCTCGTGGTGCGCCATTTCACTGTAGAAGTATAAACGCCGAAAACCGCCGATTGTACGCTAGAAGCGGCAACAAGAGTTCGCAGCAGTTCCGACTTCGATCCCATGATACGCACCTCGTCGTCGGCAACTTCGGCACGCTGAGCCAGTGCGTGTAGGTGATCGCGGCGGTAGCCGCCGTTTTCCAACCGCATACGGCTGGCGCGCCGCACGGGCGAAGGTTTCGACCATATCGAGGCTGACAGCCTGATTACCGATACTATCAAGCGCGGCCTGGGCGCGCTCGGCGTCGGCCTTCGCCTGATCGCGAATTGCCTTGAGGGCCGCTATGCGCTCTTTCAGGGCCTCGTTGTTCAGATCGTCCACGCCGGATTCAATGGCGTCAAGCATTTCCAGATTTCGTCAGTTCATATTTCAATTCAGCCTCATCTTGGGATTCAGACGTATAGGTAGAGGCCACTTTGGGGAGGTTAAACCACGAGAGCCACTCGCTAACCATTGCAAGTCGTTCCCTATTAACAGAATACACTCGCGTTCTGCCGCTGCGGTTATGCTGAATCAGGCCAGCGTCCTCTAGCACGCGAAGGTGTCTTGTAGTGGTGGGCCAGGTGTGTGCGAAGCGGCCGGCAATCTCGCCAGCCGTTGCTTGATCGCGAAAATGTATGGTCATCAGAATTTGCCGACGTGCAGGATGCGCAAGTGCCGTGACCACGACATCGAGAGCCGCTAGCCTTGCCGCTGCATCAAATGTCAAAGCAGCTCAACCTCACAAATCGTCATATCCTCTAGAACTGGCCCCATCGGTTCCCACACAGACATAACTTCCGGGGTTTGATGAGCGACATCGCTAGCACCGCCGTTAATCCAGACGAAATACTCGATGTACTGCTCTCGCTCCTTGCGTATGTCATACGCCTTCCACACCTTGAATGGTTCCGAAGTAACTAAGCCCGACTTACGGAGAGCGCTTTCATGTCGCTTCACCAACTCCAGAAGCTCAGCTTCTTTGCCTTTGCGCGGAACGTAAGTGACTATGTTGATTACAGGCGCATCGGGATTTTCCCGCAGCCTAGCGCGATGCTCATGCTCGGTCATACCACAGCCTCCTTCAAAAATGGACATCAACAATTAGCACCTAGGCTAATAGAATGTCCAGATGTTAGTTTGCTGGCACGCTAGATACCACGTGGTGGGGTCGCCGTCCGCAGCCAGAGTTTGATGCGTACAACGAGATCTCCGGCTACACGCAACGCGTCCAGGAAGAGATTCTCAAGCGCTGCGATGGAGATCTTGAGCGTCTCGACGAGCTGGTCGAGGAGGCCCAGGAAGGGGTCTTCGACATCCGTCAGCGTGGGGCAGCCTCCCGGTGTCAATTGGTCAATGACATCGTTCAGGGGCGATTTTTGGAGTCCGAGTTCCCCGACCTTGTTAAGTCCGCCGCGCGCATCACTGGCAGCCCGGCGTCGAGATCGTCCATATTGCGCAACGCCGCGACGTCCTTTTGGCGTGCGCTGGCACATATTGACGAGTGAAGGGGCTATGCTGGCGCCAAATTCAGTTCCTGGTCGCTCATCAAACTGGATTTTATGCGACGAGCCGATCGTGCAAAATTCAATCAGCACCCCTGGCTGCTGGGAGCGCTTCGTGGAGCGGAAGATGCCACGTTTGTAGAGGATTCGCCCGTGAACCGTTTTGGGGAATCGGGCACAATGGTAGTGGCTTAATCAAGCGGGCGAGGTGCTCATGGAACTTCGCGCTGAGATTTGATGACGGCGCGAGCCAATATTTTGGATTTCTATCCCGTGACGTGCTTCCTTAAAATTGTAGCCTCATGGTTTGAGGCGTAGTCAATTCGGGCGTTCGTGGGAATTTCTCGCGCCAGATGAACGAAGCAAAATCGGCCTCTTGGCAAACCGAGTTGGTGACCGAGCAGAGCTCGGCGCTATTTCGTGGCGTAATTCCGGGTGTCTGCGCCGCGGGATTGGCGGCGTTAGCCGCGGCAGCCTTGGTCCTGAAAGCACAAAAATGACGGATGAGGCTGTTACCGCCGGCCAAAGAGGGGAATAGACGTTACAGTAGGCTAATGCCGCCGCCAAACGTTCAAGGCCTTTGCACGTGCCTGGCAACGCTCGCGGCGTTGGCTCCGTGCCACGACGTGCGCCAACCATAAAATCTAGCCGACTAATGGACCCAATTGAGAATGAAGAGGATCGTTCAAACTTCGTGAGGCAGACGAAGGGGCTCAGTTTATCAGCCCGGCGATGTCCACGGAGGTTGTTGGTACACCTCCGCGTCGGCTGATCGACAGCCAAGTGTTCGGGTCCTGCTGCGACTGGCGTTTCAGAAAATAGTAACCGGTCGCGTTCCAGGGCCTGATCGCATTGACCAGATTGTCGAGGATGAGGTCGCCCTTGTCGGTCTTGACCGTCAGGATCGTGTGGCCCTCGTTGTTCAGGTCGCGCACGATCGTCATCAGCAGCGCCTGCCGGGGGAAACCTGCTTCCATGAGAAGCTTGCGCTTGTAGAGCGCATAGATCTTGCAGTCGCCCTTGCCGTCCACCGGATAATCCCAATGGTCCATCATCGTGCCCCAATGCTCGAAATTGCTGATGGGCACGATGTAGTTGTTGGCCTTGCGGTTTATCCGCTCAAGGGTGCGCAGGTTCTGCGCGGTCAGCTTGAGGGCCACGGCCGGCAGGGCTGGCACCTTGCATTCTTCCGGCCGGCGGCCGCAGAAATCGACCCAGCCATAGGGAATGCTGGTAGCCCCTCCGACAGGGGCAAAGCTGGCGTCAACGACTGGTCTGTTCGTTGGCGCCATCCTCAGGAGGGTCGCCGATGGCCTGAGCGAGGGGTACCGCGCCTCGGTGGCTGCCGTTCGTTCGAGAGAACCGGCATATGTCAGCGATACAAAGCCGACGAGAAACGAGGCGGCCAGAATAGCAAGCGAGCGCAACATCACCGGTACCGCCACATCAAGAGTTAATGCGAGCGATGCTGCCCAGCGTCACTTTGTTGCCGCGCCTTCACCGCACGGAGGACTGTGCCAGAAGCGCGTTTATTTGAGGGAAAATGGCCAAGTATTATCTTAGTAAAATTCGTGGTCAATAAGCATAAAATTTGAAATATCAAATTGTAAATCTAATTACCTGTCCGCTCTGTTCGAATAATCAGGCGGCGCTCTCAAGACGCATGGCACGTGCGGCGACATCGTGATCGGCGTGGTCTCTTCGGTCATTGCCGAGAAGCCGTGCCAGAGGCGTGACGCCCCCTTCTTGTACCTCGCTACGATAGGACGGGGCGGTCCGCTTGGTCTCGGATCTCGTGTGTTGCGGCCATCCGCGCCAGTGGCCCTTCTGATGGCGGAGGCGTTTGAGCGATTGGCTTGTTGCGTCGCTTCGAAGCGGGTTCGATAAATGGCCTTTTCGGGTATCTCGAATGTCATCAGGTCCCGGTTGTCAGATCGTGCCTGGAAATCATAGAGCGCGCCGATCGACTGGATCGTGCGCCGAAAGGCGGGGTGCACGCTGACGTCGCCGGCCGGTTGGCCGTTGATGTAGACCTGCCTGCCGTCTCTCAGCATCTCGATATGCTGTGCCCCGGTCTTGATCATCTTACCCTCCGCGATAGGTGGTGCTCAATAATCAGTAGTGAATGTCCAGTGGCCAAAGCGGCGCCGTGAACTCGGTTGGCTGCAGCGATGCGTAGCGCCCCTTGCTGAAAACCAACGGCTGCCGGTCGGCGAAGCGACGGAAATGCGTCACCCTGGCAATGAACAGGACATGGTCGCCAGCGGCGTGCCTGGCCCATGGCTCGCAGTCAAACAATGCCGCCGCGCCGGGCAGCACCGGGGCGCCCGAGCGGCCGTGCTCGAACCGCACGCCCTCCCATTTGTTGGAAAGCGGTCGCGCGAAACGGTTGGAGATGTCCTTCTGGTTTTCGGCAATAACATTGATCGCGTAGCTGGCCGCTATCTCCCATAGCGATAGGCTTGCCGAACGGCGATCGATGCTGAACAGGACGAGGGGCGGATCCAGAGACAGCGAGTTGAACGAACTCATCGTCATGCCGAGTTGCTCGCCGTCTGCCAGACAGGTGACGACGCAGACGCCGGTCGGAAACTGCCCCAGTGCCTGCCTGAAGGCACGCCCGTCGAAAGCCGCTTCCTGTTCGATGATCATGTCCGGCACCTTCCGCACCGATCTGTTAAGTCACCGAATCAACTCACCAAAGTCCGTTCCACGCCGCGCACTTGCCGCCTCGTTTCTATGGCCTGTGGCCGCGGGCCTGCGTACGGCTGTCGAACGCGGCGCCCCAGCCCACCGCCATCGGCAGCCGCAAGGCGACGAGGGTCTGCGCCAGATGTTCGGCAACGGCGGCGGCGGCTTGTTCGGGCTGCCCGCTGCGTATGCCCTCGACGATCGCGGCATGCTCGGCGAGCACGCTTTCGGCGCGTCCGCCAGACATCGAGATGGCATGCACGCCCATTCGCAACTGTCGGTCCCGCAAGCTCTCGTAGAAGTTGGCAAGTACCGGATTGCCTGCCGCGCGCACGATGGTGCGATGAAAATCTCGATCGCATCCGAAAAAGGCAACCGGGTCATGCTGCACTTCGAGTTGCTGGGCGATCAGCCTGTCGAGCTCTCCGGCCAGCAGCTCGCCAAAGCCTGCCGCCTGCCGCGCGCACCACTCTTCCACCAGGCCGCGAGCCTGCATGACCGCTTCAATCTCGGCCTCAGCAATCGGCGGCACGTAGGCGCCCTTCTTTGGCACGATCTGCACGAGGCCGTCGGCCTCAAGCCGCAAGAGTGCTTCGCGCACCGGGGTCCGCGACGTTCCCGTTTCGCGGCAGACCTCCGCCTCGGTAAGGAACGTGCCCTCGCGGCTGGGCAAGGTGAGCACATGCTGCTTTAGCCAACGGTAGACCACGTCCTGCGCAGCATCACCGCGTTGCCCGGCGGAAGAGCGTTCTGATTGACGCCGATCACTCATAGGCAAGATGTATACATGTTGTTGATCAGCGTTTCAAGTTGCAAGTTGGATGCTTCGACTGCGGACCAGGCTGAGAGCATTGCGTCGCGCCGCATGTGACCGTGTTCAACAAGTCGACCCCGGAAGGTTCCTCGCTTGCCACGCGAGGTGTTACGCGACATCGCTAAATCCAACAAAGAGCGACCGTCTCAGTGGTAGCGCAAGAAAGTAGAACCGCTGTTTGCGCACCTCAAGCTGGATCTGTTCCGACGACGAGGCCCCAACAGCCGCGCGACGAGTTCCACCTCGCTGCCACCGCCGTTCGGCCCAACGAGGACTTCATCAACTGCACGAGGTGGAGCTTGGACACTAATGGCAGCGACGGGATCAACTGGATTCTGCGACAGGGAACGCCTCGATGAGGCTTGCCGTTGAGGACGTTAGGATCACGCGTCTCAGCTTGAACCCCGCCGCGGTAAGCAGGCTGGCATATTCCTCTTCGGACCGCTCGCGTCCCCCGTTGGTCAGCACGAGTTGCTGCACGTCCAGCATCTTGCCCCACGACGGCGCATTTCCCGGGGCAAGAATATGCTCGATGATCAGAAGCCGGCCATTTTGCCCGATGGCTTTCCTGCAGTTTCGCAGGATGGCGATTGCGTCTTGATCGCCCCAGCCGTGCATGACGCGCCGCATTAGGTAAAGATCGCCCCGCGCAGGCACGCTCCGGAAGAAGTCGCCGCCGACAACAGAACACCTCGTCGCTAGGCCGGCGCGCTCGATCATCGTCTTCGCGCTTTCGGCGACGTGAGGCGTCTCGAAGAGCACGCCACGGGCATTCGGGGCGTGAGCCAGGATCGCGGTGAGCAGCGAACCCTGCCCGCCGCCGACATCGACGATCGTGTCCGGCCACCAATCGTAGGCATCGACGACTACCTTGTTCTCCTGCCGGGCACGATCGGTGATTGCGGCATCGAAGATCGCGGCGGCTTCAGGGTGCGTGCTTAAGTAGTCGTAGAGTCCTGCGCCAAAAACATAAGGGAAGGCCGCTTCACCGGTTTGCACCGCGTGGAGAAGCTCTCCCCATGGGCGCCAGAGCATCTCGTCGCCGAGCATGACCGCGAAGGCGCGCAGGGAGACGGGTGCCGTTGAGCGCAATCCATCGGCGAGCGGCGTGAGGCCGAAACGGCCCTCTGTATCCTCCGCGAAGACGCCCAGGCCTGCCAGCATCCGCAACAGCCTATGAAGAGCCTCGGGATGGGCCCCCGTGACCGTCGCGATCTCGGATGGGGTTTTCGGCCCGCCTTCCAGGACGTCCGCAATACCAAGCTTGGCCGCGACATGCACCGCTTGGCCGATCCAACCTCCGGCCGCCATATAAAGCAGCGTCATGGTCGCGGAGGTATTGCCGTCTTGTCGTGGTACCTTTCCACGCGACATGTCTTCCTCCGCTTGCGGTGCGAGGCTTTCGGGCGAGAATAGCCAGCGGCGACCACGATTAACAGTCCGCAGAGGGGACGAGCGCTGCCGTGCTCGGGCCAGACCTGGCGAATATGTCAGCGGGCAGCCGGCAAGCCAGTCCGCTTCCAGGCTCTTTGCCGCCGTTCCGCTTCTGGCTCCAGAACAGCGAGCAGTCCTGCGTCGGATGTCCGCCAGCGAGGCCTCTGCCGGACGGAACCTTCCCGGTAAGGAGCTAGAGGCAGCGTCAGACGACGACATTCGAAGTCAGAGTGCCGAAGGGAGCTTCCGCTGGCGGCATCGCTTTGATTTCACCTATCCACATCGTTCCGGCCACCCTAAGAGAATGGACTTGGTGAATCGCATCGGAGTGACCGGAGATGGGTGATAGCGTCCAGAAAACCATAACCACCTGGTACGTTGACCCCGACGCGGAAAACCGCATGTCGGACGGCCATGCGCCGATCTGGCGCCATCTCATCGACGTGATGGTCGAACGCGATCTGTCAGAAAAGAGCGTCCTCGATTTCGGCTGCAATCAGGGCGGTCTGCTGCGCCATCTCCATGCCATCAGGCCGTTCCGCAAGGCGCTTGGTGTCGACATCGCGGAACAGTCGATAGCCAGGGCCGAGGCCCTCAAAGGGAATCTTCCTATCCAGTACGCCGTCGGGGGAACGGTCGAGGGCTGGGTCGAGGAATTCGATCTCGCGATAAGCCACGAGGTTATCTACCTCGTCGAGGATATCGACACCCATGCCGCGGATATCTTCAAAGCCCTGAAGCCCGGCGGCGTCTACTACGCTGTCACCGGCTGCCACACCGACAATCCGCTCTGGCCGAAATGGCGCGAACTGGTGGCAAAGCGGACGAATACCGTCGTGCAGGATCGGTCGATTTCCGACTACGGCCGAACGTTCGCCAAGGCGGGTTTCGAGGTTTCCGGCCGGAAGCTGGAATATGATGGGTTCATCCCCTTCGTCGAGGATGGCTGGACGCCGGATTTCGCCGACGCCCTCGACTACTACACCCAGACAAAGATTATCTTTCGTCTCGTCAAACGCCTGGGCTGAGCGCTCGGGCAAGTTCGACGTCGAAATGCGGCGGCTTGTCGGGGCCGACCTCGACGAACTGCCCTTTCACCCTGAATGTCTTTTCGATCAGGCCGCTCTCGGCCAGCGCCCTTGGCTTGCCGTCGAAGCGTAGTTCTCCTTTCTCGAGCAGGGAGATGCGGTCGCTGACGGCAATCGCCTGGTTGATGTCGTGGATCGCCATGACGACCGTCACACCCTTCTCCCGGCTGAGGCGGTGAACAAGATCCAGGACCTCCACCTGATATCCGATATCCAGGAACGACGTCGGTTCGTCGAGCAGCAGAATGCCTGCCTCCTGCGCGAGGGCTGCGGATATCCAGGCGCGCTGCCTTTCGCCGCCGGAGAGCTCCTGGAGCGTTCGGTCCGCCAGACTGGTCAGGCCGGTGCTTTCCAGAGCCCATTCGATGGCCTCCTCATCACGACGCACGTAGGACCGGAAGAGCCCAACATGGGAAAAGCGGCCCTGCCGCACGAGTTGCGCGATCGTCATCTCGCCGGGAGCGGAAGGTTGCTGCGGCAAGAAGGCGAGCTTCCTGGCTATGGCACGACGCGACATCGACGCCACCGGCATACCCTTGATCGCCGCGTGTCCGTCGGCAGGCGTTATGAGGCCGGCAAGCGCTTGCAGGGCCGTGCTTTTGCCTGAACCGTTCGGGCCGATCAGCGCCCGGATTTCGCCTTTCTGCAAGGACAGCTCGAAACTGCTCAGCGCCTGGCGCTGGCCATACCGAACCGACAATTGCGAGCAGGTCAAAGGCATGCGCTTTTCTCACGGAGCTTTGCGGAGCAGGGCGAGCAGCACCGGCACGCCGACCAGTGCCGTGACGACGCCGATCGGCACTTCCTCGGCACCACCAAGCAGGCGGCCGACGAGGTCGCCCAGCGTGACGACAACGGCGCCAAGAGCGACCGTCATGGGAAGAACCAGCGGGAAATGCCGTCCGGCCAGGAACCGCGCCAGATGCGGCACGACCAGCCCCACGAAGACGATGGGCCCGACGACGCCGACGGCGCTTGCCGCAAGCGCGCATGACACTAGGAGCAGAACGGAAAACTGCCGGCGATATGCAAGGCCGAACGAGCGGGCGACAGGAGCATCGAATTGCAGCAGCACCAGCGGGCGATAGATCAAGGGCAGGACAGCCAGGCCTGCGACTGTGAAAGGCAGCAGGAAAAGCGCATGATCCCACGTGCGTGCATAGAGGCTGCCCGAGATCCATTCGAGGATGATCTCGATGCGCGCCGATCCCCAACCTGCTATCAATCCGATGGCGATGGCGTGAAGCACCGCGCCGATGGCGATGCCGCACAGCGTGATCCGTAGTGGGCTGAGTTCGAGCCGGAAGGCAAGCAGGTAGATGATGCCTCCGGCCACCATGCCGCCCACCATTCCGGCCAGCGGCAGCCAAGCTACGGGTAGTTCGGCCACAGTGTTCGAGCCCGGACTGAAGATATAGACGGTGAAAAGCAGGAACAGGGTCACCGTCAGCGTTGCACCCTGCGAAACCCCGATCAGCGAAGGGTCCGCGAGCGGGTTGCGCGTGATCGTCTGCAGGATCAGGCCGGCAACCGCCAGCTGGATTCCGGCAAGCATGCCCGTGAAGATGCGCGGCAGCCTGATTTCAAAGATGATGGAATGTGCCTCCGACGAACCGCTGCCCGTCAGCACCGAGATGACGTCCGCGGCGGGAATGTCTACTACGCCGAGCAACACCGCGGCCACCAGCGACAACAGAACCGATGCGACGGCGGCCGGTAGCAGCCAGAGATTTGATCTGGTCGGCAGCCTGGAGACGCCCGTCATGGGTGCTGCGCCTTGAAGTCGAGCCGGCCGCGCTGGATGAGGTAGATGAAGATCGGTCCGCCCAGCAGTGCCGTTATGATGCCGACGGGCAGTTCCTTTGGAATGACGACGGTGCGGCCGACCAGGTCGGCGCAGGTGACGACCAGCGCTCCGATGGCTGCCGCGAGCGCGATTTCCCAAGCCGTTCCTTTTGGGGCGAGCAGCCGGGTCATGTGCGGGGCCGCAAGGCCGACAAAGGCAACAGGACCTGCGATCGGGGCAACGCCGGCCACAGGCAGGATCGCGAGGATGAGCAGCACGGGTTTCCAAATGTTGAGCTGGAGCCCCATGCCCGCGGCGGCATGGTCGCTCAGCGCAAACATGGCGATCACCCTGTGCAGCGACAGAGCGCCTGCCACGCCAAGCGTCACCCATGGCACCATATGGAGGAGATGTGCCCAGGTCCGCCCTTGAAAGCCGCCCGACAACCAGAACAGAAGGGCTGTGGATTGCGGCCCAGCCAGCAGCAGGACGTAGATCGTGATGGCACCGAGGAACAGCGAAACGCTGATGCCGCCGAGTGCAAGATGCAGCGGGCGTCCGTTGCCGCCGCGCGCCACCCAGAAGGTTACCGCCGCGGCGGTAAGGCCGCCAACCAGGCCAACGAAGGGGTACCAGGCGGACGAAAACCAGGGCAGGAAAACAAAGCACGCCACGATCGGGGCGATGGCTCCCGCGGTTACGCCCGTGATTCCAGGATCGGCGAGCGGATTGCGGGTCAGCGCCTGTAGGAGATAGCCCGAGACGGCCAGACCCGCACCTGCAACCGCGGCGGCGAGGCTTCGGGGCAGCCTCAAGGTCCAAACGAGGATGGATTCGATCTTGCCATCGGGTGCCCAGAGTACGCGCACGACATCGTCGAACGACAACATCCTAGCGCCAGGCATCAGGCCGAGAAGGATGATCGACAGGGTCACGACGACGATGAAGCCGATGGCTATGGAGGATTTCCGTGCGTCCATCGTCGTTGGGTTCGGCGCGTTACTTCTGAGCCTCGGCCGGGATGATCCTGGCGGCTTCCGCCTTCACGTCGACCGCCGGGAACACATCTGGATAGAGATAGTGGGCAGCTTCGCGCAGCACGATCTCACGAGCGATCGGACCGTTCGTCTCCACCCATTGATCGCCGACGTAGAAGACCCGCTTGTTCTTGACCGCGGAGAGCTCCTGCCAGATCGGATTGTTCTCGTGTGGCCGGTCGGGACCGGAATCGTAGATGAAGAGGACTTGCGGGTCCTTTTCGAGCATGGTCTCGAGGCTCAGATCGATGCCGAACTCGCGGCCGGGCGTCATCTTCCCGGCAATGTTGTCGCCGCCGATCGCTGCGACGATGGATGCAGCGGTATTTTCGGTGTGGAAGGCGAAGGGTGTCTGGCCGCCCCACATGATCGCGAAGCGCGGATGCGTGTCCTTCGGCGCTTTGGCGGTGAAGTCCGCCAGGTGAGCGCGAAATTCCTTGTTCAACTGAATGCCGCGCTCAGGATTGCCGAGGATTTTCGACAGTTCGGCGATCTCGCGGTCGCTGCCGTCCAAGAGCTCCATATTATAGGCAACGTACGGCGCGATCTTTCCGAGCTGGGGTGCATTGCCGACGGTGTAGCGGCGGATGGCAACGATCAGATCGGGCTTTGCCTCCGAGAGGAGTTCGAGGTTCGGTTTGGCGCGTTGGCCGATCTGCTTCATGTCCTTGGTCAGGCCGAGCAGGAAATCGGGCTCACGTCCGGCCGTCATATAGGTGCTCGCCACAGGCTTGATGCCGAGAGCGAGCGCTACGTCATCCGCGAAATAGGAAATGGAGGCGATGCGCTTCGGCTGAGCCGGAACCTGCACAGTGACTCCGCGATCGTCGGTTACGGTCAGGGTCTTGGCGTCCTGCGCACCGGCGGGGCCAGCCAGTACCACGGCCAGCAGGCCGAAAAGAGGTGCCATCCTTGGTGCGTTCGCCATCGCAATGCCCTCCGCATGAATACTGGCATCGCTTTAGTCATTAAAGAGGAGTATCGCAATCCACTTTTGGTGTCTTCGTCGTTAAATCGAGGACGCGCGTCCGCTGGGGCGCGCTGCAAACTCACTTTCCACCGAACTGGCATCCTCCATCTCCAATCTGGCGAGTCTGATTTGCGATCACGTTCGGTGAAGTAAAGGCGTCTCAAGGGAAAGGGGGCTATAGCGTAGAGCAGCGTACACAAAGGCGCGTCTGCTTTGCGCCCTCATTCCAGCCATTCGGAGCAGCTTGGCAAATTCCCAAAAGCGGCCATGGCCTTAACGCCACGCGTAAAGAACCGCGAGCGCTCCGAAAACGACCGGAAGATTTACCTCTTAGTATCGTGGGGTGCCAGTGGCGGCAGGTTGGGCTGTTAAACCGCCCGCAGAGCGCCTTCTGCGCTCCAAGATCTTTGTCCTCTTTTGCACTGCGAACAGTCGACGGAAAAATGGTAGCGCTTCATGCGCCGGATAAGTCCGCCGGCCCCAGATAGGTGATGTCGATCCTTCCTACGTCCTGAGCCACCTGGGCGCGCAACAGCCCAATCCTTCCCGGGTTGAGCGCGGCTTGCACAGTGCCTAGCAGTGCGCCGTCCGCAGCGAGCACTCGCGGCTGACCACCCCAATGATGAACCTGCACCAATGTGCCCGAAGGCGGCGGCGCAACGAGCCATGTGACGTTTGCCCAGTATCGACGATCTGCCCAGGTACGATTCTCGGGAGGCGTGAAGCTCTGCACGAAATCCGTCCACATGGCTTTGGTCTCCGCGGTCGGCCAATCCGGCTGCGCGCTCCGCGCCGTTACGGCTTCCGAATTGAGCCACAGTCGAAGCTCCTGCCCAGTCTGGAAAGCAGCGCCTGTGTCGGTGACAGCCTTGATTGCGGCGAGCCTGGAATTGAAGCCAGCTTGAATGAGGATCGACGCGGAACGGTTTAGCGTGCCGGTTTCGACGGCCGGAACGGCGAGACCAAGCTCATGGTCCTCGAGGGGAAGATCGAAAACACCGACTGTGTCGGCATTTGCGGATGCGCGGACGCGGATCGCCTCCATGGCCCAGGGAAGGCGATAAACCAGACCTCCCTCGATGAACTGCAGCGTCTCCGATTCTTGACCGGCAGCGATGCCGGCAAGCGGTTGACCAAGGAGCCATGCGCGCAAGATGTCTCGCCAATTTGCGGGCATGGGGTCCGGCGTGAAAGGGTAGAAGGTGAAGACCCGCTCAGCCAGCGCCGTGATTGCGACGATCGCAGGCTCGGCGTTACCCTCAGAAATAGCCCCGTTTGCCTGAATCAGGAGAAGGTTTGCCTCTGCGGCGATCGCGTCGAGCGCATGTCCAGTCGTGAGCCCGACTCCAGCCAGAAAATACCCCCGCCGACGCGCTGCCGTTGACTGGCCCCAGATAAGCCGGCTGCGGGATACAAGTCCCGCCGTGAGGGCCTGTCTCACCTGCTCGTTCTGACGGAGTAGGCGCCGTTGCCAGAGGGAAGACTGAAGGATGTCGTCCAGCGCGGCCTCAATCCCCTCGTCAGGGATGTCATTTTCGCCGATTAAGCTGAGGATAGCAGTGTCGAGCGTTGCCACATGCCTCTCCCAATCGGCAAGAGCGCGCTCGCGATCTTCAGGCTCCTCGTTCGCAACCTCAGGGAAAGTCCAGGCCGCGGCGTTGTTGACGACGTAGTCGATGAGTTGATTGAGATCGCCTCCGATCCGAGCGTGCATGCGGGACAAAAGCGTCCAAACCAGAAGCGCCAGCCCGCTTTCCATGTTCCGTGCGCCGAGATCATTGATGAGCTCTTCCCAGTTGCGCCGCTTCTTCGCGATGTCGTCAAACATCGGAAAAAGCACAATACCTTCGACATCGACATAGGCACGGCCCGCCCGGCCGATGACATTCTTGAATTCAGAGATTTCAATCTTCTGGCCATTGCGATGGAGGGAGTGCATCACGACGGCCGTGGCCGAGAGGTTCAGACCCTGCGCCAGGGTCGGCGAGGAGATCGTTACCTTGAGCACATTATCGCGTAGCAGACGTTCCACCTCCTTGCGGTACGCGGTCGGCAACGCGCCGTGATGCAGTGCAACGCCAAGGCGAAGGCATTTGAGGATCGCGCTGTTCGGCCCTAACCATTCCTCGCCCAGTGCGATTGCGGTGTTGAGAACGGCAGGATCGGCTTCGAGCAGCGAGCGCAACGCCCCGCGTTCATGAAGATCAACGATCACGTCGGCGAACGGCTCAACGCTTCGCCGCTCGGGACAAAAGATCAAGACCGTCTGCCCGTCCTCGTTCAGCCGCCACGCCGTCGCCAGGCAGAGTTCGCGTTGGTTGTCGGGAAAGAGGCGTGTTCGGCGACGCTTCGGCGGAATCCAGTTCGGCGGCGCTTCGCCAGTGAGGAAGCGCTGTACCCAGGGGCGTTCGTCGCCAACGCGAAGGTTTAACCGCGCAGTGGGCGATGTCCACACAACCTCCCCAAACCGCAACCGTGTCGGACGCCAGTCATTCTTGATCAATCCGCCGGGATGATCGCGGCGCAGCCATGCCGCGAAATCGTCGAGCTGATCACCGTCAGGTAGGATCGCCGAGAGGCATACAATCCGCCGCTCGTGCGCATCGGGGCGGCGAAGCAGCCGTTGGATCTGTACTTCGTAGCGCACCTCGCGCTCATTCAGGCCGATCATGTGGCCTTCGTCGAAAACGAGCAGCCCGACGTCGTCGAGAAGGGACGGATCGTTGCGCAGAGCGAAGTCGAGTTTCTCCGGCGTCGCCACCACTATGTCTCGCTCTCGGATTGCGTCTTCGTCGAAGCCACTGACACCAATGCTGCCGTACAGCGCCGAGATCGTCTTCCCGAGCGGGCCGAAGGTCCGCTGCAGCGTGGTTTCCGTCTGGGCGGAGAGGGCGCGGAGCGGCGTGACGAACACGACGCGCCGGCCGCCGGCCAGGCAGCGCAGGATGCACAATTCCGCAACGCGGGTCTTGCCTGCGCTTGTCGGCAGCGAGACCACTAGATCGTCGGATTGATCGACGGCGCGGGCTGCGGCCTCGACCTGCGACGGCCAAAGATCGACCTCCGCTTTTGGACGCCTTTGCAACAGCGCAATGAACAGTTCGCGAAGCCGGGGCCAATCGGCCGCCTCGCCGCCGGCGGACTGGAGTGGGACCTTCTCATGGAAGGTGCTCGACCAAAGATCCGAAAGAAGGTGGATCGCAATGCGATGTGCCCACCATTGCGGCAGCAAATTCAGCTCGCTGCAGATGGAGAGACTCACTTGAAGTCGCTCCAATGCCTGATCGACAAGGCCCCGCTCACCCCGTTCTAGGGCCAGAACGAACAGGGACATCGACGCCAGAAAGGCATCGGTAAGCGCCGTGTCCAGCCCGGCAAAGACGAAGTCATTGCCTTCGTCATTTGGATCGGCCGCTGCTTCGATCTCATCGAGGTTGGCCTGGATTGCTGCAGCGATCCGGGCATCGCTTCCTTGGCCGGAAACCCGGTAGTCGAGGATGCTGGCATTGAGAGCCGCGAAATTCCGCCGCATTAACTGTGCGAGCACCCGCTCGATCGGCGAGAAGTTTTCATCAGCTTCGACAATCGCAAGCAGCGAGTAGGCGCGAGCGGAGAGGTGAGCCAGGTGATAACTCGCTGCTGCCATTACGAAGTGGAAGTCGCGATCGACTTCATCACGGTTGCCCTTGGCGATGACCGCTTCCAGTGCCGTGGCGGCCTGCTCGAAAGCGGTTCGCGCCTGGGCGGCGTCACCTCCGAGTTCACGGAGGCGAAGCCCGAGCCCAAGGAGCGCGTAGCCATAAGAATGGAGGTCGTGGCTGAGCTGGGGTGCGAAGGGAGGCGCGTCCGGTGGCAAGACACCATCGCGCCAAATGATCGCCCGCGCTTGTCCGCGCGCGATGAGGCGCCCACGGAAGCCTGCGGACGCGGCTAAATTGATGTCTGCGACAATAGCATCAGGCGTGGTTGGCATTGGCGATCACCTGATCGTACACGGCACCGATGAATGCGGCATGGCCGTCGACGCGAAGGCCGACTCCCCATTGGTTGACGGCGCCCGGATAAGCTTGAAGTGAGGCCGTGAGCATCGCTTCCGGAGAATTCCCGGAGAACGTGAAAAGCAGGTGCCTCACGCTCGCCGTCGGGATTCCGTGTTTGAGCAACGCATCGTCAATTGCGTCTGCCAACGGGAGATTGCCGAGTTCAAGCAAGCGCGCGGAGATGTATGACAGCGCGTGCCCAGAAGGTAGTCCGCCATCCTTCTCCAAATTGGCTCGAGCTTCAGCCACGACCTGGGCGGTGAGGGTTGCCCGGCTCTTGGCCTCGGTTTTCAGGAAGCGCAATAGCTGTGTTTGCGGATCTTGCAGGATGCCAATCACATCTTCGCCACGCATCGCCATGTTGCGATGATCCTTCCAGCGCAGCCGCTTGATAGGTGCGTGATAGCCGCCGCTATGGGCATCGATCCATTCGGTGGCATAAATCTCGCCAAGATCGCCCGAACGTATGGCTTTCGTCGTTGGGAGTTTGCCCTCGATCAACGAGGCCGCTGCAGGCTTCCCAAGTCGTCGAAGCGCACGCGCCACATGCTCTTCGGAAGCGTAGTGGCTTGGGACAACCGCCGCTGTTGCCTGAATGCCGGTTACAAGCTGGGGCACCTGCCCGGTCATCACTCGTCGAAAATGATTGCCGACCTGTCCGTCGGCTGAAGCGCACCAATCGTTGAATTGCACCATCTGCATCCCCCTCTCGGAGATATTTTCGGAAGAGGCTGTGGAGGTCAACAAAAGGCGGATCCGGATCGGTATTCCTTCGGCTATGAAATCGACTTGCCCCTCGCCGGACAGGTTCGCAATGACACGGCCGCGCTTCATTCCGATGTTGCTGGATTTCGGCGCTTCAGCCATTCTTGCCAACCTCTTGAAGTAGCGGCCTCATTAATTCTAAACTTTGCTCGGCGCGGTATTACGCACGGATGGCAAACTTCAAATCACTGCAGATGCAACTCCTCGACGACCTGCTCTGGATGGGAGGAGGCTATGTCCTGAAGTTCTCGGACCGAACTTTTGCGGAATTCTTCCGGGAGGAGCTCGAACTCGACATCGACGATCCCTTGTGGTCGGTCCAGGGCGGCTCCAAAGGAAAGAGGATGCGGTGCTTCCTGCAGACGGCGCCGAGGTCTCAGGTTGCCCAGGCTCTCAATACGCTATGGGACTATCGCATAGCAGCGATGGAGCGTGACGGCGTGAAGGAATCGATCTCCGACGTCCATACCAAAATGGCTGCTCTCATGCAGTCGATCGGATCTACGTGGAAACACGGTAAACCCAGTTCATCGTCGAAGTTTTCTGCGGCTGTGGCGGTTCCTTCTGAGATTATTTCAGGTCTGATATCCAGGTTTACGGCGCTCATGGCTATGACTGACGTCCAGCGAAGGGGATATGCATTCGAAACGTTCCTGCGCGATCTCTTCAACACCTACGGCATGGAGGCCAGGGATCCGTTCCGCATCCGGGGCGAACAGATCGACGGTAGTTTCCAGCTTGAAGGGTCAACCTATCTCCTCGAGGCTAAATGGCAGAACGAGTGTGCCGATGCTGCCGCACTGCGAGCGTTTCACGGAAAGGTTGAGGAGAAGGCGGCCTGGGGTCGAGGCCTTATGATCAGCTACAGCGGATTTACGGAAAACGGACTCTTTGCTTTCGGTCGCGGAAAGAAGATCGTCTGTATGGATGGCCGCGACATTTATGAAGCGCTGCAACATGCGATTCCACTGGACCGCGTGATCGCCGAGAAAGCCAGACAAGCGGCCTCAAACGGCACCATATTTCGACGAGTCAGCGATCTGATCGACACGTTGCTGCGATAGGGACGGAGCCCGTATGGCGATCGCAGAAAACATGTAGTCGGAATGGGAAGAGCATCTGATCACGTTGCCGCACGATGCCCGCAGAAACACTGACGGCCACGCTTTCACCGACCTATCATGTGGTTCATTTGGGCGGCGCGGGGAATACCGAAGACGGGAGATGATGTAACGCAGGTCAACGTTCCTACTCCCCTTAGCGAGCGATAGCCGGCAATTTCCGCCAATAAAGTTGGCTGCAGAACGGCAGCTTGTCGCCAACGTCGGCCAATACCCGACGGTCCGCTGGCGGCCCCGTTGCGGACAACAGCTCGGTCGTTGCGCGGATTCCTATGCACACTTGAGACGGGTGGTCTGGCAAGATGGACAAGATCGCGAGCTTGAGTTCGGGAAGTTTTCTGAGCGAATGAGAGGAATTGGAAGGCGATAATGACCGCTCGTCGGAGGCGGACAGCCCCGCGTCCCGGCTTCGTAGTCGCGTACTGACGCTCCTTAGACCGCCTTGTTGAACCGATCTCGCGGACGCGAATTTGCTTCGAAGCCCCGCCAGCTGAATTGCAGCCGCGGATGTCGGGACTTCTACGCTTTATGCGCTGCATTCTCTATTGCCGCCCTTCCGGCGGCACTCGTCTCTACTGCTCTGGCGAATACAAATGCTGATTTATGGGCTGATCAGTATGGACTAGCCATTGCCCGCGTACCTCGTGGGACACGCGAAGCGATCTACATGCCGAGTCCATCCGCATTTCTGCAACGCGGGCCTCATAGGGGGACGGCCCAATTCAGATAACTATCCTAGGTTCACTTCCGATCATCCGTCATAAGACCTGCTTCGACCAATCGACGGAATGCTTCCGATCTACTGGGAAGATCAGGTTGCATCCGACGCCACTCGTCTATGCGCACGAGCAGTTCGGTCGACAACCGCAGCTCAAAACGCTCCGTTTTGGACTCACTTGAATTTGGCACGTTTGACAACAGTTTGTCCGTAATGTACGGTATGTACGTAATTTATGGTTCGCAGTTACAGCCGAACGACGTGCTTGCATCACGCCGCTCAGCCTAACCACCCCAAGCCGTCTGGAGCTCGGATCATGGCCGATTCCGACAATACCACGACTTTGTCTCTCGTCACCCGCAGGAAGGCAAGCGCGGGATGGGCGGCTACGGCGCTCTTGTGCAACAATTTGGCGGTTGAGCAATCGTCCGATCCCGCTGCTGTCGTGTGGAGGAAATGGCGCGCGGCTCACACGGAGGCTGGTCGGCTCTGCCGGCATCAGCAGCGCCTCGAGGCTGATCGGAATTCCGGGGCAGGGGACGATAGTGACTACGCGGCAGCGTTACGGGCCGAGAGCGAGGCTGGTGAGCATGCGATGGACCTGCTCGGAGCGTTGTCCGAGACGCCGGCTGCGTCGCTTGCCGGTGTCGCGGCCAAACTGGATGCGGTGCTTAGCGAAGGAGAGCCCTGTGGGGGCGATGCCGAGTTTCCCTGGCCGCAGTTACGATCGGCCCTTGAAGACCTCATTCGCATCGGCCGGCTGGGTGAGCCGCAGTTTTCGGACGGAGCGGCGCGGCAGGCAGGAATAGGCAGTTCGGCATGACATGGCCCGCTTGGCAGGAGGGTCAGGCCCTCGGGTCCAGGAGCCGGACACCTTCGCCTTTTTGACCGACGGACAGGAATTCGACGCCGGCTTTCATCAGAGCCGACTCGATCGATTGCAAGGTGCTGATGCGTGAATCGACCTTGCCGTTCTCCAGCCGGGCGAGGGCGTTGACCGAAACGATCGCCTTGTCTGCGAGCTCCTGCTGCGACCAACCAAGCAAAGCCCGCGCGGCTCGAATCTGTCGTGGACTGACCATGTCGCCACAATCGACAGGCCGAGAGTCTTCGCCACATATAGGGTTATTTTCATCCTCTTAAGGTGTAATAACTGGCGCTTGGGATGAGTGGCTAACGATTAAGGCCTTGGTCGGGGAGGGACTGTTGGAGCAAAGACGGGCCTTGCCGAAACCCAAACGCCTTGGCCGTTTCCAGGCTGGAGCGCAGATCAACGCTGGAAGCGGGCCGCATCCTGCCGACCAGCATGTCGGCAGGCAGATCGCGACGGTCCGCGTTCAGTCGGATATCTCGCAGGCGCAGCTCGCCCGCTCCATCGGCATCAGCTTCCAGCAGCTTCAGAAATACGAGAATGCGCGCAACCGGGTCAGCGCTTCCATGCTCTACGAGATCGGCAGGTCGCTGGATGTTCCCGCCGGCCGCTTCTTCCAGGGCCTGCCTGGCAATGGCGAGGCCACTGCCGCGGCTGCGCCTCTGCCGGTCGACGAGCGGCTGGAGTTCATCGCCAGCGCGGAGGGGCGGCGCCTGATCGAGGGGCTCATGCAACTGCCGCCGCGCGTGCGCGGCCGCGTGTCGTCATTGATTGCCGCGTTGGGCGAAGAGATCGCTGCGGGGCTGCGGGAAAGCTAGCGCACCCACCCTTGGCGTGTCATGTCAGTAAGGGCTCTTCGGTCTTGATCAGCCGAACTTTCGCGCTGCGGCGAGCGCGATCCGGGCTGATGTTCCCGAGATCGCAATCTCCGTGCCGAAGGCACGCGAGCGCGCCGCAAAGCCCTGCAGAATCTCTCTCGCGGTATCGCCCGTAGCAGTCAGTGGAACCAGGCGGCTCGATGTGCGCGGCGCGTTATCATCGCCGATCACGACGGGCAGCAGGTCGATACTGTCGAGATTTCCGTTGCTGTCGTAATGGCAGGCCGCGACAAGGCTTTGCCAGACTTCCGGCGCGCTCCACTCCGTTTCCTCAGGCGGCACGTGGAACAGGAAATTTCCAAGACCGTAGAAGAGCGGTGCGCCGTTATAGAGTTCCACGGCCTGAAGCACCGGCGCCCCGTGGCTGACAAACAGGCTGGCGCCGGCGTCTATGCAGAGGCGCGCAAAACCCTGCACCCAGTGCGGAACCTCCTGCCAACCCGGTTCCCAATGGTGGTGATGCAGATAGGCCATGACGAAGTCGCCACGCGCTGCCGCGAGCCGGATCGCGGCGAGATGGCTGTCGGCACTCTCCCGGTCGATCTCGATGACCCGGCCGCGGCTCGTGGCTCGCTTGAAGATCGTGCCGTAGAAATTGAGCTCGCTGTCATCGGCCACCATCGGATCGTCTGGCTGCGCGTAATTGGCCAGTTCCAGCGCGGACATCTGGAGCTGCCTGCCCAGCATCGCCAGCCAGTCGAACTCGTCGTCCGTCACCCCGATCTTGCGCGAGGCCTTGAGCCGGTTCACGCCTGGGCGCGCGGGACGCGCGGCCGTCCGGTTTCCCGCATACATATTGGCTGGTCCAGGTCCGGCATCGATCGCAAAAAGCGTCACGTCCCGGCCGCCCAGACGCTGGCGCCCCGGCTTCATGGCGTCCGTTTCGTCGGTTCCGATTCCGGCATGGAGGAAGCCGCGCGCCCAGACATCCCCCAATGTGGAAAGAACGCCGGCCGGTCCGAGATCGAAGGCGTGGTTGTTCGCCAGGGCGAGCGTGTTGAAACCCATCGTTTGCAACGCGTCCAGAACCTGCGGCCTGGAATAGTCGAAATACCTCCCCTTGGTCGGCCACCCGCCATATTGCCCGAGGATGGTCGATTCAAAATTGGTGAAGACGACATCGCCTTGCTCAAGGAAGTCCAGGACCTCCAGGAACCGCCCGTCCCGGATATCAGACACGTCCGTCTTGATCAGCGATTGGCCTGTCACAGCCACGCAGAAGGAATCCTTCATTGAACCAGCCTTGTCATGGATGAGGTGAGGGACGCCGCGATGTTCAGCGGCGCGTGCCGATGCGGCGGTCGATGGCGGGCTATTGCGATATGGCCGGTGCGATATCGGTCTTGAACCATTTCTGGCTCAACGCCTTGATCGTTCCATCCCTGACCGCACCGTCGATCGCCGTGTTGAACCTGGCGAGCAGTTTGCCGTCGTCTTTGCGTATGCCGGCACCGACGCCTGGACCCCACAGGCCGCCATTCACCTGCGGACCGAAGAAGGTCACACCGGCACCCTCGGGCGTCTCCAGGAAATCACGCCATGTGAAATAGTCGGCCAGGCCGCCGTCGACCCTGCCGGCCGCCAGATCGAGCTTGAGGTTGTCCAGGCTGTCATAGCTGCGGAGTGTGACGACATCGCCGAAGAGCTCCTTCAGCACCGCCTCCGAATTCGAAGAGCGCAGCACGCCCATCGTCTTTCCGCTCAGCGTTGCGTGCAGCCGTTCGATGGTGGCCTTTCCCTTATCGTCGACGGCGGACAGGTTGAGCCTCTGTTTGATGTCGCCCGGATCGAGTTGCAGTTCCTTGCGGATGACCAGCTGGTTGTAGCCGGCGGCGTAGGGGTTGGAGAATGCGATCGACTTCTTGCGTTTTTCCGTGATCGCCATGCCGGACATGATCACATCGTATTTGCCCACGAGCAGGGCAGGGATGATGCCGTCCCAGTCCTGGGCAACGAACCTGCATTCGGCCTTGATGCGGCGGCACAGTTCGCGGCCGACATCGATGTCGTAGCCGTAGAGCTCACCTTTCTCATTGGTTCCGTCCCAGGGCGGCGACGCGCCCTCGGTGGCAATCGTGATCACCCGTGGATCCTCCGCTCGGGCGGTCAATGCCGGCATCATGCAAGCGACAAACACCGTACCGGCCAAAACCATGCGCATAGGGCACCCCTCTTCGTTTCGTTGGAAATCAGGAAAGCTTGGGATCACGGCGTCGTGACCCCGGCATCGGGCAGGGCGGGCGCCAGGCGCGAGCCGCGTCTTTGTCGGCGACTGCCGTCAGTGGCGAGATGGCGTTCGAGGAACCGGATTGCCTTCACGACAACCGATGTCAGCAAAAGGTAGATGGCGCCGGCGACGATGAAGATCTCGTAGGGCGCGAAGGTCGTGGACACCATCTGCCGCGCCATGCCGGTGACTTCCAGCAGCGTTACGGTGCTGGCAAGCGACGAGCCCTTGATCATGCTCACCACCTCGTTGCCGTAGGCCGGCAGCGAGATCCGCAACGCAATTGGAAAGGTGACGAGACGGGCGATCTGGAAGCGTTTCAGGCCGAGCGTCGCAGCCGCTTCCGTCATCCCCTTGGGCACCGACTGGAGACCGCGGCACAGGATCTCGGTGGTGTGCGCCGCGCTGTTCAACGAAAAGGTCAGCAGCGCGCACCAGAACGGGTCTCGCAGGACGACCCAGAAGATGCTTGTCCGCACCGCCTCGATCTGGCCGAGGCCGTAATAGACGAGGAACAGCTGCACCAGCATCGGCGTGCCACGGAAGACGTAGGTGTAGGCGAGCACGCTGAGCGACAGGGCAGGGCGGGCGAAAGCACGCACGAAGGCGAGCGGCACAGAGATTACAAAGCCCGTCGCCAGCGCCAGGATCGTCAGGGTGAGCGTGAGCCTCAGGCCGGAAGACAGAACCACGACGGCCTCGATCATCATACTGAGGTCCATGATGGCTCCTCCCTATCGATCAAGGGCTGGGTAGCGCCGCTCGGCCAGGCGGACCGACAGCAGCGTTGCCGTCGTCAGGCTGAGATAGAGCGCCGATGCCGCGAGATAGAAGGCGAGGGGAGCCCGCATCGAGCCCGCGCCGACAAAGGCGACGCGCATGACGTCCGTCAGTCCGATGACCGAAACCAGGGCGGTGTCCTTGAACAGCGAGATCCAGAGATTGCCGTAGGCGGGCAGGGCGAGCCGCCACATCTGTGGCGTGATCACCAGAAGCCATCGCTGCCAGGCGCTGAGCCCGAGAGACTTCGCCGCCTCGGCCTGGCCGGCGGGGATCGCCGCAATGGCGCCTCGGAACACTTCGGTGACGTAGCCGCTGAAGACGACCGAGAGTGCGACAATGCCGGCACTGAATGCATTGACCTCGACATACTGGCCGGTGACCGCGCTGGCGAGCGCCGTCCCGCCGAAGAAGATAAGCAGGATGATGACGAGTTCCGGGACGCCACGGACGACGGTCGTGTAGACCGTGATCGGGGCGGCCACCCGGGAGTCGGCGCTGGTCTTCGCAATGGCCAGCGCCAGTCCAAGCGTAGTCCCCACGACCCCGCTGACCAGAGCCAGCCCAACCGTGATCGCGAACGCGCCAAAGAACTGGCTCGCGAAGCCGCTCATTACCTGCCTCTGTTGCTGTTCTTTTTTCGAATGAACCCAGATCACGGTCTGGATTGCTTGATCGCCAATCTGAGGTTGCAGTTCTTAATTGTATTACCTTAAGATTAACTTTGCCTCATCAGGTCACGATATCGCCTGGAGATCGCAATTCAATCTATAAATTCAACTATTTGCACTATAACGAGCGATTATATAATTGGAGAGTATCTATGGATATTTGGAGATGTCTTCGCGGCCGGCCCGGCTTTGGCGCGGATGCCTGCGAGGCGCAGGCCAGTCTCTGGGCGATGCCGGCTGTGTGCCGTTAGGCCCCCACTTGTGTTGCCGAGGGCCGGTTCAATCCCTGGAACGCTCGAGCATCAGTGTCTGTGGGTCGGTTTCCAGCACCTGGGCGATCCGCTCGACAACGCTCAGGCTGGGGTTGCGCTGCCCTCGCTCGATCCCGCCCATATAGCTGTAGGCGAGGTCGGCTTCGGCGGCGAGCGCTTCGAGAGTCATTTTGCGCTGCAGACGGACCCTGCGCACATTTGCTCCGAATATCTCCACCAGCCGCATGCGCGCATAGCGATAAGCAAACGGTGGACTTTACCAGTCACTATAATGACTATAGTGTGAGGGATTCGAGATTGTTTCCAGCAGGTTACAGCTTCCATGCTGGGTCGTCGGCGGATCGACGCCCGACCGGGCCGGTTTCTCAGGAACGCGCGAAATGGAGTTGTTGCACAACGGATTGAAGCTGCGGCAGCTGCAGGTCTTTCGCGAAGTGCTGCGTGCCGGCTCGACCAGACGCGCCGCAGCCGCGCTTGGCGTCAGTCAGCCGGCGATCAGCCAGCACGTCAAGCAGCTGGAGGCCACGCTTGGCATTGCCCTGTTCGAACGCTCGACCAATCGCATCCAGCCTTTGCCCACAGCATGGGAATTGCTGCGCAACGTCGAGCTGGCGCTGAACTCCCTCGAACGGCTGGAAGCGTCGATCTTCGCGATGAAGAATGACGGCCGCCAGCGCATCGCCATCGCCACCCCCGCCGTTTTCGGTTTTGTCACCCTCCCCAAGGTGGTTGCGATCATCCGCGCGAAAACCAGCTCGAATGTCCGGACGATCTCAGGGACCTACGACCAGATCGGCGAGCACATCCTCGCCGGTCGCGCCGATCTCGGAATATCGCGGCTCCCCGTCGACCCGCGGCTGTTCGATTGGGCGCCGCTCGGATCGGCGCGTAATGTCTGCGTGTTTCATCCGGGCCATCGTTTCTCGAGACAGGAGCGCGTCGAGACAAACGACCTGGCGGGCGAAACGATCGTGGACATCGATCCACGCTTCGCATCGCATCAGATGAACATGAACGCGCTGCGCTTCGAAGGCATCGAGCCGGACATACTGGTCGAATACGATTCCAGCGGCCACGAAGCGGGTTTCGTTTCGGCAGGACTTGGGGTTTCGATCAGCAACGAAATCCTGGCGCGCGAATATGCGGCATTCGGCCTGCAGGCACGGCCCGTGGAACCCTCGGCGCTCTATCACTACGTCGCGATCTGGCAGAAAGGCCGGGTGTTCCCGGATGCTCTGAAGATTTCTCTGGAGGCGATCCTGTCAACCTTCGCCGCTTCGGCGTGTGGCGATTGAAGACGCCAGTTCTCAGGCATCGATCACCCGCCGCCTCGATCGGATATTTTCGTCCCGTTCCCCGCGCAGAAGCGACTGAACGAACAGGATGCCGCAACCCTTCGACTAGGATATTATGGCTCGCTAGGCCGAACAAGGCTGCTGGCTACGAGGAAAGCGTCGTACGGTCCAACACCTGGGGCGACGGTCATGAAAGCAATTTGAGGATTTACGACCGGCAGCTTGATTGCGGGCTCGATGCCGATCGCCGGTTGCAAGATACCTGGTCGAGTGGGAAGACCGATAACTCCGTGCTCGCGAGCGTGCGGTCAGAAACGACAAGCGAGCCTGGCCATCTTAGGTGAAATGCCCGGCGGAACGCCATCAGCGCCCGCGAGCGGACGCGGTGCAACTTTTTGGGTGCCACCAAGATCTTGTTTTGCGACGCCAGGTCGTGTCGGAACGTCGCTGGTGCTACGAGTGCGGCATCGCCACCTTGATCAGGAATAACATCCGCGTTCGCGGGCAAGGCGTCGCACAAGAGCCAGAACGATATCGATGGTCGGCGTTGAATGGCCAGTCAGACGGCCAAGCTCTTGCACCGCCGTTACCAGGGCATCGATTTCCAACGGTCGGCCGCGCTCCAGGTCCTGCAGCATCGAGGTCTTGTGCTCGCCAACATCACCAGCGCCTTTGATGCGCCGATCGACCGACACGGGAAAACGAACTCCCAGGCTTTCCCCGATCGCCCGCGCTTCCAACATCATGGTACGGGCAAGGGCGCGTGTTGCGTCGTCGCCGACGATGGTTGCAAGTGTACTGCCGGTGAGTGCCGAGATCGGATTGAAGGAGAGATTGCCCCAGAGCTTGACCCAGATCTCGCTGCGTATGTCGTCGCGGACTGGTGACTGCAGCCCGGCTTTCACCAATTCAGCGGCGAGGCGGATGACGCGATCGCTCTTCTCACCTGAAGGCTCGCCAAGTGAGAAGCGGGTGCCTTCGACATGGCGGATCAGGCCCGGCGCCTCCACCTCGACAGCGGGATAGACGACTGAGCCGATCACACGTTCCGGACCGATACCGCGCCAGATCATGCCACCTGGGTCGACGGCATCGATCCTTGTACCTTCGAGCGTTTCACCGCACTTGTAAAAATACCACCAAGGCACGCCGTTCTGCATGGTGACGACGGCGGTGTTGGGTCCGAGCAGTGGCGCGATCTGGTCAAGAGCCGGCGCCAGGGAATGAGCCTTCAGCGCCAGTACGACGTAGTCCTGAACGCCGAGTTCTTCTGCCTGTGCCGCCGCCCTAACCTGCGTGCTCGTTTCCTTGCCGGCCTCGATTAAGCGAAGACCGCTGTCCCTGATCGCGTCAAGATGCGCTCCGCGCGCCACGATCGAAAGGTCGACCGCGCCTGTAATCCCGAGCTTGGCGGCAACATAGCCGCCTATCGCGCCAGCGCCGAACACGGTGACACGCATCAGTCGAGACCGAGCTTACTGGCGAGACCGATGCGCTGCAGCTTGCCGGTCGCTCCCTTCGGGATTTCCTCCAGGATAATGACCTTGCTCGGCACCTTGAAGTCGGCAAGTCGCGTCATGGCGAAAGCCCGAATATCAGCCTCGTTTGCGTTCTGCCCCTCGCGTAAGACTATCGCCGCCGCGACCTCCTCGCCGAGCCTCTCGTGTGGCACGGCGAAAGTCACGACTTGAGCTACCGCAGGATGGTCCATCAGCACGCTGTCCACCTCCAGCGGGGAGATTTTTTCCCCGCCGCGGTTGATGATTTCCTTGAGACGCCCGGTGACGCGCAGATAATTCTCACCGTCCAGCACACCCTGATCGCCAGTGTGAAACCACCCATGAGCGAAAGCGCTGGCATTGGCATCCTGGTTCTTTTCGTAGCCTAGGGTTACGTTCGGGCCACGAATGACAATCTCTCCTACTTCACCTTGCGGCAGCAATTGTCCGTCCAAGGCCATGATGGCTATTTCTGGACCTGCAGCGATACCGACGCTGCCTGGCTTACGCTTGCTGGGCGGCAGTGGGTTGGATGCCATCTGGTGTGTGGCCTCCGTCATGCCGTAGGATTCGATGACAGGGCAACCGAAGGTCGTTTCCAATTCCGCCATGACTTGCGGCGGGAGGGACGCGGAGCACGAACGGATGAAGCGCAATTTCGCCGCTGCAAGCCCATCGGCGTTGCGTGCCGCTCTGAGCAAGATCGCTTGATGCATCGTCGGTACTGCCGTGTACCAGCTTGGGTGCGCCTCGTTCAGCCACTGGAAAAAGCGCAACGCGTTGAAGCCCGGCGTGCAGAAGACGCCACCGCCTGCCGCGAGCGAGGAAAGTACCGCGGCGATCAGTCCATGGATATGGAAGAGCGGCATGATGTTGAGGCAGCGATCGTTCGCGGACAGACCGAGGGTGGCGCCGATATGCGCGGCCGAAGCGGCGAGGTTGGCATGGCTGAGCGGCACCAGTTTGGGGCGTGATGTTGTGCCCGAAGTATGCAAGAGCAGCGCGATATCGTCTTGCTCTGCCAGACCCGGACTGGCTGGCGAACCGACTGGTTCGCCGGAAATCGCAAAGCGACCGGCAGGCGCATCGGGCTGTGCGACGAGCCTCAGCACGCCGATGCCGAGCCGTCCAGCCACGGCGACTGCTGGACCATCCTCATTCTCCGCGACAAGAATGGCCTTGGCTTCTATATCGCTGAGATAGAACTCGAACTCGTCAGCTCGGTAGGCTGGATTGAGTGGTGCTGTTGACGCACTTGCAGCCAACGCGATGAAAGCGGCAGCCATTTCCGGACCGTTGGACAGCACGATGGCGATCCGGTCGTTGCGGCCAAGACCCAGCGCGTTGAGTCGAACCGCCGTGTTTAGGATCAGCCGACGCAATTCGCCATGCGAGAGAGCCTGTCGGCCCGGAGCCATGATCGCGGGAGCATCTTCGGCTCCAGCAACAAGACGGAGGGTGAGATCGGCTAAGTTTCCGTTTGTGGTCATGTCATCTCACCAGGCGGACGGTCGTTAAAGGTCAACAGGAGATCAATACCCAAGCGCCAGCCCGTCCTTGCGCGGGTCGGACGCCCCCGTCAGCGTGCCTTTCCTCCAATCGATCAGCACGGCTTGTCCACCACCGAGCGGATGATCGGCCTCCGCCACCCTGTGTCCGCGCCGACGCAGGCCTTGGATTGCTTGGGGCTGAACGCCTCGCTCGGCTTCGACGACATCGTGGTTGTAAAATACACGGGCGGCGTCGAGCGCTTCCTGTGGGTCCATGTCGAAATCGATCATGTTGGTCAGCAGATGGACATGGCCGAAGGGCTGGTAGCCGCCACCCATCACACCAAATGGCATCACCGCGCGGCCATCCCTCGTCATCATGCCCGGCATGATCGTGTGCATCGGTCGTTTGCGGGGCGCGATACAATTGGGATGATTGGGGTCAAGGCGGAAGCTGGTGCCGCGATTTTGCAGCACGATGCCCGTTTTCGCACCAACGACACCGCTGCCGAAAGAGTAGTAGGTCGAGTTGATGAAACTGACGGCATTGCGATCGCGGTCGACCACGGAAATATAGACCGTATCGCTCCCTGGCAGATCGATGCGCGGCAGATCGGTCATGGCATGTTCGCGATCGATCGCGGCACGCAACCGGTCGGCATGGGAAGTTGAAAGCAACTCCTTCACAGGAACCGCGACATGGTCCGGGTCGGCAAACAGGTTGTCGCGATCGCGGTAGGCCAGCCGCCCGGCTTCGATCTCCAGATGCAATCGCGCGGCGCCGTTGGGGTCGAGAGCGCTCAGATCGAAGCCAGAGAGCACGTTCAGCATCAAGAGTGCGGTCAGACCCTGATTGTTGGGCGGCATCTGGTGAACGTCATAGCCTTTGTAAGACGTGGAGACCGCTGACTCGTAGTCGCCCCTCGTTGCAGCGAAATCGTCGAGCGTATGGAGGCCGCCGAGGTGGCGAAGCCGCCCGACCAAGTCCTCCGCGACGTATCCCTCGTAGAAGCCGGAGCGGCCATGTTTTGCGATGAGGCGCAACGCCTGAGCCAGCTCTGGCTGAAAATGCACGTCTCCAGCTCTGGGTGGCTTGCCGCCGGGCAGGAACAAGCGGGCTGCAACCTCATCGGCCGAAAGATCGATTTCTGGATCCTTCCAGTCGAAGGCAACGCGATCATGCACGACGTAGCCGTTTTCCGCGTAGTGGATGGCTGGTGCGAGTGCGTCGGCGATGCCCTTGCGACCATGGTCGTCCAGAAGCCGACACCAGGCATCGATTGCACCAGGTACGGTGACGGCGTGTGCGCCTTCTATGGGCAATTCGCTAAACCCGCGGTCGAGGTACCAGTCGACTGTCGCTGCCTGGGGTGCGCGGCCAGAACCGTTGAAAGCGAGCACGTTGCCTTCGCCTTTGGGGCAATAGAGAACAAAGCAATCGCCACCGATACCAGTGGATTGCGGTTCTACCACCGCTTGCACGGCCGCTGCGCAAACGGCCGCATCCATGGCGTTGCCGCCGGAACGCAACATGTCGAGCGCGGCCAGTGTCGAAAACGGATGCGACGTCGCGGCCATCGCTTCGGTGGCGCGGGCAGGGGAGCGGCCCGGAAGCTGGAAATCACGCATGTTGTTCTGGTCCCTGCATTCAGCGCCCGCGGCCAAGGAGCTGGGCAGCGGACAACAAGATGATCGACAGCACGATCAGGCATGTCGAAATGGCGGCAATCGTTGGGTCGATCTGGTCGCGCAGCGCATTGAACATGCGCCGCGTCAGCGTCGTCGTCTCGCCGCCCGAGATGAAGAGCGAGACGACCACCTCGTCGAAGGAGGTGATGAAGGCAAACAGCGCACCCGACACGATCGAGAAGCGCAGTTGTGGCATGGTCACCTGGAAGAAGGCCGCGAAACGCCCAGCTCCGAGGCTGCGCGCCACCATCTCCTGGTTCATGTCATAGGATCTCAGGCCGGAAAGCACGGTCAACACGACCAGCGGCAGAGCCTGCACGGTGTGAGCGATGACGAGGCCGGTCAATGTGTTGTTGAGGCCGATGCGGGCATAGAGGAAGAAGGTGCCGATGCCGATCAGGATGACCGGAATGATCAGCGATGCCGTGAGCACCGCATTGATTGTGCCTGTCAGTCTCAGCGTACCCGCGTTGACGGCGTAGGCGGCGGCCGTGCCAAGCGGCGTTGCCACGATCGCCGTCATTATCGCAACCTTGACCGAGACGATGGTGGCATCGCGCCATTCCACCGATCCGAAATAGCTTTGATACCAGCGCAGCGACCATTGCTGAGGTGGAAACTCAAGCAGCGTCGAACCGGAGAACGACATGATGACGATGATCACCGACGGGGCGATCAGGAACAGCATGACAAGTCCGCCGAGCAGGTAGAGCCAAAGGCGTTGCCAGTGCGAGATTGGAAGGTTGCTTTCCGCGTTCATCGCGCACTCCAGGCGCCCGTCGCGCGCGCGCCGAGCAACCAGCGGAAGAGACCGAGCAGCGCTAAGGTGACGGCAAGCAATACGACACCAAGTGCCGCGCCGGCGCCCCAGTTGGAATAGAGGCTGGCGGCCTGCTCCATGCGCATTGCCCACATGATGACCTTGCCGCCGCCCATCAGGGCTGGGGTGACGAAGAAGCCGAGGCACAGCACAAAGACGATGACAACACCGGAAGCGAGGCCCGGCAGCGAAAGCGGCAAGAAGATCTGCCGGAAAGTGGCAGCCGGGCTGGCTCCGAGATTCATGCCCGCGCGCAGACAGTCGATATCGATGGATTTCATCGAGGCGTAGAGCGGCAGAACCAGGAATGGCAGCATGATGTGGATCATGCCGATGACGACACCGGTGAAGTTGTTGGCCAGTTGCAGGGGTTGGCTGATCAAGCCGTGGTCGATCAGCCAACTGTTGACCAGACCCTTGCGCTGAAGGATCACCAGCCACGCGTAGGTGCGAACCAGGACCGAAGTCCAGAACGGCAAGATGACGAATACGAGGCAGATCGAGGCTGCGCGGCGCGGCAATTGCGACAACAGGTAGGCAAGCGGATAGCCGAGCAGCACACAGGCCCCGGTGACCGCAAAGGCGACTTTGAAAGTGGTCGTGAAAGTTCTGATATAGGATGCCTGTTCGAAGAAGCGTGCATAATTGGCAACGCTTGGCGCACCGGTCTCATCGAAGAGCGAAAGCCAGAACAACCAGCCAACTGGCACGATGATGACAGCGAAGACCAGGAACAGACCCGGCGACAGCAACGCCAGAAAACCCAGCGCCTGGCGCCGCGTGTCGGCGCGCAGCGCCGCAACGTTCAACGCGTCGTCTGGCCGTGCCGCGTGCTCATGACTTGCGGATACGGCGCTCATTGATCTGCCACGAGTACGATGTCCGACGCATCGATGCCGAGCGCGATGGGCTCGCCAGGCGCTGGCAATCTCGCCAACACGTCGGAACGGCAAAACTCGCGCAACGTGACCTGGCGACCATCCTTCAGCGTTGCGTAGCAGCTGAAACTGTCGCCCTGATAGATAACGTCGCCTACGGTGGCTGTCAGCACGTTGAGGTCTTCTGCCTTTTCCGTGCTGATCAGAAGCCGCAGCTTTTCCGGGCGTACCACCATCAGATGCCGACCTGCCGATGGTGCAGGACCGTCGAGGCGCAGCCTTCTGTCTTCGTACCAGATACTGCCATTGCGGCTTTCCACCGGAATGAAGTTGGATTCGCCAATGAACTCGGCAACGAACTTCGTCTTCGGCCTGGCGTAGATGGTCTCGGGTTGGTCGATCTGCTCGATCCGCCCGGCATTCATGACCGCAATGCGGTCCGACATGGTGATTGCCTCGCGCTGATCATGAGTAACGTAGACGGTCGTCATGCCAAGCCTGCGGTGAAGGTTCCGCAATTCAATCTGCATGTGCTCGCGCAGTCCCTTGTCGAGCGCCGACAGCGGCTCATCCATCAAAACAATGCGAGGCTCGAAGACGATGGCGCGGGCGAGGGCGACGCGCTGGCGCTGCCCCCCGGAGAGCTGGTCGACGCGTCGCTCGCCCAGCCCCTGCAAGCGCACGAGTTCGAGCGCGCGATCCACGCGTTGCTTGGTGTCGGCCGCCGAGACGCGCCGCTGTTTCAACGGGAAGGCGACGTTGTGGAACACGTTCATGTGCGGAAACAGCGCGTAGTTCTGGAACACCATGCCGATGTCGCGCTTGTGGGGCGCCATGGTGATGATCTCTTCATTGCCCACCTTGATGCTGCCGGCATTGGCTCGCACGAAGCCAGCCAGGATCATCAGCAGCGTCGTCTTGCCTGAGCCGGACGGACCAAGCAGCGTGAGGAATTCGCCCGCCGCGACATCAAGGCTGAGATCGCTGAGAATGGACAAAGCACCAAAGCGCTTCTCGATATGATGTATGCCGATGGGGAGCGCGGACGGCGCGAGGGACAAGAGCATCTCCTTCAACTCCGGGTCTTTTGTCGGCGAAGCGGAACGGAGTGGCCGTGCGCCACTCCGACAGCAGCTATTGCTGGATCAGGTTGTTGAATTTCTCGGTCGCTTCGACCAGATTGTCGCGCCAGAACTGCGGATCCTGCAGGACCTGCTTCTTGACGTTCTCGGGCGCGGAGTTGATATCCTTGATGCGCTCCGGCGGTATCTTGCCGGTCTCGAAGGCCTTTTCGTTTGCTGGTCCATTGTCGACATAGAGCGGCAGGTTGGCCTGGAGGTCGGGGCTGACGAACTTGGCCAGCGCCTTCATGGCGAGGTCCTTGTTCTTTGATCCCTTCGGGATGACCATGCAATCGGCAGTAAGCACCCCCTGGTCGAAGGAGAAGCTGACGGGCGCACCCTCTTTCCTCAAGGTGCCTGCGCGGCCATTCCAGATGCTGGCCATGTCAACTTCGCCGTCCTTGACCAGTTGCATGGCCTGCGCGCCGGAGGTCCACCATGCGTCGACATGGTTGCGGATCTTGTCTACAGACTGCAGCGCGCCGTCGATATCGACCGGATAGACCTTGTCGATTGGAATGCCCTTGGCCAGTGCCGCGACACTCAGCGTTTCAGTCTGCTGGCTGCCCGAAAGCGCACGGCGGCCTGGGAATTTCTTGACATCCCAGAAATCCGCCCAGGTCTTCGGTCCCTTGTCGCCAAAAACATCCGTTCGGTAGATCAGCACGACCGAGGTGTAGGAAATGCCGATCCAGTCGTCATGGACGAGCTTTGGATTGATGCCGCTCTTGTCGATGACATCGTAGTCGAGCTTCTCGAACAGGCCCTCCTTGGATCCCCGCGCGCATTCATCTGCGCCCAACTCTGTAATGTCCCATTTGACCGCGTTGCCGGTGACCTGAAGGCGCACATCATCCAGGCCGTTGGTGGTGTCTTCCTTGATTGTGATGCCTAGCGCTTCAGCCGTCGGCCTGAAGAAGGCCTTTGTCTGCGCCTCTTGATACGTGCCGCCCCAGGAGGCGACGGTGATAGTATCGCCCGCCACGGCTGGCGCCGCGACCGCCGCCATCAAGCCTGCCGCTGCAAAAACCGTAACGCCTTTGGTTCTGTTCATTTTCAACGCTCCAGCCAGTGTTCCCATCGCTTTGCATTCGCATGCGATTTTGTATACAATTAAATGTACCTGGAGGGTTTGCAATGTCAACAGCGGCTGAGGACTAGCCCAATTCCAGAGCCGCACCACGGCGTATCGGTCGTGACAAACAGGGCCGAATTTGCATACAGCTATGCGAGAAGCGTTAAGACCGCCGGCGAAACGGCCGGAGAACTGGAACCAGCCTTGGCCAAAAAAACCAAAAATACCTTACGCGATTCCGTCTACTCCGCCCTCAAAGCAATGATTGTAACCGGTCAGGTTCCACCCGGATCGCGCGTCACCGAGAGTGACATCGCAGCGAAACTCAAAGTCAGCCGCACGCCGGTGCGTGAAGCGTTCAATCGCCTGGAGCGCGACGGCTTGGTCACCGGTCGGCCGCGCCAGGGCTACGCCGTCACCGAATTCGACATCAACATGTTTCGCGAAGCGTTTGACATCCGCGAATTGCTCGACGGCCACGCGACCGAACTGGCTGCCGTTGCCGCGACTGTTCAGGACAAAGCCCGGCTGCGCGCCATGCTTGCGGAAGCCGAGCAACTGGCAGCCATTCCCGATCGCACCACACAGGAAAAATTCCAGGAACTCGAGGTTGGTATAGACCTCCATCGTGTCATCGCCGAGATCAGCGGCAATGTCATGCTGCATGAGATGCTGTGCGGTATTCTGGACAAATGCCAGCACTATATCTGGACCGAACTGCTGTGGTTGGATGAATGGAAGATCGCTCGCGATGAACATGCTGAGATTGTCGAAGCGATTTGCGCCGGCAATTCTGAGCGGGCCGGTGCTTTGGCACGCGCCCATGTCCGCGGTTCGCGTGAGAGTATTCTGCGGTTATTGCAAGCGAAATCCGACTACCAGAATTTTCGGATCAAGGCGTCTTGAAAGAGGGATGTCGGGGGATTGTGATCGCGATCGTCTAATGGCCAATGATAATGGAACTGCTTGATATGCAAGTGGCGTGCCCAATAATTCGCCCTGTTGTGGCGAGGATCAGGTTAGCCTGTGACGGACGAGATGACGCACGATCGGCGAGAACATGGCCTGGCCGACGTAATTCCCGATATTGGTCTTTTCAAAAAGATCCTGGGCTAGGGCGGCGTCTTGCACGACGGGGATGCCGGCTGCCCGAGACTGGGAAATCATATCAAGCGCCGCGCGGCCCTGTCCCTTGGCCACGATTGTCGGAACCGGCGTTTCGCCTTTTATGTAGCGCAACCCCACCGCCAGTTCGTCTCCGGCGAACACGATGACGGCGTTCTGGACACCCAGTCGTGCCGGCCGCTGCACGGCTTCCCGCCGCTGGCGTCGCTGTTCCTGGCGTATGAGCGGATCGCCTTCCATGTCCTTCTGTTCGCGCTTGTACTCGGTCGTGGTCATGCGCATGTCGCGCAGGAACAGCCAACGCTGCAGCGGCACGTCGAGAATGCCGATGGCGAGGAAGGCAAGGGCTGCCGAAACGCCGACTGGAACCATCACGCCCCACAGCATTGGCGTCATGCAGGACATGCCGCATCCCGGCGCGTCGAAAAGCGGTTGCAGCCACTGCACCAGGATCACGACGAACAGGGCGGACAGGAATGTCAGCTTGGCCAAGCCCTTCGCGAACTCGACGACATTGCGCACAGACATGATCTTCTGCAGGCCCTTCGCCGGATTGATGTGGTCGAATTGCGGTTTGACGGTTTCGAAGGAAAAGACCGGGCCGAACGTCGCCAGCATGCCGAAGACGATCGTGGTCACGACCACGATCCCAGCCAACGGGACGGTGACGAACATAAGCAGGAAAAAGGCGTGACGGCCGCTGCGTAGCAAAATTTCGCCGAACGGGACGTTGTAGTCGGTTATCGTGTCGACCAGTTCGGAAAAATGCGCCAAGGCGCTCGGCCAGACGAGATAGATATAGGCAAGGGCAGCGCACAGGCCGAAGCCTGAAACAAAGTCGCGGCTTTGCGAGGCCTGGCCCTTGCGTTTGGCATCGCGCAGCTTCTTGTCGGATGCCGGTAGTCTTTTTTCCTCAGCTTCTTCGGCCATGTCGCCAGCCTGCCGGGTCCTGTTGCTAACCTAGGACGGAGCCTAGCGCCTGGGCCCTGGCCTGCGTGCTGCCCTTGGCGCGGATGGACTGCGCCTGAGACAACAGCTTGTTGATCTCCTGCGTTGGCAGGCCGACCGGCGGGGCGGCGCGAAGCTGATCGCCCTGACCCAGCAGGCCGTAGACGATGACGGCGTCGCGCTTGTGATGCAATTGTGCATTGGAGGCGCTGACGAGCTTTTGCGCCAATGGCAGCGCCACGCCGGCATTGCCTTCAAGCCCGGCCGCCAGAGCCATGTTGGTCTCGATATCGAGGTCGCCAGGCGCCATCTTGAGTGCCTGGCCAAAGGTGACCTGTGCTTCCTGCGTGTGGCCTGAAAGCGTCTGCGCCACGCCGAGCCGGTTATAGGAACTGCTTGTGTTGACCAGCGGTGCCGCCTGGGCAAGCGCCCGCATACCCGCATTGTAGTCGCCGGCATCCATCATCGCTGAACCGAGGCCAAGCATCGCTTCGCCATTGTTCGGCGCCTTGGCCAGTGCCGCTTGATAGGCCTTGGCGGCCTGGTCCGGTTCGCCGGCACGCATGTAGGCGTCACCGGTTTTGACATAAGCGCTTGGACGCGCATCGGGCAAGGCCGCGGCCTTCTGGTAGAGTGCGATCGCCGTATCGCTGTCGCCGCGCTTTGCAATGTCGTCGGCGAGCTTGATCAGGCGCTCCGACGGCGAGGCCGGGGCAGCACTCTTTTGATTGACGGCGCTTTGGGTCCCTGTCTGGCAGGCCGCCAGCGTCAGGATCGCCAAAGCCGGCAGGAAAACGACACGCATATCCATCTCTCCCCGTTCACCTTCTATCGTCGGTTTGCGAACTCATCACGGCCGCGCCGTCCTGGAGACGGCGCCATTGGCTAATTGGTCGTCATGTTAGGGGTCTCGGCAGACGGCTCCGGCTTCTCGCCGTCGAGATAACGACGCGCGGCGCGCGCCGTCGGACCTGCTGCGGCGGGCCCCATGCGGCGACCTTCGACCAGGTCGCGTTGACTCTCGACCATGCGCTGCAGGTTGTAGGCATTGGAGCAGCCCGGCGGCAGGTGCGAGCCGACGCCGGAAACCCGCGTCAGGCTGGCCGATGAGGCGGCCGGTGGATTGTCGTCGTCGGCCGGTTCGTTCAGGCAGGCGTCAGGCGCCAGAACCGAGCCGGACACGCTCTTGTCAGAGCCGCCGGTGCCGGTCGCCACGTAGCTGTAACCCGGCGAATAGTCCTGCTCGGGTCTGGTGTTGCCGACACAGCCGCACAAGAGGATAGCCGGGATGACAGCATAAAAGGTGCTCGACACGTTCATCGCGCTTCTCCTATTTGACGATCAGGCCAACGGACGAGCCACCCTTGGCCTTGCGCTTTGCGCGTTTCGCCGGACGGTCCTGAGGGGTAGCGAGGCCGTCGCGCACCGGCTCGACCAGATAGGGTGTGATCAGGATGACGAGTTCGGTTTCCTCACGTTGGAAACGCTGCGACTGAAACAGTGGTCCAAGCACCGGCACGTCGCCAAGCACCGGGAATTTCTCGACATTGCGCGCGGTGCGTTGCTGGAACAGGCCAGCGATGGCGAAGGTCTGACCACTTGCCACCTCGACGGTGGTGTCGGCACGGCGCACGACGAAGCTCGGCAACTGGAAGCCGTTGGCACCAACGGTGGCGCCACTGTCGGACAATGAGCTGACCTCCGGCTGCACGTTGAGAGCGATCCGGTTGCGACCGATCAGCGTCGGCGTAAACCCCAGCGACACGCCGAATTGCTTGTATTGCACCGTGACGACGTTGTTGCCTTGAGGAATGGGTATAGGGATTTCGCCGCCAGCCAGGAATTTCGCCGTCTGGCCGGTCACGGCCGTCAGGTTCGGCTCAGCCAGGATCTTGACGATACCGTTGCGCTGGAGCGCCTCGATGAGAATATCGAAGTTTATGCCGTGGTCCTGGCTCAGGTTGAGGCCGAAGTTTCCATTGTTGCCGCTCGGTACGCCATTGTTCTGAAACATGTTGAATTCGAAGCCGGCGCTCTTGTAGCCGACGTTCCAATCCACGCCGTAGGATTGCAGTTCCGTGCGCGAAACCTCGGCGAAACGCACCCGGATGTTGACCTGCTGCGAGCCGCCCACCGTCATGTTGTTGATCGGCGGCTGTTCTGGCGGGGAGAAGGTGCGGGCAATGTTGTCCATGTCGGTCGCCTCCTCGACGCCACGGGCTTCCCCGGTCGTGACGATGCGGTTGCCGAAAATGGCGAGATTGGTCGCCGAATTCGGGCGCATCGCCTTTTTGGCCTGATTGGCTGAAGAGATATCGGCGGTCACACGAAACTGGGCCGTCGCCTTGATGCGTTCGTCGGCGGTAATCGCGATGAGATTGGTCAGGCCGGGCTTCAGGCCGAAGACATAGACCAGCCCCGGTGAGACGATCTGCAGGTCGGCGATCGTCGTATCGGCGATCAGCACGGATTCGACCGGTTCGCTGAAGCGCAACAGACGTCCCTGCCCAACGGGCAGGTCCACCGTCGGCTGCGCTGGCAAACCCGAAATCTCCTGCGCTCCGAGGTTCGTCAGTGTTGAAATAAGACCCATCAGGAAAACCGTAAGGGCGAGCGCCAGCCGCGACATTTTCATCAGGGCCGAACAGCTGTATCGTCGTTCGGCTCTCGTGGTATGGCGGCTAGGCATGCAGTCCCTCTCTCGATCATGGCCGGCATTCGTTGGTCCCCGATGCCGTTGCTTTTCGTCCCTGTTCATCCGGCGGTGTTTTGCCCACCCAACGCGCCGGCCGAAGGCAGCGATGGGGTTCTGGATCGCCCCGAATTTCCCGAGATCGTTGCCAGCGGCTGGACGTTGAATTCAGGCGCGAGTTCCGGAAAGGAAAGAACCGGCAGTTCGATGCCGTTCTGCACCAGAAGCGCGCGCAAGTGGCGGCGTATATCGGCCGCCGTCACGATCACGGGCGAAACACTGGCGGCTGCCCGCGAAAGGTGACGCTCGATCTCCGCGGCCAGCGCCTGCACGGCGGCGTCGGCTGTGTTGAGAAAGGCTCCGGTCGATGTCGTCTGTACCGCTTCGCGCAGGATATCCTCGGCAGAGCGTTGCAACACATAGGCGGAGATGATGTTGTTGCGGTCGGCAACGCGGAAACTGATCTGCCGCCGCAACGCCGTTCGCACATGCTCGGTAAGCTGGACAACATCCTGGTCGCGCTGTCCCGCCTCGACCAGTGCTTCCAGCACGAGCCGCAGATTGCGGATCGGCACGTTTTCAGCCACCAGCCGCCTCAGCACGTCGGCGATCTTCTGCAACGGTACGATCTCGACGGCCTGCCGCACCAGGTCGGCATAATCCGTCTCCATTTCGGAGAGCAGCTTGCGCGTTTCCTGGATGCCGACGAAATGGCCGCAATAGAGCTGGAGCGCATGCGCGGTCCATTTGGAAGCGATGTCGAGCGGTTCCAAATAAGGCAATTGTGCCTCTTCGAGCGCGGAAACGCCGTCCTGATCGACCCAGGAGAATTTGCGCTGGCCGACGAGCGCAGCACCTTCCTCATAACTGAGGCTGAGCAGTTCGAGATGGCTTGCCTCGGTTTCGACGAGCACCTGGTCGGCCGGAATCTCGGCTTCCACGATCGGCACACCTTCGAGGTCGATGCGGATGTTGCGCGGCGCGATCGTCTCGTTGACGTCAACCCCGATGGGTGGAATCTCGACACCGAGATCCTCGAATATCTTTCGACCCATCGCTTCGGTCCGCTGGCGAAATTGCGGCTCTGCCACTTCGGTAGCCAGCGCCTTTCCAAGCCTGACCACGATGCGGCTGGAGCCGAGCAGCGGCCTGGCGTTCTCCGCGAGCGCGGTCGCATTTTCGGGCTCTTGCCGTGTCGTTGCGGGCAGGGTTTCCGCCGGTTCGTCTTCGCGACGTGTATTACGATGGATCATGAAGGCGCCTGCACCGAAGGCGATGCCGAGCGCGACGAAGACAAGGCTGGGAAAACCCGGCACCAGCGCCAGTCCCATCATGATCAGCGCGGCAAGGCCGAGGGCGCGCGGATCGCGCAGCAACTGGAAGCTGATCTGCCTGCCGAGATCCTCCGTACCGTCGGCGCCGCCGACACGCGTCACCATCGTGCCGGCCGCGATCGCGACGAGCAGGGCAGGGATCTGCGCCACAAGGCCGTCGCCGACCGTGAGCAGCGAATAGGTCGACGCCGCCTTGCCGATCGACATGCCGTGCTGCAACGTGCCAACGGTAAAACCGCCGATGAGGTTCACAAGGATGATGACGATGCCGGCGATGACGTCGCCCTTGACGAATTTCATGGCGCCGTCCATCGCACCGAAAAGCTGGCTTTCGCGCTCGAGCTGCCGGCGCAGGTGTCTGGCTTCGACCTGGTCGATGTCGCCGTTCCTGAGCTCGGCGTCGATGCTCATCTGCTTGCCGGGTAACGCGTCGAGCGTAAAGCGCGCGGCCACTTCGGCAACACGCTCGGCACCGCGCGCGATGACGATGAACTGCGCCACGGTGATGATGAGGAAAACCACCAGCCCCACCGCGATGCTGCCGCCGACGACGAAATTGCCGAAGGCCGAGATGATCTCGCCGGCATCGGCCTGCAGCAGAATCAGGCGGGTCGTCGTGATGGTGATTGCCAGGCGAAACAGCGTCGCGATCAGGATGACGGAAGGCAGCGACGAAAATTCAAGCGGATGCGAGACATAAAAGGCGACCAGCAGGATGAGGACGCTGAGCGCGATGTTGGCGGTGATCAGCGTGTCGACCAGGAAGGTCGGCAGCGGGATCAACATCATCACCACGGCCACCAGCATCAGCACGGCAATGACCAGATCGCCGCGTTGGGAGGCTTTGCCGAGCAGTTGCAGCAGCCGTTGCGAAAAGGTCATTGCACCTGCCTTTTTGCCAGAAAGCGCTGGAAGGCTTCGCGCGCTTCCGTCTTGCGCCCGGCCACAAGCAGAGCGCGGCTCTTTAGGAGGTGAAGGGTGGGGTGTTGCATTCCTTCCAATGTCTCCAACCTGGCGATCGTGGCGAGCGCCTTGTCGGCTTCTCCGTCCAATATGAGCAGGTGTGCCAATGTTCTCAGTACGCCGGAGTCTTCCGGCGAAAGCTGTGCCGCAATCAACAGATAGACCGCACCCCGCCTGGCCTGGCCGTGACATCCGTAGAGATGGCCAAGGACATGCAGCAGATGTGCAGCCTCATGCGGCCCGGTCAGATTCCAGTCCCTCCTTGCAGACGTCCGAGCAGTTCCCGATGCCGCTCGATCTCGTCTTCCATCAACGTCCTGGCGAGCGCTCTCAGCGGCTCTCCGCCCTCAAGATCGGGTACAATCTCCGTGATGAAATGGTGCAGTATGGGAACCGAACGCCGCAGGATCGCCGGCTCGGGGATTTCCGGCATGACGAACTCGGCGAGAATTTCATCGAGCGATTTGCCGCCGGTACCTGCCGATGGTCCGTTGAAAGCCTCTGTTTCAAGCCCTTCGGCACCGGAGGTGGAGTTTGCGCCCTTCGCCTTGCGCCGGTTGATGCCATTCAGACGCCGGCGTTCGATCGGTTGTGCGGGCGACGCGTCCGCATCCCGGCCGATCGATTCCGGTCTTGCGTCGAAACGTGGCCCATCAACGCGGCGGCTCACTGGTATTTCAGCGCGACCGTGGCGCCGCCCTTGGTCAGCACAAGCGCGGTCTGGCCGATCTCCTTGATCGTCCAGCCGTCATTCGTGAAAGCGCCTTCGTGATACCGTGTTCCATCCCCGGCGATTACATAGGGCCGTTCGCCGTACCAGATTGCCTGCAAGGTGAGGCGCGGCGGTTGCGCGGCATCGCCAACGGCGATGTTCGAAACAAGCGGCACTTGACCGAATTTCTGGTCGAACCACAAACGGACTTCGGTCCAGGTACCTGATTGCGCATTGGGTATCGTGCCCGATACGACAAGACGTTCAGACGAGCGTCCGACGGCAACGGTCTCCAGACCAGATTGTGCGAGGCGCGCTGTCAATTCAGCCTGCGCTGCCGCCAGATGTTCCGCGTCGGCGCCGTTTCCGGGAACGCTGCCCGTTACTTCGCCGTCGGCGAGCGCGAGGCTGGCTGGCTTGTCATCGGTCTTTGCGATGGACAGGCCATTGGCTGCGATGGAAATCGCAAAAACCGCGGCGATGAGAACACCCCCTGCTAGCAACGGGCGTCGCGGCAGCGACCATCGGCTCTTTGTGGGAGCAGGTCCCGTGAGGCGTAACTGTGCGTCGCCCAGCGAAATGCCGAGCGGCAGGCGGCGCCGGCAACCCTGACCCTTCCAGATGGTTTCGCCGCCGGCAAGTTCCAGGTCGCCGCCGATGGCTTCGATTTCAACCAGGTTACCCTTGCGGTGAAGCCTGGCGTGGAGCGCTGCGATTCCTGGATCCCTGAGGACGATATCCGAAGCGCCGTCCGAGCCGATCACATAGGATGGTTCGGTCAATTCCAGGCTGGCCCCATTGTGGAAACCGCGGGTGACGGCCAGCGTCGCGGGTTTGTCAGGGACCAGGCTTGTGGCACCGCTCGCAACGGCACGCAACGCAAGCTTGCCTGCGCCACCTTCAAGCTTTCGGGTCGAGTGAGCGCTCATGCTTTTCAACCTCCTGCCAAAACGATTTCACATTTCGGCCGGCACGATAGTCACGCGCCGGGAAACAGCACGCCGCCGGCAACCTCCGGCGGCGCGGAATAGGCGATAAACCTTGCGCCTCAGGCCTTTTCGGCCGACTGGCCAAGCGTCCTGGCGGTGCTCATCAACATGTCGTGCTGGGACTTGGCGATCTCTTTGTTGATCTCCAGGCCGAACATCCGCTCCTGCTGCTTGATCATCTTGTCCAGGTTCTGCTCCGGACTTCCGCCGTTGACGGGAGGGGTAGTGGTCATGACTGTCTCCTTGAGGAACCATTCCACGCAATCGTGACAGCCCGGCGTAATGGACTCTCTTTAGATTGCCGCTCAAACTTAGTGCAGCGCCGCGGAAATAGAAAGTCCATTTGGAATGCGTAAATCACGAAAATTCCAACTGTTGCATTGTCGGCGGGCTGCAGGTAAAATTCGAACCGGGCAAATTGGGGTTTAGGAAATGGAAAAAGGTCCTTTGTCGGAACTGCTCGTGGAGCGATTCGAAACGATGCCGCCGCAGCTGCAGGTTGCGGCACGTTTTGTGCTTGACGACCCTCAGGGCGTCGCCTTGATGTCCATGCGCAAGCAGGCCAGTCAGGCGGGTGTATCGCACAGCACCATGATGCGGCTGGCGCGCTGGCTTGGCCTCGACGGCTACGAGGATATACGCAGCCTGTACGCTCGCGCCCTGCGTGAGCGCGGTGCAGGCGAGGGCGCGCGCGCCAACCCGTTGCCGCAACAGGATCCGGATTACCCGGCGGCTGGTATCGCGGCGGATACGCTCGCCGCTCAGATCGCCAGTCTCGGCGAATATGGCAGTGCCATGCAGTTTCTGGCAGCCGCCAAGCTGATTGCCGGGTCGACGACCATTTTTGGTTTGGGCTTCGGACCCTCGCGTTCGGTCGCCAGCCATTTCGTGCAGACGATTTCGCCGCTCCTCGGCGAGGACCGCAAGGCCGTGCTCGTGGCTGGCGCCGAGGCACTGCTGGATGCCAAGGTTGGCGATGTCGTGCTCGTCGTCGGGTCCGCGCCCTACGAACGCGCTACCATCGATTTTGCCCGTCAGTCCGCAAGCCAGGGCGCGGCGGTACTGGCCATTACCGACAGCAGCGTCTCTCCGCTGGCGCGCATGGCGCGCGAGACAATCGTGGTGACATCGAATTCAAGTTCGTTTTTCCCAAGCATGGTGCCGGCATTCGCCGCGGTTGAAATCCTGGTCGCTCTGGCCACCCCGCTGACCGATGTCGACGCCGTCGAGAAATTCAAACAGTCGCAAGAGCAGCTCGCTGCCTTCGGCGTCTATTGGAAGGCCGCTCGCTAGCATTCTTCCTGGGTGCTTATCGGACGGACCTTCGGCCAGCCCCCAAAGGGCGAAGCACATTGCGGAGGTCGTTCACGTGGTTCGTCCGATAATGCCGAAGCTGAACCCCGCGCCAAGGGTCGATCCTAAAGCCAATGCAGCGCAGATCGCGCAGTTGGAAGCCCAGGCCGCCCAGCTCAGAGAACAGATCAGGCTTGCCAACAAGATGGGCGAGCGTGAATGGGCGGCCAGCGCGCGCCAGGAGCTTGATCAGGTCACCGGCAAGCTCGATGCCTTGCAGCAACCCGATGCGACGCCTGCCAACGGAAACGTTCCCGCCAATGCTGGAACACCGAGCAATGGCGCAGGCGCTCAGCCTGCGCTCTACACTCAGCCGACGACTTTGGCCTTTGCTCCCGTCAAGTTGAACACCGGCACGCCCGAAAAGGATCCCGCCGCGGATATGACGGCCCACAGCATCATCGACGATGTGAAAAAGGGCAAAAGCATCAACAAGATCGCGTCAGAACGAGGGATGACGAACGAGCAGGTGCTTGCCGCGATAAGGGCGGGTAACAACCTGGAAGTCACTGTCACCGATCCGACCAGCAACAATGGCGATGTCCAGACGACGGTGATCAGGGACACCAGCGATCCCAGGAACCAAAAGACAGTCACGCTCCATTACGACTATCAGCACGACACCTACTACGCGGCCGTGCAGGATGGGTCGGCCGCGCCTGCGGAAACGCCGGTCAGGGACGGCCTCGGCCGCAAGCAGACCAGCGACTACGATCCCAAAACGGGGGCGATGACCACCCGCTACGAAGACGATCTCGGTTCCGGCGTCGTCACGGAACGGACATCGCTTCCAAATGGCGCGTCGGTAGAAACGGTGACGCCGAAGGGTGGGTCTGCTCTGCCTGTCACCACCGTGACCGGACCTGACGGGAAGAAGACCGTTCTTGCGCCAACCCAGGATCCCGGAGGTGCCACCACAAAAGGCATTCAGGACGATCTCGCCAAGGGCAAGAGCATCGACCAGATCGCGAAAGACCGGGGCCTGACCAAGGAACAGGTGATCGCCGAATTGCAGGGGGCCGGTTATCAGGTCAAGACCGGAGATCCAAAGAGCGACAATGGCGACGTCCAGTCGGTGGAACTTGCCGATCCGCATACGGGTGAGAAGATCGTTTATTACAACGACTATCAGCACGACGCACGCACTGTCGTCACCACGAAAGGCGACACCGAAACCACGGTATCGGAAGACGGCAATGGCAAGACGAGCAATACCACCCGCCACACCAAGACGGGTGAGGCCACAACGACCATCGTCGACCCGAAGGCTGGAACAGAGATCAAGATCGTTACCGACAAGGATGGCCGCGTCACCAAGACGACCACCGAAAAGGTCAATGATGGCAAGCCGATCGACTACGAAGTCAAGCCGGACGACAACCTCACCCTTATCGCGCAGAAACATGGCGTGACGCTGGATGAGCTGAGGAAAACCAATCCGGAGCTTTTCGATACGTCCCGCGATCCGAACCTCGTCCGTCCCGGCGAAAAGATCAGGATCGAGAATGGCACGCGCACGACCGTGGAGGTTACGGCCAATGGCTATACGCTGACCACGAAGCCAGACGGCAGCGTGACCCTGCACAACAACACCACCGGAACGGACCTGAAGATCGACGTTGGAACCACACAGGAGGCACTGGCTCGTACCCTGTTGGCCGTGAACCCGAACAGCAGCGATCCAGCGGAGGCGAAGGAAGGTCAGGTCGTCAAATCCTTTGTCGAAGGTATATTGGCTGGACAGACGTTGCCCAGCCTCATCGAGGACGCCAAACAGGCCGGATTAGACAAGGCCGCGCTGATGAAAACGTACGGGGCTGGCATCCTCGCGTCTCCAAAGCTCGACGGTCAGAACCGTGTTGTCGACCCGTTTGGCGACCCGCCCCGCGGCAAGGCTCCCTCCGGTGGCAATTGGGTACCGATGAAGGTTGACGGCGCGTGGACGTGGGTCGACCCGCAGGTTGCCCAGGCCATCATCAAGGAGAACATCGCGCTGTCCCGCATCACGGAGACGCGCGCCCTGGCCGGCCAGGGCATGTCACAGTTCAACGTCTACATGCTTGATCCTGCCTACAAGGACGCGGTCAAGGGTGCGCAGGGCATCATCAACGAGGCGCTGGCTCCTTACGGTCTCGAATGGACGCCCGAGAAGCCGGAAGGCACGCTTGCCGATGCGCAAAACAAGCTGACGCAGGCCAACAATCTGCTCAAGAACGCGCAGGACGCCCGTGGCGAATACGAGCGCGCCGGACAAATTCTCACACAGGCAATCAATGACCAGAGCCAGCTGAAACCGATCAGCGACCCGAATGCGCCCGCCGCGTCCGCTCTGGGTCAGCCAAGCCCCAACCGCCAGACCGAATATGCCGAAGGCATTGCCGCTCACGCGGCTGTCGATAAATTGTTCGGAGAGGCCGGACTGCATCTAAGCAAGGGCGACAAGCTGACGATCGACTTCCTGGTCGGTCAAGCGGATCTGAACGGTATGCCGAAAGATTCGCAACAATACAAAGATCTCAAAACATTACAGGGAACAGCCGATAAACAGTTCGAGCTGGCAGGGGCCTATCAAGGTTATTTCGACGCTCATGCGAGAGCGATGGATGTGGGAGCTCGGCAGACCGATCTCGAACAACGGCTGCTTGCCGAATATGGCAGCAACAACCAGTATCTTTTTGAGCCAGGGAAAAAGCATAGCCGAATCAATGGAGACTATCTCGGCCTTTACCAGTCACAGGAGTTACAGGTTCGAGATGGTCAGCTTTGGGTCGTCAACCATTTCGAAAAAGGTACGACCGAGCAGCAGCTCACTTTTGAGCTCGGCAACAAGAACGTTCGCAGCAAATACAAAAATCGGCAGCTCAACAAGGATTGGCAGCAGCTTCTTTCCGGCAACAACTTCGACGTCCCGATGTGCACGGCAAACGGGTTGCAGTCGCTGAAGGTAAGCGAGGCCGAGGCGGCAAAAAATCTGAACGATATTCTCAACAAGCAGTTAGGCGACAGCATCAAGGATCTTGGTACCAAGCTGACCACGCTGCAGACAAACTTCGACAATCTATTCAAGCAACACGGGCCTGGGTCCGTCGATGTTCCCGCCGGAACCTTGCCGGATGGCGTACAGCCTGTCGAGATCGACCTCGGCGGCGGGCGTAAGATCAAGGTCGCGCCGGAAGTTGCCGCACAGTTCGATAAAGTCGGCTTGGACGCACTCACCCAAAGCGGCAAAGCGGTCTGGATCGATCTCGACACCAGCGACAAGGAAGCAAGCGGACGTTGGGTTGATCCCAGCTTGGCCGTTGCCAAATTGGTCCTTGAAGCGACGCAACAGCAAAAGACTCAGGCCGAGGAACTGCGCCGTCAGGTTGAGGGCTTCAGCGACTATCACAATATGCGCCTCAGCGATCCTTCGCTGATGGTGGATCGCAACACCGGGATCGACCGTAGCTATCTCGACAAGCACCAGCAGGAGGCGCTCGACGGTAACTATCAGCCGAAATTCCAACAATTATTCGCAAAAGGTTTTGACAACACATTCCACGAACGGCGCGGTTCCGGGCTGGATGACACGGTGGCCAATAGCTTGGGCATCGACCGCTCCACGAAGGAAGGTCGCGACGCTGTCAGCAAGATCACGAAAGAAATCCGCGATATCGGCGGAGACACCCCAAAAGTACGCGCGGTGCCGCTGTTCTATGTCGATGACAAGGTCGGCACACAGCAGGTCATCCTTTTTGCCGTCCAAGAAGGTGGGGGCACGCGTTATGTCGACGTGACGGGTAAGTCGTTCGCCAATCTTGGCGACTTCCAGGACAACAACGCGCAGTTCGGCGAAGACGGCAAGCTCGTCGCGCCGAAGAACCTGCAAATGAAACCCGGCAGCGACGGCAAGTTCGAGCTCGAGGTCGTCAAGTCGCGTAACTTCTCGGTCTGGGAAAAGGCAGTCGATCCGCTTGTCGGTATCGGGACTGGCATCGCCACAATCTTGTCATTCACGCCCGCCGCCCCGGTGGCCGCCCCTCTCGCTTACGCGGGTGCAGCCTATCTCGGCACCAGAGCAGTCATCAATCAGGTGAACCATCTGGATCATGGCGGCGAATGGGGCGATACGGAATCGCTCATTAACATCGCCAGTGTTGCGACCACCGTTTTGCCGATGGCCTCCAGTGGTCTTCGCACGGTCGGCATGGCCGGGAAGGAATTGACCGCCATGCAAGCCTTCCGCGGCAGTATCGGTGCAACCCGGTCAGGCTCCGCGATCTCGGCGGAAACCCGTTCCTTCATGCAAACCTCTTCCGGTCTCAACAAGACCGCCTGGGGCATGGATGTGGGAGCGGTGGTCGTGGGCACGCCACTTCTCGCAACGTCGGGCTACGACCTTCTCACCAACTGGAATCAGATGACGGACCTCCAGCGCGCGAACGCGCTGACTGGTTTCTTCACCGGTGTCGTCGGCACGGGCCTCGGCCTACATGGCCTGCGCACCCTGCGACCCGGCACGGATCAAGGTTTCAACACAAACGGTGGTGCCAATCAGCCACCGCCGCGGGGCGGTGGTGCCAATCAGCCACCGCCGTGGGGCGGTGGTGGCGGGCCGCGTCAATCGCCACCCGCGCTGGAGGCAGGTCCGTCCGGAAAACCGATGAACGTCCATGAAATGGGCGCGGACGGAGTCTATCGACCGACGGGCGAGCAGGTTTTCCACGACCCAAGCCATCCTGTGATCCCCGGGGAAGTGGTTCCGCCAAAGAAGACTCGAGGAGACGCCTCGACGACAGGGGCAGGCCGCACTCCACACGAATCGCAGCCGACCGTTACCGCCAAAGACCCGGTCGATCCGGTCGGCAAGCCGACGAAAGGGCCAGCCGGTGGCGATCCGATCATCGTGCCGAACAAGCCGGTCACCACGGATGGTCCGGTGCATCTGGTATGGAATCCGGAAACGCGCAGCTTTAGCGGCATGCCGGAAAGGGACACCGGCGGTTACACCTATACCAGCGGCAAGGACGAGCGGACGCCATCAGCCTATCTCGATGGCCTGACCAACGAGCAACTGCTGCATCGGTACGAGACCGAAAAAAGCTACTATTCGAGCCGCGAAATGGCTGACCGCTACGGACCGGATGGCGTCTATGTGCCGCGGACTCCGATCCGGGACGTATTGCCGGACCTGCGTGTCGGGGTGACGTTCCGCACACGCCTCAATACCGGACAGGCGTTCGGTATCGGTTCACCGACCGTAGCCGCCATCGGTTTTGGTGTTGGCACCAAGACGGATTTCGGCGCCATTGGCTGGTCGATCGTCGACAGTTTCAGTCAGCGTAGTCTCACGCCGCTCAAGGATGCCTTGAGCACGCAGGGCGTCGTTTCCTACCGCGCCCGCGAATACAGGAACATCACCGCGCTGCAGGCCGGTGTCTGGCCGGTCTCCAAGCAAACGGCCCTGCCGGTTCGCGCCAGCGATCTCTCGGGCAAGGCAAGCGAGGGCATTTTCAACGACAAGGCCGGCTATGAGGCCAAGCCGTTCGATGCCGCCATCGTCGGAAAGACACCGGACGGCGAGGGCACGGTCATTGAAATGACTTACTCCCCATCGCTCAAGGGGACAGAGGTGACGCTTGCACCTGGCCAGCACGACTTCTTCGGTGTGCCCGCCGAAAACAATGCCGGCCACGTCAGATTGGAGGGCGCATTGCCCTTCGGCCGCGTGATGACGGAGACCAAAGCCGGCCTGCGGCTGCCGATCGTCGCAAATCATGTCGGCATGGTCGATAAATTTCCACGCGTCGGCATCGAGATGCGACCGGAACTACCGGTCAAGGACACGCTACAAAAAGGCGATATCGTCTCCAAACAGACCTATGACCAAATCCAGTCAGCCCTCGGATCGACGGTCTTGAAGATCCAGTTCGTGGTCAAGGATCCGGCGAAAGCCGGCGAGCTCGTCACCGCGGTTGGGCAAGGCAACGGCATTCAGGCGATCCGCGATCTTGTCAAGGCCGGCCAGATCGACCCTTCCAACACGGTTTCATACGCCGACGAACCGACGATAAGCGGGCTGCGGCTCTCTGCCGTTCCGGGCAAGACTCCTAGTGCTGACATCGTCCTTCTGACCGGCGAGAAGGTGCGGGTTCTCAATCCGGAAGCGATGCTGGTCGATATCATCTTCAACGATCGAAACGGGCTGCCCGGGGTGCTCGGGACAAATCCCGACAAAATCGCGACCTCGCTGACCTACAAGGTGAAATCGACGGTCAAATCGTGGCTGCCGGCTCGCGTCCGGCCGGACGGCACACCACAGCCACGCTACATGCCGAGTGCCGGAAACATCTACAAGAACCTCTATGGGGCGGATGGCACGCCGGCGACACGGTACACCGTTTCGCTCTCGACACCGCAGTTGCCGGCGGGGGCACTGGCATTCAGCGCCGAAGTCAGGTTCCAGTACAAGTCGAGCTCGCCCAAGGCCGCGCGTTCCATCGCGAAGGACGAAACGGCTCAGGTGACATTCAAAACTGCCGACGGGCAGAGCGAGGAACTGACCGTACCAGCCTGGATCGCTCGCGCCGTCGAGCCGTCGCGCGACGGCGCTGCTACCGGCATTCCGAAGGGCGGGAAGAAATCCCTCGATCAGTTCCTCGACCAACTGGAAACGACAGCGCGCCCCGATCAAATGGCGGCGATAGCGCAATTCCGTGGCGAATTCGGTCGATCCATCGTCGACGGCGGTTTCATGCGCCAGAATGTTGCCGACGGCCTCATGACGCTGCTTTCCTCGCAGGTCGGACGACGCAACAGCGGCCCGATGCAGATCCGGGACGAGAACGGTCACTTTATCACGGCGACCCGCTTCGGGCCGCTGCCAAAGAGTGCCGAGAGCGTCTATGTGCCACCGGCGGACGGTCCGCAGGCGCGCGGCGACGAGCCGGACTTGATGCACAAGTCGCATATCTTCTTCCGCGATCCGGAAACCGGCGAAGCCTATGTCCTGCCCTGGACGCGCGGCGCTTCGGAGGACCATGTTCCGAGCGGCACGGGACGGCCTGAAGGGGAGGCGATGCCGCCTGAGGCTGCGCCGGCCAGGAAGGCGCTGGAGGCCGCACCGCCGACCACCTTCTCATTGCAGCAGATCCGCAATATGCGGCAGCCGGAGAAATGGAAGGCAGGCGAAGTCTACACGCGCGAACTGAACGGCTCGCTCGGTGAGGTACATTTCCCCGTCCAGGCCAATCCAACCGGGCCGCACCCCGTCTTCGGCGACGGCGGCCGGTATGTGGATGCCCCCGTTTTCAAGAACCCGGACGTCATCGAGGCGATCGAAGTCAAGACGTACCACCGTTGGACCACCATCAAGGGTGTCGCGCAGATGCGCGAGGTGCCTTTGACACCGAAGTTGCAGGAGCAGATCAACAAGGACGTGGCGCTGCGCAACGAGAACCCGAAGTGCCAGCCGCGCTGGGTTTTCCTCGATGCGCCGCCTTCGGCGGAACTCCAGGGCGCGCTGGATCAAGCCGGCATCGTCGGCAACATCTTCGGGCACAACAAACCAGCAGCAGCCGTCGAAACGCCTCGAACCATCGAACTCAAGGACAAGGACGGCGAAGTCATCGTTGCGGCCATGCTGGGGACCGAACCCAGAGGCCCAGAGCAGGTCTACATACCGCCGGTCGACGGGCCGCGACTGGCGGCCGATGCTCCCGAAACCCTCAGCAAGACGCATATCCTGGTTTACGACCCCGACAGTGGCGAACCCGTTGTCCTGCCCTGGATTCGCGGCGCCTCGGAAGAACACGTGCCGGATGGTACCCAGTCACCGCCCCCCGGGTCCGCTTCGAACAGCGGACCGCATAGCCGAGACGCTGTGCGGGCGATCCCGCTCGAGCAGGTCCAGAATCTCAACATGGCGGAGTTCCAGCCAACGCAGATTCCCTGGCTGAAGCCTGAGCAGGTAGCCGCGTTGACCGAACAGCAGTTCCACAACCTGGATCGGGCTGGCTTGCTCCCGTACCTGACCAAGAGCCAGTTGCGGGGGATCCCGAAGGCGAAGACAAGCTTCCTGAATATCGCAGGTCTCGACGAAAGACAGATTCCATGGGTAACCAAAGGTCAGGTCAGCAACATGACCGGGCAGCAGTTCGTGGATCTAGGCGTCGCTGGCCTTACGCATCACCTGATCAAGCCGCAGGTGCAGGCGATAAAGGGGGACACGATCGAATTCGTCGATGTGTCCACGCTGGAGAACCGCCAGATCCAGTGGTTCAAGCCAGGCCAGGTTGCGAAATTCACGTCGCCGCAATTCGAAAGGCTGGGAGAAACAGGATTGTTGAAGAATCTCGGCGAGCGCCAGGTTCAGGCTATCCCCGAGACGATGGTCGGCTTCCTGAATATGACAAAATTCGATCCGAAACAGGTGCCGTGGCTTACCGAAAAGCAGATTCCGGCGCTGACCCGCGATCAGTGGGGCGGTTTCACCATTCATCATACCGAAGCATTGACACAGCCGCAGATTGAAGCGGTGACGGCCAAGCAGTTCGAGGAAATGAGCCCCGGCCAGTTCCGCAAGTTCACGCTCGAGCAGTTCGAGTGGATGGGCGTTGACCAGACCAATGCGCTCTCGGTCCTGCAGCTGACGACGTTCCGAGCGACCCACAAGAAGTCGATGACACCGGAGCAGCGCGTCCTCGTCGACAGCGCGTTGGCTTATTCACGAACCAAGGAATACAAGACCGCTCTCGAGACTTTCGGCGCCATGGCTAGCACATCCTACACCTTGTGGAGCACGTTGCCGCCGACGTGGACCGCGACGGCGGGAGCCGTCTCGTTCGGCGTGCGCGGCCTTGTTTTCGGAACGCAAGCCATATTCCCCAACGCGACCGCGGCCCACAAACCATTCGGGCGGTTCCTCAACGCGCTGGGCGGGGCCACATTCATTGCCGCGGCACCAGGTGCAGCGACTGGCCTGGTGCAGGGTAAGGATCTTGTCGTCAACAGCACTTTCACGCTGGGCAATATGGTCTACGGCACCAAGTCGATGCTGCAGTCCTTCACCGGCAGGCCAGTGATCCGGAATCTGGCCGAATATCTGGCTGGCCCGGGATATGTGCTTGGCTGCGCCGTCTATACGGTCAACTCCTGGCCGGCACCGATCGCGACCGTAGCCGGGGCGATGTTCACATTCGGCTGCGCCGAGTTCTGGGCATCGGCGATCAGGACGGATCGGGTCAACAGCCGTTCGGTGCCGCGCGCCGATGCGGAAACCGCGGCGGCGGAAAAATCCGACAAGAAGTGGGCCGCGTGGGACCGGTGGACCCTTGGCATCACCTTCGGCGTCGGCATGCTGCTCTTCTCGCTGGATGCCCTGCTTGGCGAACCGTGGAATGCCGCGAAGCCCCCTCCGATCCCCGATCCGGAAAAATCGGACGACAAATCAGGGGTAGACGGCAAGCAGCCCGGTGATGGCACCGACAAGCCGGATCCTGGAACAAAGGAACCGCCGCAGACCTTCCCACAGCTTGTCGTTCTCGCCGATGATGGTCTGAACCTGCGTGCCCAGCCAAGCGGCAGCGCCGCGGTTGTAACCGTGCTGCAGCCGGGCAGCTTCGTCGAGCAGACTGCAAAGCCGTCGACCGACAGTACAGGAACGACGTGGCTTCCCGTTGAAGGTTACGGACCTGACGGCAAGATGCATACCGGCTGGGTTTCAGGCGATCTGGTGAAGGCTCATCCCGATGGCGCCAGCACTCCAGATGGCCGCACCAATCCCAAACTGGAGCAGAGCGGTTACCGCTGGGTGGACGTGAAAAGCGGCGACAGCATCCGACTCATTGCCACGACCAATTCGACGAACGTCGCCGATACCGTGGTGCTTAACATGGATCATATCCTGAGCCCGGACATAATCTTTGCCGGCGACCGCATCTATCTTCCGACCGCAACGGTCGGCTGATCGGGGTAAGGCGCTACTGAGCTCGCGCCCTGCCGGCGCGAACCGCATAGGTATGGGCGGTACAGGCGGCCAGTTGCGCTGCCTGTTCGGCCAGCGGATTGGACGGCTCGGACGAATAGGACGCCGTGAACTCCAGATCGGGCGGATGCCAGTCGCAATCCACGATGCGCAGTTTCGCGGCCATCGCGTGCTCGGTGACGACATCGTGCGGCAACGAGGCGATGCCGATCCCGGTCATTGCCATCTTCAGCGCGGCCGCGATCGAATTGGCTGGGAAAATGCGCGGCATCTCTTCGAGATCGCGGCTGAACTTACGGTAGAGTTCGGTGTAGGGCCGCGTGGTGCGGGCGTAGCTGATGATGGGGAAACGCGTCAGCTCGTTCAAGGGGAGTTTCCGGCCCTTCGGCAGATCCAGGTCGGGAGCACAGACCCAGACGAGCGGAAACGGTGGCATATCGATGTTCTCTATCGCATACTCCGTGACCGGACCTGCCAGCAACGCAAGATCGATGCGGTGCGACATCAGCTCGCTGCGCAACGTTGCCGATGAATCGACCAGGATATCCGCATCGACGAGCGGACAATGCGCCTGCAGCTGTTTGAGGAAATCGGGCAGCCAGGTGTGGACGATGGTTTCAGACACCCCGAGCCGCAGCACGCCGGTGGTTTCCGAAAGCGATTGGGCAATCAGCTGAAGCCGCTCGGCCACCTTGAGCACGCCCTGCGCTGAAGGAAGCAGCTGCTGGCCCTGGGCGGTCAATCGCACGGCGCTTGCCTGGCGCTCGAACAACCTCGTGCCCAGCGCTTCTTCAAGGCTGGCGATGCGCGTCGAGACGGCGGGCTGTGTGGTGTTCAGCCGCTCGGCGGCCTTGCGGAAGCTGCCGAAAGCGGCAACCAGAAGAAATGTTTCTAATTGCTTGATATTGAAAGGGATCATTGTATCGATCAAACATTCTGTGCCGCTGAAAAGGTGGCTCGTTGGCGGGGCCTCATTGTCTCACGATAACTTGCGCGCCAACCTGCGCGCGAGCGTAAAGGTCGATGATGTCCTCATTGGTCAAGCGAATGCATCCTGAGGAATTCGCATTGCCGACGGTCCAGGGCTGGTTGGTACCATGGATACGATAAAGTGTATTGCCGATGTAAAGGGCTCTGGCCCCGAGCGGATTGTTCGGGCCTCCAGCAACGTGAGCGGGTAACGATTTTCCGGTTGCCGCGACACGGCTGCGCATCTCCCGTGGTGGCCGCCAGTCCGGCCATTCCTTCTTGTCGGAGATCTTGTCGCGGCCGGCCCACGCGAAGCCTTCCTTGCCCACGCCAATCGCATAGCGCAGCGCCTTGCCATTGCCGAGCACATAGTAGAGCCGCCGTTCGCCCGTGTTGACGATGATCGATCCGGCCGGCTGCAGGTCACTGTAACGCACGACCTGTTTCGGAACGGGCGACCATGATGGCGGCGGACCTTCATCCTCCTCAGTGTCATCGGCCTGGCCGAGCGATGAGGGTGGGATCACCGCATTGGCAGCTTCGTCGTAGGTCCAACTGCGCGGATCGTAACCGGAACGGGTCTGCGCGGCGGCAGAGGCCGCGACGAACGCGAAAGCCGCGAACAACACAAACCTTCTTCGCATCCGAAGCGCTGACCGCGTTCCAGTCTTTATCCGGACCGCCACGGAACGCGAGCAGGCAGGGGGGGCGAGTCTTGTCGTCATCGAATGTCCGTTGTGGCCACGATCACCATCTCGTGATCCACGATTGGAGCGCACCATATCGTTTCTGCCAGGGCGCGCAACATTTGGAACTGATTATTCATTCGCAATCCAATTGGACTTCCCATTTCGACGCCTGCGCGATAGAGTGAAGCGGCGGGTGAATGTTGTATGGGCCAGTTTGGCGAGAGCTGGTCTTTTCTCGGTAGGGTCAATGTTGACGGGACTCGTTTCCTGCAATTCGGATCGACTGTCTTTCACCGCCGCCGTTTTGAAATCGGCAGGCGTCGCTGGCCTTGTCATTCTTGGCATTTCCGCTGTTCCCGCCTCGGCGGCCGAACCGCGCTGGCCGGATGGTCCATACAAATACATCACCGTCGACCAGTCGGTGCGGGATGCGCTGATCGAACTGGGACGCAACATGGGTGTGACTGTCCGGGTCAGCGACCAGGTGAAAGGGCGCCTGAGTGGGACCATGCCGACTGGCACCGCAAAGACGTTTCTCGATGAGTTGTGCAATCGCTACGGCCTTGTCTGGCATTTCGACGGCCTTGTCCTGAACGTGGCGACCGAGGCCGAGGTTCGCCACGAGACGATCCCGCTCGATGCCAATGCGGCTGCGGGAGCGGAAGAAAAGCTCACCAGGCTTGGCGTCATCGATCCGCGCTTTTCATTGAAGGTTTCGCAGCAGGACGATGTGGTTCAGGTGGCTGGCCCGCCTTCCTACATCGACCTCGTCAAGAAGACGCTCGGCATCTCGAACCACGCGAAACAAAGCGCGCAAAAAATTGTCCCGGTTCGGGTTTTTCGAGGCAGGCAGGCGGAATCCCAGACCTTTTCCGCTGAAAAGCCGAAACAAGGGCAGGAGGCACGCTGATGCAAATTGCACCGATTGGAGCGCTGGAAGTCGCGCTTTCAAACATGTCCACGGGTATCAACCTGCAGCAGCAGGTTGCGGCTGGTTCGAGCACGCGGCCGGGCAATGGCTCGAATGCCGCGGACCCAAAATCGCAGGTTCTGAAAGCAAAGAAATCCGAGCAGGCGGGTACCGCGACAGGCATCAGCCAGCAGGTGGCGCAGGATGCGCCGCTGACCGCCGCATCGACAGCTGCGCGGCAGCAAAATCTGGAGCCGATCGATGCGACCAGCGAGCACAGGCTGTTCGAATATCTGACCCAGGTGGAAAAATCGGGGGGCGGGCAGGGTTCCGACACGTCCGCTCTGCTCGGCTCCGCCGTGAAATCACTGGAAGGGACGATGCAGAGAGTGCAGGCGGCTCTCAAGGAGGCCGGCGTCCGCGCGGATGGTAAGACGGATGGCAATCAAGACGTGGCCGGAGCCGCGGAAGGCGAGGAAAACGACGCGCCCGCCAAAAGCGCCGAGCAGCTGCTGAGCCGTTCGATCTCGATCATGTGGGCCGCCGCCAATCTCGAAGTGGTGACCAGCAGCGTGACGGCCGTCACGTCGTCCACGAGTACCCTTATCAAGCAGCAATAGGCATTCGCGGTGGTCGGGAAGTTGATATCGTCGCTCTTGCACCCGTTTGCGCCGCATCGTTTCGGGAAGTGGCTGCGCGCGATGCTGGCTGTTTCAGCCATGCTCGTTCTGCAGGCCTGTTCCGTGGAACTCTATTCCGGGCTCAATCAGCGGCAGGCAAACGAGATCGTCGCGACCTTGATCCGTCACGGCATTCCTGCCCAGCGCGAGGCCGGCAAGGACGGAACGATGACCGTCCTCGTCGAGAAGGATCGTTTCGCCGAAGCGATGGCGCTCCTGGACGAGAGCGGCCTGCCCAAACAGGAATTCCAGACGCTCGGCGATGTCTTCAAGCGCAGCGGTATCGTCTCGTCTCCCGCTGAAGAGCGGGCGACGATGATCTATGGCCTGAGCCAGGAGCTTTCGCGCACGATATCGGAAATCGACGGCGTGCTGTCGGCACGCGTTCATCTGGTGCTCCCCGAAAACGATCCACTCAAGCAAGGAATGGTGCCGTCATCGGCGTCGGTCTTCATCCGTCACCGCGCCTCCGTGTCGATGAACGAACTGATCCCGCAGGTGAAGATGCTGGTAGCCAAGGGTGTCGCTGGGCTCACCTATGACAATGTATCGGTGACGCTGGTGCCGGTAGCAGCATCGCCGGAGCCACCAACGGGCGAAACCGGCTTCACCTCGTTCCTGGGTCTATGGCTTCACCCCGACAGCGTGGCGGCGGCGCAGTGGCTGTTCTACGGGATGATGGCTGTCATTGCCGCCCTTGCGGGATGGCTGGTCTATCAGCGGTGGTACCGGCGGCCTGGCGTTTACGCGCTCGAAGTGCCGGCGGCGCCGGCTAAGAAAGCGTGACGCCGTTGACCGTGCGAGAGGAAACCGTCCGGTCGGATTGGCGGGAATTCTGGTCGAATCCCGCCAGCTATGCCGATGCCGGCTGGTTGTCCGAATGTTTCGACGGCCAGATCGGTTTCGACGCATGCGAGCGCATGCTCGAGACACCGCGGCTAAAGGCGAGGCTGTCGAAACTCCTGGCCGAACGCCACGACTTGACGCTGAAGGACTTGCCTCGGCTGCCGGAGCAAACCGATCGGCAAATCGCGCTTGCTTCGGGCGACGAACTCGAAAGGCTCGCCTTGCGCGCCGGTGCCATTTATTGGGCGAACAGCCTTGCCGCAGTTATCGACGGGCGTCAGGCCGGCGCGATCCAGGCGGCTCTTGGCCCCGAACTTTGCGCTCTTGCCGTGGCCAACCGCGATATCTCAGGTCCGGTCAGGCCACTGGAACCGCTGGACGATTTAAGCGGCAGGTTTTTTGCCGACGGCTTGAGCTGCCTCGAATCATGGCTACAGGAGGTGTCACCACAGCTCGCCAAACGGGTGCGTTTGAAGCTCGCGAACGGGCTGCCCGGTCTGGGTGACGCCAGGCAAGTCGCGGAACTCGGCGCGCGCATCCTGCGCCGCGCGATGGAATAGCCCCAGATGTCGAGTGCGGACGCCACCTGGACCACATTGCCACGGCCGCGCGCGCGCATTTTGCGCGCGGAGGAAGTGCGCGCTTGGCAGGACGGCCATGCGTTTGTCGAAACGGCCAAGGCGGAAGCACGAAAGCTGAGCGATGCCGCCAAGCGCGCCTATGCCGCCGAATACGCCCAGGGCTACAAGGACGGCAAGGCACAGGGCGAGGTCGACGCCACGCGGCTGGTCGCCGGCACTTCCGCCAAGGTCGATCGCTATCTGGCAGGCCTTGAGGCGGAAGTCGCAGGTCTCGCACTGGACGTTGTGCGCCGCGTGCTTGGGGAATTCGACGTTGGCACGCTGGTCGCCCGCGCGGCGATGCAGGCAATTTCGGAAGTCCGGCGCGCCAAATACCTGAAGTTTCGCGTCCACCCGCAGAACCTCGCCCGGTTGCGTGACGAGTTGAATGCCGTTCTGCGGGACAGTGACCTTGCCATGTCGGTGGAAATCGACGCCGACGACACATTGGCATTGGGAGCATGCATTCTTTCCACGGACATCGCCGTGATCGATGCTGGCATCGAGGCGCAGCTTGAAGCGATCTCCGCTGCGATAGCCTCCAAATCGCGGGAGGCTTCGTGACAGGGGAACGTGCAGCCGTCGAAGATCGCCTGGCTTCAATCATGCCCGGCTTGCGCTCGGGGCTGGTCGAGGATGCCAGCCGGCCGAAAAAGGGGCGCGTGCAACGTGTCATCGGCACGGTCATCCACGCCTCTGTCGTGGAAGCCAGGATCGGCGAGATCTGCGAATTGGTGGATCGCAGAACCGGCCGAACCATGAAGGCGGAGGTGGTCGGACTTCTCGAAGAGGCTGCCATCCTCGTTCCGCTCGGTGATCTGGCCGGTTTGTCGGGCTTGACCGAGGTCGTGCCCACCAGAAGGGATCAACAGGTGCCGGTTGGCCCCGGCTTGCTGGGCAGGGTCATCAACGCGTTCGGCGAACCGCTCGACGGAAAGCCGCTTTCGCTGGACGGCGCGTATCCCGTTCATGCCTATCCGCCACCGCCGCTGCAGCGCGGGCTGATATCGGAGCCGATCCAGCTCGGCATCCGTGCCATCGATGGCATGTTGATGTGTGCAAGGGGGCAACGCATCGGCATTTTCGGCGAACCCGGCGTCGGCAAATCGATCCTGCTGTCGAATATCGTCTCCGCCACCGATGCCGATGTCGCAGTGGTTGCCCTCGTCGGCGAACGCGGGCGTGAGGTTCGCGAATTCGTCGAGCGGCAGCTCGGAGCGGAAGGATTGGCGCGCGCGGTCGTTGTGGTTGCGACATCCGATCGGCCCGCTATCGAGCGCGTCAAGGCGGCCTATGTCGCCACCACGATTGCTGAATATTTCCGCGATCAGGGCAAGCATGTGCTGCTGGCCATGGACAACATTACCCGTTTTGCGCGCGCGCAACGCGAGATCGGCCTGGCGTCGGGCGAGCCGCCGACACGCCGCGGCTTTCCGTCGTCGCTGTTTGCAGCTTTGCCGCGCCTGCTTGAACGGTCGGGTCCCGGCCAGATCGGCTCGATCACCGGCCTCTACAGCGTTCTTCTGGAAGGCGATGGGACCTTCGATCCCGTGGCCGAGGAGGTACAGGCCTTGCTCGATGGTCATATCTTCCTGTCCAGCGAGCTGGCGCAGCGCAACCATTTTCCGGCAGTCGACGTGCTGCGCAGCCGCAGCCGATTGATGGAAACGGTCGCGCCTGGCCAGCACAGGGCGGACGCCGCGCGACTCAGGCAGCTCATGGCACGCTACGCCGATATCGAGCTGCTGGTGCGTGTTGGCGAGTACAAAGCCGGCAGCGATGCGCTGGCCGATGAAGCCATGAGCAAGATCGACGCCATCAATGGCTTTCTGCAGCAGGCCTCGGTGCAGAACGAAAACATGGAGGCAACGCGCCAGCGCATGCGGGAGATCGTCGGTGGATAAAAGTGAGATGATCGCCCAATTGCGCAAACTCAGGCAGCGCCGGGAAGACCATGCGCGCGACATCGTTTCCGCTCATCGGGTCGGCGTCGACGAAGCCAGACAAGATGTTGAAATGGCGTCGCAAATGCTCGCCGAGCACATGCGAAGGGCAATTGACGAGCAGAACGCGGCCGTCTCGGGGCTCGCCAATCGGGTGGTGAAGGCAGCCGAGCTCCATTTGGCGCAGAGCCGCTACGAGGCATCGTTCGCGAAAGCCGGCCAAATCAAAGCGCGGGGCGAGACGGCAACCCTCGTCCAGCGCGAACGCGAAGCGGGATTGGCCGCGGCCCGGCACCGATACCTGCAGAGCCGGAAAGCCCTGATGAAGCTGGAGAAACTGGCGGATCAACTTGACAAGCGAGCGGCCGTGCGTCGTGCCGCCGAAGCCGAGCTCCTCGATGAGGACCGCATGCCGCGCGCAAACAATGATGTTCGATGATCGTGCAGGTGGCAGTTCGATGTCTCGAGCCCTGACGACAGCGAAGGCTGCCACGCGGCGCAAACCCGCTGGGCGAAATCTCAACGGCGCTCTCATCACCGATGCTCTGGATCTGGCAAGGGTTTCGGCGGAACAGGTCGTGGCCCTGAACACCTTCTATAAACACCGTCGCGCGGCCGACATCACCCTGGCCGGACAGCCGGCGAAGATCGTAACCGACTGGTCGGCCGCCCAATCCGATGATCAGCCATCATGCACGCTGCGCTTCAAGATCGGAGAACATTCCGCCGAGCTTTCCGTGCCGCTCTCGCTCACCGAGCAGTTGCTGGCCACGGTGGACAAGACGGCAAGGCTAGGGACCCTTTTGCCTCAACACGCGGCTCTCCTTCTGGAAACTGCCATGGCCGACCAACTCGACTGGTTCGAAGCGAAGCTGCAGGCTCCGATAGAACTCGCCACAGTCGAAAAGCGAGAGCCGCCGGCTGAGGCGGCGCCATTCGGCTTTGTTTTGTCTGTCGGCGAACAACCGGCGAAGTGCGCCCTGCGACTGAATGACGGCGAGTTGCTTTCAAGGCTTAGCAAACTTCTGGACGAAACAGACCGCAGCGAAGCTTCGTTTCCGGCCGCGCTGCCTGTGCCGGTTCGCCTGTGGTGCGATGTTCTCGCCACCAGCCTCGGCGAAGTGAGGGAGTTGGAGCCAGGCGATGTCGTGTTGTTTGCCGAACAAGCGGAGGCAGTGCTTGTCATCGGCGACAGGCTGATCGCGCCCGTCAGCATAAGCGCGTCAGGGACACAGCTGTCTGCCGCACCAGCCGTTATTGCCGGATCGAAATGGGAGTGGATGATGGGTCAGGACACTGGAACCGCAAGCCAGGCGCTGGACGATGCGACACTCGACGATCTGCCGGTTGCGCTGGCGTTCGAGGTCGGCCGCAAGGCAATGCCGCTTGGCGACATCCGAAAACTGAGCGCCGGCGCCATCGTGCAGTTGGACGCAACCGGACAGGGCGTGGACATCCTGGCCAATGGCAAGCGGGTCGGGCAGGGCGAAATGGTCAGGATAGGCGAAAGCCTTGGCGTGCGGGTCACCCGCATGTTCGACAATGCTTGAAGCTTCGCCAAATCTCCTCGGAATTCTGGTTGCGGTCGGCTTTGTCGGCCTGCTGCCGCTCGCCGTCGTCACCATGACGGGATTCCTGAAGATTTCGGTGGTGCTGTTTCTCATCCGCAATGCCCTTGGCGTGCAGCAGATGCCCCCGAATCTCGTGCTTTATGGGATCGCGCTGGTGCTGACGGTCTATGTCACCACCCCGCTGATCAGTGAAATGGGGACAAGGCTGCAGGAAGGGCAAGTGCAGTTCCAGACCACGGACGATCTTGCCCGCGCCGCGCAGTTGGTAAAACAGCCTCTGCAGCAGCACCTGATCAAATTCACCCAACCGCGCGAACGCCAGTTCTTTCTCGACGGAACCGCGCGCCTGTGGCCCGAGCAGGCGCGCCAGAATGTCAAGGACGACGACCTTTCCATCCTGGTTCCGGCCTTTGTCGCTTCGGAGCTTACCCGGGCCTTCGAGATCGGGTTCCTGCTCTACATACCCTTCCTGATCATCGACATCGTCGTTGCCAACATCCTCATGACGCTCGGCATGATCATGGTTTCGCCGGTGCTGATCTCGATCCCACTGAAACTACTGCTTTTCGTCGCCATAGACGGCTGGTCGCGGCTGATGCACGGCCTCATTCTCAGTTACAGCTGACGCAGGGGCGGCGCGTGAACAGCGATTTCATCCTCACGAAAGTCCAGAATGCGCTGATAACGGTGCTGCTCGCCTCCAGTCCGGCCATCATAGCAGCCTTGGCCGTCGGGCTTTTGGTCGGACTCGCCCAGGCTTTGACGCAGATCCAGGATCAGTCTCTGCCGCAGACGATCAAGCTGGTCGTGATCCTCGTGGTCATCATCGTCGTCGGCCCGCTGATTGCCCAGCAGATCGCCGAACAGGCCTCGGCGGTGTTTGACGAATTTCCGTCCGCGACCCGGTGATGCCGCACCATGCAGGTCGAACCGCTCTTCGCATCGCTCAGGGACCTGCAGCTCTATCTTCTGGCGGGAGCCTTCGTGTTGGCGCGCCTCGGCGGCTTCATGCTGATGATGCCGTTGTTCTCGCGCGTACCGCTGTCGGGACTGTTGCGCAACGGCGTTGCGCTGGCGCTTGCGGTCCCGATCCTGCCGATGCTCGTGCACACGCTGGCAGGGCAACCGATCGCCGGCGCGATGATCGTAATCTACATCCTCAAGGAGCTCCTGGTTGGCATGGCACTGGGGTTGGCGATGGGCGTGCCCTTCTGGGCCGCGGAAGCAGCAGGCGATATCCTCGACCTGCAGCGCGGTTCGTCCATGGGAACCTTGATCGACCCGATGATGACGCACGAGACCAGCGCCACCGGCACGCTGCTCGCCATCATCATGATCGCGATCTATCTAGCGGCAGGCGGGCTGGAACTGTCGTTGAATGCCGTCTACGACAGTTACGGTCTCTGGCCGGTCGAACGGCTGATGCCGGTGTTCAGCGGGGGTGCCGCCGGAATTTTCCTTGGTCTGTTGAACCAACTTCTGAAAATGGCGCTGACGCTGGCGTTTCCTCTCATCGTCAGCATGTTGCTGTCCGATATCGTGCTGGCCTTTCTGGCGCGCGCCTCGCCGCATTTCAATGTCTTCAGCCTGTCGCTGATCGTAAAGACGCTGGTCTTCTGCTTCGTCTTCGTCCTCTACGCGGCCTTTCTTTTATCCTACATGAACCGCGATCTCGGCTTCCTGCATGAGGCGATACGGCAGATCAAATTGCTCAGCTGTTTGGAGTGCCGATGAAAGCCACGATGCGTCGGCTAATAAACGCAATTTATTGTCAGGAGAAAATTCTGGCAATTTGACAATCGGCGTTGCCGGCCATGATTTAGTGCTTCCTGAAAGTCTTAAGCAACGCGGACTGCCTCGAAGCATGGGACGTCTGACCGGCTCAATCGTTGAAGATTTACGGCTGGTCGAGCCCGACCGGTTGCGCCGACTGGTGAGGGTCGGAGCCTATCGAGGCACAACAAGTGGACTGGCGCGCGGCAAGCTGCAGGCGAATGTCGTGATCGTGCCGCAACGTTTCGCCGGCGATTTTCACAAGTTCTGCCTCGCCAACCCGAAGGCGTGTCCGCTGGTCGGGCTCGGTCGTGCAGGCAGCCCGTTTGTTCCGGCGCTCGGCAACATCGACATCCGCACCGATGCCCCGCAATACAGTATCTTCTGCTACGGCGAGTTCATGCACCATGCCACCCACATCGTCGATCTGTGGCGACAGGATTTCTCTGCTTTCGCGCTTGGCAGCTCCCTGAATTTCGAGCCGACGCTGGTGGAGAAGGGGGTGCGGCTGCGCCACGGAGGCATCAGCGGACCGGTGCCGAAATACCGCACCGGGATCAGAAGCCGCGCGATCGGCCCGTTTGGCGGCAAGCTGGTCGTCGCGATGCGCGCCATCAGGCGCTGCGACGTCGACAAGGTGCGGGCGATAACCGCGCGCTTTCCCAACGCTCATGGTTCCCCCTTTCATATTGGGGATCCTTCCATCCTAGGCATAACCGATCTCGACTCGCCCGATTGGGGCGCTGCTATCGACCTGAGTGACGAGGAAGTTCCCGTATTCTGGGCAAGCAGCGTGACGGCGCAGGAAGCTCTGAAGCAGGCGGAACTGGCGATAGCCATCACCGCATCTCCGGGCCATCTGCTGATCACCGATGTGGACGCCATGGTCCGCAAAGGAACCGCAAAGGTCGCCTGAAAGCCAAAGGCTCGCGGAATTAACGCGTCGGTTTCTCCTCGGGGCGCTGGCAAATGAGCCCGGAGAGGGAACGGCCTCTCCAGCAATCGATCAACTCAAACTCAAACGGGCTGTCCCCTCTGAGACAGACAGCCATGCCGCCGCAACGCTATTTTACGCCATAGGCCGCGAATGCTTCCGGCGCTATGTCATGGATGAACGCGAATCTCTTGAAAATCTAGAAAAGAACCTTTTTCAGCTTATTTCAGCCGGCTATCAAGGTATAGGAAACAATCGGTCCACGCATTGAGGCGGGTTCTGGCCGCGTCGGGGCCCAATGCCGAAGCGAAACTGACGGCGCGGGGCTTGGCGTGTGTGGGTTGATCGTAGACTAGGCGTGTCGAGTTTTTGGAAGCCAAATCTCGATCGACAGACCTATCTCGCGATCGTCCGACACGACGGCATCGCCGCCATGTGCATTGGCAATGGCTTTCACAATCGGAAGGCCAAGTCCCGATCCCCCGCTTGATCGTGCCCTTGAATCATCACCCCGCCAGAAGCGCTCGAAGACACGCTTTTTTGACGAGGCAGGTAGTCCCGGGCCGTTGTCGCTACACCGGATGAGCCCTCGATCCTTCGTCGCGCGTGTCTCGACCACCAAGACACTGCCTGGGGCATAGCGGCGCGCATTATCCAGGATCGCAAGCAGAGCTTGCCGGATTCTGGCCTGATCGGCGAAGACGATCGCGCGCCCGAGATCGCGTTTGACCGTAATTCCGGCGTTTGCCAACTCTTGCTCGATCGAAGTCGTCGCAATATCGGCTTCCTTCGCAAGATCGATTTCGGCAAGCTTGAGTTCAAGCCTGCCTGCACTCGAAAGCCCGAGAGTTCTCAAATCTTCGACGATCCGCGCAAGGTCGTCGACGTGAGCAATCAAGCGACCATAGAATTCGGGACTCGGTTCGTAAGCGCCATCTGAAAGACCTTGGAGACGGCCTCGCAGAATGGTCAAGGGTGTGCGCAGTTCATGCGCAATCGCGGAATTTGAATATCGAAGCTCGGCCTCGGCGTTTTCCAATCGTTCAGCCATAGCATTGAAGTCCGTGATCAGGCTCTCCGCCTCACTGAACGCTCTCTTGGTGCCTTCCGCGCGCGCGGAAAAATCACCGTTTGCGATCGAGCGAACCGTCGTCGCAACTGATTTCAGCGGCGATACGATTCTCTGCGCTTGGAGCCATCCAACGATCGCAGCTGAACTGACACCGACGGCCAAAATCAGTCCGAGCACGACAAGGTCGCTCATCTGCAACTTGTCGGTCATGGCCTCTGCGGGAAACAGCCAGTCGTATAGCCAATAGTAAGCGATCCAGCCAAAAAACATCACAGCGAAAGCCCCGAGTGTCAGCGCGCTCATCGCGCGAAACAACTGACGGTTCAGACTGCTGGCCACGACCATTCCTCAAATTTGTATCCGATGTCCTGCAACGCCGATCAAAATAGCCGGTTTGCCCGCGCACGGCTGAATTCACGATCGGCCACGTAATCGAACGCCTAAACATCGAAATGCTTAGTCTGACAGTTGGGATGCTTTCTCGCGCAAGTCGGTGCCTGATGACCCTTTTTCCTATTCGTCATCGAAGGTGAGGGCCAGACATTGTGCCGCGCATTCTTTCCCGCCTCGGTTCTCAACTGAAGACTCCTTCATTTTAAGTCAACAGGAGATCGGATGTCTTGATACAAGCTGCGCGCAATCTGCGCGGTTGGCGAACGCAAGATGCCGATAAGCTCAGCGAGGGGCATTTACCTCAAGCAAGAGACAAACATGTTCGCCCGCCATTTTACCATCATCTGCCTTTGCATCTGTGCTTTTGCCCTCATGTTTTCCGCGCTGGTGGAGTCTGCAAAGCGAAAGGAGCGAGTGCCAACACCGATCTCGTTGCGGGACCTCCGCGCAAGACCCGACGGGTAGTCTAAACGATCATGATCGTGGTCAGCGATGCTCTATGATTCGTATCTGGAAGGTTTGCGGTCACTGGCCCTGCTGAATGGTCAAATGAGTTTCTGTGCGTCTTTGTTGATAGCCAGTGCAGATCGTGTTGAGGTTTCGTTGAGCTGCCAAGCATGCCCTTGACCTTCCCGATGGCTGAACGTCTCTAGAACGGATTGGAGTCGGGAAACCGTTATGGACAACGCGCTGATCCTCATTATCGAGGACGAGTCGGAAATCACTGAAATACTCGAGACGTACTTTGTTCGTGAAGGTTTTCGTACCATCGGTGCCGGCGACGGCACCATCGGCCTTGCCCACTACCATCGCCTCAAGCCCGATCTCATTGTTCTTGACGTCAAGTTGCCCGGTCAGGATGGCTACGAGGTTCTCGCGGCCGTCCGTCGGCATAGCGACACGCCGGTCATCATGGTCACCGCGCTTGCCGAAGACCTGGACAAACTGCAGGCCCTGAGGATTGGCGCCGATGACTATGTCGTCAAACCCTTCAATCCGTTGGAGGTTGTCGCCCGCGCCAAGGCTGTCCTTCGGCGAACGAAGGGCCGCGATACGCGCCAACTGTTCCGCGTTGGCCCCTTGACGATAGATCCCTGCGCATATCGGGCATTGATCGAACGCTCGTCGGGTTCGACAGTATTGGAATTGACGCGCACTGAATTCAGGCTGCTCGCTCACATGGCTGGTTCTCCGAACCGCGTGTTCGAGCGTTCTGAACTGGTTGATGCCTGTCTGCCGGAGGGAGAGGCACTGGAACGCACCGTTGACAGCCACATCAGCAACCTTCGACGCAAACTTTCCCTAGCCGGTGCCAACTGGTTGTTGGATGGTGTCCGCGGTGTGGGATACAGACTGAGCGACCGCGATGGCTAGAATCGCGAATACTGGAAGGCGAGGCCGTCGCGTGCTTTGCGGTTTGCCCGTAACCCTCTCATAAAAAGGGTAGCGTCGCACCAAGCTGCTAGGCGGTTGCGGTGTCCTCTTTCGCGTTCCGGAAGCAAGTCCGAATTGCCGGGCCAGTGATTTTCCGGTGAGGTCATCCTGGCCTCAAACCGACAATTTCGGCGAAGCGCGCAAACAGGCCAGCTTGTGATTTGATGCCCAACTTGCGGTAGATGTTGCGTCGATGGACCTTAACCGTTCCCGGGGCAACACGCATCATGCGCGCGGCCGACTCCGTGGAATAACCTTGAAGGACCAGATCGACGACCTGTTTTTCGCGGGACGTGAGCGAAAGGCTCTTCCAGATATCGGCGCGCTCAAACTCGTCGGAGCGCTGGACTGCTCCTCCCTTTGCTTTTTCATGAGTGGACCGGATGGAGGGAAGTTGCGGCCATCGCAGGCGGCATAGGCTGATCACCGCTGGGGCCATATCTCGCAGCAGACGGGTATCGGCCGTGCCAAACGGTCCGGATGAACGCAGCCGCATCAGGGACAGAACAAGTGCCTCCTTGTCAGCAAGTGGAACGAAAAAGCCGACTTCCTCGGCCAGTTTCGTCTGGCTGTAATAGGACCTGTAATACTCACTGGTGTAGAACCGGTCGGGGGCGAGTTCTCGCATCCGCCAAAAGCCTTCCTTCCGCTCCACCGCTGCATGGTGAAACGGATCCAGAAGGTAGGGGCCCGCTTGATAGAGCGTCACGAAGATGTGGCTCTCTGCGGGGGAAAAGGTCTCATACAGCGCAGGCGGTCGTGTCGACCCGCGGTAGCCAAAAATCACGCAATGGTCAAAGCGGACGTGGCGCCCCAACCAATTGACGGCGGCTTGGCCGAAACAGGGCGCTTCAGCTTGCCGGGCGGCATCCACGACCTGGGCGAGATAATGAAAGTCCCCGCTGCGGGAAGAAGATTCTGCCAATCATATACCCCTCGAATGGAGAAAATCGCAGGTACATACCACCAGCGAGGTATATACGAACAAGGATTGGCTTTGCTAGCCTTCGAAAAGCAAATGTTGTCCGGAGATTGCCCATTGGTTGCAACGCCGGTTTCTGATGTCCAATTTCGCAATGTGACCAAACGCTACGGCAGCGTGACGGCAGTAAGCGGTATTGACCTTGCGGTGCCGCCTGCTGCTTTCGTAGCCCTTCTTGGCCCATCCGGATGCGGCAAGACGACCTGCCTGCGGATGATCGGCGGCTTCGAGCAGCCGAGCGAGGGCCAGGTGCTGATCCGTGGCGCCGATATGGCAGGCGTTCAGCCCTATCGGCGTCCAGTCAATATGGTGTTCCAGCACTACGCTCTTTTCCCCCACTTGAATGTCGAAGAAAACATCAGCTACGGGCTGCGCCAGGCACGGCCGCGGCTTGCCGCACGCGACATCCATTTCAGGGCCGACGAGGCACTCGCCATGGTTCGGCTCGCTGGCTATGGCCAACGCAAGGTTCATGAACTTTCGGGCGGCCAGCAGCAACGCGTCGCGCTGGCAAGGGCAATCGTCAACAAGCCAACAGTCCTGCTGCTCGACGAGCCATTGGCTGCGCTCGACAAGAAACTGCGCACGGACATGCAGATCGAGTTGCAGAACCTGCAGCGCGAGCTTGGCATCACCTTTGTCCTGGTCACCCACGACCAGGAGGAAGCACTTTCAATGAGCGATCTCGTCTGCGTCATGAATGGTGGGCGTATCGTTCAACTGGGGCAGCCGAACGCGATCTACAATGAACCCGCCGATCTGTTCGTCGCAGGGTTTGTCGGCAAGACGAACCTGCTTTCGGGCAAGGTGGCGGGCAATTTCGTCGACGCCGTCGACGTGGTTCTTGCCAACGGCACGGTGATCCCTGCGCGAAAGAACACGCCGCTGGCGATGGGTGAAGCCGTCTCTGTGAGCGTGCGTCCCGAGGCCGTGCGCCTCGTACCACCGCGACAGGACGGTCTCGAGGGGACCATCGCCAATCGCATCTTCCTCGGCTCGACGATCGAATACGCCATCCAGGTGCCAGGCATCGGCATACTTCTTGCGAGCGCCAGTCACAGCGGCGACGCCTTGTTCGCGCCGGGTCAGATCGCCTCCATCGCCTTTAATCCCAATGCGCCGATGGCGTTTGCGGGCACTAAAAACAACGAAATCACACAGAGGGAACGCAACCATGCCGAAATCATATCGGGACGGCCTGCCGATTAAAGCCGAAGAATTCGTTGATCAGTTGATGCGCCTCAGGCGCGGTTCCATCAGCCGCCGCCATTTCCTTGGCGTGACCGGCCTCGGCCTGGCGACCGCGGTCATGGGACAAAAGCTTGGTTTGTTGGCATCTCATGCGCACGCCGAAAATCTCGGCGACCGCATGTCGATCGCCACCTGGCCGAATTATCACGACCCAGCCACTTTTGAGAATTTCAAAGCCAAGACTGGCGTTGCCGTCGAAGTCAACGTGTTCGGCTCCAATGAAGAAATGCTGGCCAAACTGCAGGCCGGCGGCTCGGGCTGGAGCCTGTTCGTGCCGACCAACTACACCATTTCGACCTACAACAAGCTTGGACTGATCGAAGAACTCGACATGTCAATGCTACCCAATTTCTCCGCCGCGTCCGAGAGCCCGCGTTTCACCAAGGAAGGGCAGATCGCCGGCAAGACCTATGCCGTGCCCAAGAATTGGGGGACGACAGGTTTTTCGGTCAACACCAAGAAAATCACAAAGCCGCTGGCCAGCTGGAAGGACTTCTTTGACGTCCTGCAGAACGAGGCCGACGGGCGCGGCATGGTGCATGACTATCAACTGACGACGATCGGCAGCGCCCTGGTTTCGCTTGGCTATGATTTCAATTCCATCAAGCCGGACGAACTCGCCAAGGCCGAAGAACTGCTGATCAAGGTCAAGCCGCACCTCTTCGCGATCAACAGCGACTATCAGCCGGCGATGCGCGCAACCGATGCCTGGATCAGCATGTGCTGGACAAACGACGGTGCACAACTCAACCGCGATATGCCGGAACTGGCCTATGTGCTGGGCAAGGACGGTGGCGAGATTTGGACAGATTACTACGCCATTCCCAAGGACGCGCCCAACAAGGCTGCCGGCTATGCGCTGCTCAACTATCTGATGGACCCGGCCAACGCTGCAAAGGAGCACACCGCCAATGGCGCGCCGGCTACGGACAGCCGCGTGCTCGCCCTGCTGCCGACCAATGTCACCTCCAACAAGATTGTCTATCCGGAAGAAGCCTCGCTCACTCCGCTTGAATTCGGAGCAGCGGTAACCCTCACAGATCCTAGCCGCGCCGAAGTCATGGCGCGTTTCAAGGCAGCGTAGTCCAGCCACGCCAACGAGGCGGTGTACTCTCGGCAAAGGTGCGCCCCGCCGGGAGAGGGAACTGTTGGGATGCAAGCAAGCACGGCTCGCCAAAATCTTGTCACTGCGACGCTGCTGGCGCCGAGTGCCTTGTGGCTATTCATCTTTCTGGTTCTGCCCTTTGTCGCCATCGTGGTCTTCAGCCTTGGCGAACGGGCTCCGGAAGGTGGGTATCAAGCCGCCTTTACGCTTGCCCAGTATGCGAACCTGCCGGCTCGCGCCACTGCCTTCTGGAACACGATGATCCTTGCCCCGGTCGGCGCTTTTGCCTGCCTCGTGGTTGCCTATCCGGTCGCCTATTATCTTGCCATGCGCGCATCTCAGCGCTGGCGGCTGGTGCTGCTTGCCCTGATTGTCATCCCATTCTGGACAAGCCTTTTGATGCGCACTTACGCCTGGATGTACATTCTGGGCGGGCGAGGGATACCGGCGCTGCTGTCACTTGTGGGGATCGAGGATGTCCGGCTGATCAACACGCCAGGCGCAGTGCTGCTCGGTATTGTTTACGGTTATCTGCCGCTGATGATCCTGCCGATCTATGTCAGCCTGGAGCGTCTCGACAAGCGGCTGCTCGAGGCCTCCTCTGATCTGGGCGCGACGCCCCTCTCCACCTTTGTCGGCGTAACGCTTCGCTTGTCATTGCCCGGCGTCACCACCGGCTTCTCCCTGGTGATGATCCTGCTGCTGGGAGAGTACCTCATTCCGACGTTGCTCGGTGGCGGCAAGGTCTTTTTCATCGGTAATGCGTTGGTCGATCTCTTCCTGCAATCGCGCAACTGGCCGTTCGGTTCGGCAATTGCGGTAACCCTGGTCCTTGTCTCGGTCGCAGTACTGGCGATCGCCGGTCGTGTCTCCAATCGGCTTGCCGGCTCCCGCCAGGTGGATTTGATCTGATGCGTGCCTTCGTCATCGCCGTTTTTGCCTTCCTTTACCTGCCGATCGTGCTGGTGGTGCTGTTTTCGTTTAACGCAGGCCGACACGCCAGCGATTTCACCGGGTTTTCAACCCAGTGGTACGGCTTAGCGCTGTCCAATCCGTTTTTGACCGAAGCGCTGAAGAACAGCCTGTTTGTCGCGACCTTCAGCGCACTGCTCGCGGCGATCTCTGGCACGGCAGCAGCACTTGGACTGACCCGCGTCGCGCCGCGCACCAGAGCGATATTCGACGCACTGCTGGGCGCTGCGATCGTTGTTCCAGGGGTTGTCATCGGGATCGCTACTCTGGTCGCCCTGGTTCAGCTTTTCGCTGTGCTCAATCCCGTGGTCGCCTCACTGTGGCCTGGCGAACAACCCCCGAAACTCGCACTCGGTTACGGGTCGATCATTGCCGCGCATGGACTGTTTTCCATGGCCCTGGTGACCATGATCGTACGCACCCGGCTCGCGAGCCTCGACCGAAGCCTGGTTGAAGCGTCGGGGGATCTCTACGCGACACCGCTGACCACCTTCCGCTCCATAGTTCTTCCGCAAATCATGCCAGCGGTGCTGGCGGGCTTCCTGCTTGCCTTCACCTTTTCCTTTGACGATTTCATCATCGCCTTCTTCGTGGCGGGCTCGAAAACGACACTGCCCATCTACGTCTTTGCTTCGATCCGTCGCGGCGTTACGCCGGAAATCAACGCCATCGCCACGATCGTGCTCTTGGCTTCGGTGCTGATTGTGGTGCTTTCGCAAGTGCTGCTGCGACAGCGCCAAAAACCATCCGCTTGAAGGACAAGACATGATCCTTAAGGACCGTATCGCCGTTGTCACAGGTGCCGGCTCCGGCATCGGGCGCGCAGGTGCACTCAAGATGGCACAGGAAGGGGCCGTCGTCGTTGTCGCCGACCGGGAGGCAGCCAAAGGCGAAGTCACAGCCGCCGAGATCCGCAACGCCGGCGGCCAAGCCGCCGCGGTCGCCACGGATGTCGGCGACGATGTTCAGCTCGAGCGGTTGATCGAGGGCACATGCAAGGAATTCGGACGTATCGATATCCTGCACAACCATGCCGGCATCCAGGTGAGCGGTGCGCTGACCGAGGTCGAACAAGGCGGCATGGACGCGTCCTGGCATATCAATGTGAGAGCGCATTTCGTCGCTGCGCGATTGGCCATGCCTACGATGATCAGGCAAGGCGGTGGCGTCATCCTGAACACGGCCTCCAATTCGGGCGTGTTTTATGATCGCGGGATGATCGCCTATACAACCTCCAAACACGCCGTCGTGGCCATGACGCGGCAGATGGCGATCGACTACGCCATGCACAATGTCCGCGTAAATGCACTTTGCCCAGGTTGGGTCGATACCCCATTCAACGAGCCCTTCATCACCCAGAAGGGGGGGCGCGATGCGATCGAGACTTATGTCCGCGACAAGATCCCCATGGGGCGTTGGGCAACCGCGGAAGAGATCGCCGAAACAATACTGTTCCTCGTCTCCGATCGCTCGTCCTTCATGACTGGCCAGGCCCTGGTCGTCGATGGCGGCGAAAGCATCGCCTGAACCTTCTTGTCCTCACACAACAGGAAAAAAGCCAATGGCCATCACACGACGTGACTTTCTTGGTGGCACCGCTCTCGCCATTGCCGCGGGCTTAACCCCGTCGCATCAGCTTCGTGCCGAAACGCAACGCTACTATCCTCCAGCACTCACCGGTCTACGGGGCAGCCACCCCGGCTCCTTCGAAACTGTACACAGGCTGGCCCGGGAAGGAGAGACTTTCGATTTCAGCCAAGGTGCCGTCGAGGAAACCTACGATCTGGTTGTCATTGGCGGAGGCATCAGCGGACTTGCCGCAGCTTGGTTCTATCGCGAGGCGTTCGGCGAAAAATCCAGGATCCTCATTCTCGAAAATCACGACGATTTCGGCGGCCACGCCAAACGCAACGAATTCAGCGTGGACGGACACCCGCTGCTAATTGGATATGGCGGCAGCGAGTCGATTGAATCACCGAAAGCAAATTTCAGTAAGACCGTCGCGCGCTTGATGGAGAGCCTGGGCGTCAAACCCGCGCGCTTCGATACCGCATACGATTTGGGAATCTATGGCGACCTGGGATTGACGCATGGCGTGTTCTTTGACCGGGAGACATTCGGTGTCGACCGCCTGGTGGCTGGCAATCCGGTCACCAATGGCGCTGACCCAACGCCCGGAAACACCGCCAAGGCCAAGACCATTGCGGAATTCGTCGGCGAGTTCCCAATGTCGGATGACGCGAAAAAGCGATTGATCAAGTTTTTCGCTGACTCGAAGGATTATTTGGCCAACATGTCGCTCACGGAGAAACTGGAGCATCTGCAGACCACCAGCTATCGCGATTATCTCAAGATCGATGCTGGCCTTGGCGACGAGGCGGTGAAGTACTTCGAGGATATGACCCACGACTATTTCGCGCTCGGAACAGACGCGGTGCCTGCGGCCTCCGCCATGTTTTCCGGATATCCGGGTTTCGCGGGCCTGCTTCCCAAGCAAGGGGCCGACAAGGAGCCTTACATATATCATTTTCCCGATGGCAACGCCTCAATTGCGCGGCTTCTCGTACGCAACCTTGTTCCCGGCGTTGCACCGGGATCAACGATGGAAGACATCGTCCTGGCAGATTTCGATTATTCGAAACTTGACCAACCGGACCAACCTGTCCGTATCCGTCTACGCAGTGCCGCCGTGGGTGTTCGCAATCCAAAGGACGGCAAAGACCTCATCGACATCGGCTACGTTCAAGCCGACACCTTACATCGTGTTCAGTCGAAGCATTGTGTGCTCGCGTGCTACAACATGATTATTCCGTACCTGATGCCTGACTTGCCACAGAAACAAAAGGAAGCTCTGGCGGAAAGCGTCAAGGCTCCATTGGTTTACGTGAATGTCGCTATTCGTAACTGGCAATCATTCGTCAAACTCGGGGTTCAGCAGATCTACAGTCCTGCAGCCTTTTTTCCGCTGACGAAGCTCGATTATCCCGTCGCACTTGGCGGCTATTCCAATCCACGAAATCCTGATGAGCCTATGGTGCTACACTTGGTCCACGTTCCAACCGAACCAGGCCTAAGCAACATCGACCAGAATCGCGTTGGCCGACAGAAATTGCTGGAAATGACCTTTGAGGATTTCGAAAAGAAAGTGACGGATCAACTCGACAGGATGCTCGGCCAAGGTGGCTTCAATTCGAAGCGTGACATCGCCGCAATCACCGTAAACCGCTGGCCGCACGGTTATGCGCGCGGGGTCAATTCGTTGTTCGATAAGCCAGTTGATGGCCCTCAACCCTTTGAAGTGGCGCGCGCCCGCTTTGGAAAAGTAACGATTGCCAACTCCGATGCCGGATGGGTTGCTTTTTTCACCGAAGCCATCGACCAGGGTTGGCGTGCCGTCGACGAACTCAAATCAGCCTAAACCCATGCAGCGGGATTAAGGCCGTCAAGCCTTGCTGCCGCCGCAAAAGCGCGGTGGCCGGGCCGGCGGACTAGCGCACGATCGCGACCAAGAGCGTGCCGACCGCACCCGGCAAGACCTCGCTCGCCTGAGGGGGAGATCACCGAGGCGATCTATCAGCACGTTGTGATTTGGCGGAAGGAAGGGCTATCCAACGCGATGGCCAAATCGCTGGAAGCAAATGCGATCTGCATTTGCTGCTGACTATACCAGCGATCGCTGACTGGTCAGGACATCGAGCGTCGGTATGTTCAATCAGCGCCGGTCGCAGAAACGTCACGAAGTTTCATCCCTTTTCATACGATCTCTCCACGAAGTCTGCGCGACTGCTCCTTAGGTAGCTCGCCATCGCCGATCGTTTTTAGGGCGATGACCAATCGGGCAGCACTGACGCTGACCGATCTCATTCCTGGAAAGGGATTAGATATATGAAACTCCGCAAATCCATTCTCACCGCATCCGCCGTGGCTTTCACCGTCATTTCGGCAGCAACCCTGCCGACCATGGCATCGGCAGCTAGCGCAGCAGCACCTGTTGCGGCGGCTCCCAAGGCGGTCAGTGCCGCCACGTCCGTGGCTAAGCCGGCCGATAGCACCAAAGTCGCACAGCAGAAGCAGAAGAAGACCACGTCCAAGAAAAAGAAGAAGTAGATAGCGCTGATCGGCAGCGTGACACTTTAGCGTCGCGCCGATCAATGGCGCTGGGCTCGGTTCGCACAGCGGACCGGGCCCGCTCCGCCGATACGCTGGGGTGGTTAGCCCCGGGTCTTTTGAGGTGACGACAGGCCGGCGTCCAAAAGGCCGGAATACGCAAGACGCGCGACGGCCTGTGCGCGATTGACCGCGCCCAATTTGCGACGGGTCAGTTCTCAGTGGCAATCAACAGTGGAGCCACATGACGCTGCTGGAGAACGTCATCGAGGCGCCCGTTCATGCGCTCGGTGTCGAGCGCGAGCAGGCGGTCGACAATGGGTTGCGGTTGCTGGAGCGCGTCGGTCTTTATGAAAAGCGCGACGCCTAGCCGCGATCGGCGACGAGCCTGTCGAAGCGGTCGGCAGCGGCCTCGATCAGGGTTGCCGCCATCGTCATGTCATTGATGTTGCCGGCCGACACGATGAGCAGGCGCGGTCGGCCCTGCGCATCGGTCAATCCGTGGAGCTTGCTGGTCCGGCCGCCGCACGAGATGCCGATGGCTTGTGCGAAGGCCCCCTTTTGCGCCACCGGCCGAGCGGCGCACCTTGATATGGGTAGCGTCGATGGCGACTGTCCCCGAGACACCGCTATGGCCGGTCAAGGCCTCGAACAACCCCAGCCAGATGCCCTGACGCCTCCAGCGGTTGAAGCGGTTATAGACCGTCGTATAGGGGCTGTACTGGAGCGGGCAATCACGCCAACGCGCACCGCTCTCCAGCATGTGCACGATGCCCGAGATGACGCGACGATCATCAACACGATGCGCGCCCTTGCGTCCGCGTGGAAGCAGCGGCTCGATCCTGGACCACTCCACATCGCTCAGCCAGGTCAGCTTCCGCTTCATCAAGTCCTCCAAACATGGAGACCTTGATCAGCCAAACAAAACCAACGCAACCCTATTGCGTACGGACCCTAGGCCATTGGGAATGCCTGAGCTCGACGCCGCGGAGCCCATTGTTGAAAACCGTCGTTAGGCTCGATCAAATCTCCACAGTCCGTCCACGGTTTTCGTGATGTCCGCTGCTAACCAACCGTCGGTTGGAGATTGCGCCGCGTGCATGTGAGCCTGCGATCGGAAATGTGGAGACTAGGGGTTGCGCGGTAATTCGGTTTTACAATCGCTGGAGCCGCCCAGCAGGGAGATTATAAGCACGCCAAAGGCGATGCCCGACCTACGGTTGCCAATTCTAGCCTATCACCAAATTGCCGTCCCCTCTCGCCATGGCACGCCATTTAGAGGCCTGCGTGTTCATCCTCTGATATTTAGCCGCCATATGCGTTGGCTTGCCAGATTAGGCTACCGGGGGCTCTCCATTCGAGACCTTGCTCCATACATTCTGGGCGAACGAGAAGGGAAAGTTTTCGGTCTGACGTTTGATGACGGATTTCAAAATGTGCTCAGAAACGCGGCTCCAATTCTCGGAGACCTGAACTTTACGGCAACGAACTACATTGTTGCTGGCCATGTCGGAGGTGCGAATTTCTGGGATGAGGAAAAAGGTGTCCCAACCTCCCGCCTGATGAACGGCACCGAGCTTCGCGAATGGACTGCGCTCGGTCATGAGATTGGTGCGCATACGATCGACCACGCGGATCTAACCTGCCTTGAGCAAGAGCGCGCCCGCGCGCAGGTACGGGGCAGTCGAAAGTTACTCGAGAACATCATCGGCGATGAAGTTCTTGCCTTTTGCTACCCATACGGACGCTACCGACTGGAGCATGTGGACATGGTCCGGGAAGCGGGTTTCACAAGCGCCGTCACGACAGATCCGGGCCATGTCCGCTTAAGCAGCGATAGGCACAGTTTACCCCGAATTTCTGTCGCGCGCTCCACAAGCTTTCTGATGCTTGCGCGAAAAATGTTTGTCCGTTGAGTGCAGGAGAATTGCGGTGTGATTGGTCGTCGCAAGATGCGAATTGCCTTTGTTGTTTGCCGTTTTGGAAAGCAATTCGGTGGTCGCGAGGCCTATGTGGAAAATATAGTTAGCGAACTTAAAGATGAATATGATATTCATATTTTTTGTCAAAAATGGGAAAGCGAACTATCTGTCGATCATACTATTTTGCCTTGCTTCACGGGAATTTCAAATTGGATAAACATTGTAATATTTACTTACTGTTGCAAAAGGCTAATTTCTGATTTCGACATCATTCATACTCATGAAAACATCTGGATCGGAGATTTGCATACCGTTCATTCCATGCCGATCCGCTTCATGCGGTTTCACCACATAAGGCAATTTTGGCGTCAATTAGGAACATACATCAGCCCTCGGTTTCTAACATACCTCGCTATGGAGACTGGTCGCTATCGAGGCAGGAAGGGCAAGCTGGTCGTAGCAGTGTCGCCGCTTACTCAGAGCCAGATCGAGCTAGCCTATCCATCCTGTCCCCCCATCAGCCTGGTTCCGCCTGGAGTGAATATGCCTTCTCGAGAACATAATCGGCAGGATGTCCGCAGAAGTCTTAACTTGCCACTGGACCGCCGATATATTTTGTTAATAGCCAATAGACCAATGGCCAAGGGGTTGGAGACCATCCTCAGGGCTTTGCGGCTCCTTTGCCCATCAACACATCTTATCATTGTCGGAGGATTTGCGGGGACTCGACAGAAAGTATTTGCAGCAGCGAGAAGTGCCGGTGTGCTCGGTAGAATACACTACTGGCCGGCATGTCGAGAGGTGAGTGTCTTCTATCTTGCCGCGGATATATGCGTATTTCTTACCCACAATGACGCGTTTGGCATGGTGCCGCTTGAGGCTATGGCGTTCGGCTGCCCGGTAATAATAAGCCCGCCCAGCTATTGTGGCTTCACTCATTTCCTCAAAAATGAAGAGAACGCGATTGTGGTTGCAGATCCATCAAATGAGGAAGAAGCAGCCGGTGCCATCGCGCGTTTATTAAACGATCCTGAATTGTATGAAACTCTTTCAAGTAATGGAAAAATTTTAGCAAGTCAAATGAGTTGGAGTTCGGCTGCTGAAAAATATTCAGAAATATATAGACTAACAGCAAGACGAAGCATTCATTGATGTTAACGAGATTATTCCATTGTCAGGGAGCAATTCAGGGCTGGTTGTGCCATGACAATCGTGGGCTCCAACGGAAGAGAATTTTCGAAGATCGCGCCACGGGAGGAAGGACTTCGGCAAGCAGCCTGTCAGCCGTTAGCTTCAGCAATTGACCGAACAACCAACAGTCCGAGATCCACACCCTTCTAGAGAGGTGAAAGCGTTTCCTCCACGCGCATGAACGGGTCGAAATACCCCGGAAGGAGTTCTGGTTGCAGCCTGGGATCAGAATCTTCAACGCGGGGAGCCATAGAGCTGGCGGATTCTAGTATGGCGATTTCGATGCGCCCGGGCGCGTTGTACGTCGTTCAAAAGTGCAGGCGCGCCTGCCGGATCCGCATCGGATCGGTCACGGCGACAATGTCAATCACAGCAAGGTCCGGTGAAAATCCTGCTCCCGCGAGGGACGGTTCGACGCATTGGCGATCTTTTGATGTCCTTGGCCAGCGCAACACACTCGATTTGCACATCAAGACGGCCGCAGTCTGCCAAGGTGACGATTCGCAGGCCAATCGACGAGGCGCACTAACCCATCCATTTGCTAAAGCAGATTTCGCATCAACGATGGAATGTTTTGGGGTAAGCATTCCATCGTTGATGCACCGGAGTGACCATTCAATTTTGTAAGCGCTGCTTTGAGCTCACGGGCAATTGTGCGGCTTCCAGTGTGTTACGTCGCCTGACCGCGGAGCTTCCTACCGGGCGTACACGACGTTGGAGATAGATTGACGGAATTTCCATGAAATCGGCAACGGGGCTTAATCGTCATCTCGTGATTTGGATGGCAGCTGTCACCGGCGTCGCACTCGCGGCGATGATTGCCGGCATGGTTCTGTTCTACGCACTCGTTGAATACATAGACCCAGCGTTCTGGCGGAAGGATTGGAACTCAAACTGGCCACAACCGCTCGAATGGGGGGCTTTTATCACTTTTTGGGCACTAGGCATGGTCGGTGCGAGTGCTGCTGCTGCGTATTTTACGCGTCGTATTATCCGACCTCTTGAAGCAGTCGGCTCGGCAGCACAGCGTATCGCGCTTGGTGACCTGACAGCCCGCGCCGCTCCACAAGGCGCGATGTTTGACGAGACGCGCCAACTTGTCGACGATTTTAATGCGATGGCCGACCAATTGAGGCAGGCAGAAGTTGAAATGCGCGCTTGGAATGTGGCAATCGCGCATGAACTAAGAACACCGCTTACAATTCTGAAGGGGCGCCTTCAGGGGATCGTCGATGGCGTCTTTGCGTCGGAAACGATATCATTTGAGGGGCTAGTTGCCCAAGTCGATAGCCTTACACGCATTGTTGAGGACCTAAAAGTTTTCACACTTGCACAAAGTGGTCGGCTCGAGCTTCAGCTCGAACCCGTCGACCTTGCAGAGGAGGTCGCCAAGGTGGCGTCCTTTGTGACCCCAGAGCTCCAAGACGCCGGCATAAACCTCTTGTTCGATTTGGGGGGGAGCGTTCAAGTTATGGCCGATAGTGCGCGGGTAAGGCAGGCAATTCTTGCCATTCTTGAAAATGCCCGAAGATATGCCGCCCCTGGCCTTCTCCGCATCGAAATGCGTGCAACGCGCGAAACAGGGATTCTGCGTTTCTGCGACGACGGCCCCGGTCTACCTCTTGGCGCCGAACGCCTGGTGTTTGAGCCATTTTGGCGCGCGGATGAATCGCGCTCACGCGCAAAAGGCGGCAGCGGCTTGGGGCTTGCCGTTGTGCAGGCCATTGCGCAGGCGCATGGCGGCGTCGCTCTTGCGCGCGCAGCAAATCCCACAGGTGCGATCTTCGAGATACATTTGCCGCGTGCTCAAGTGGCTCGAACCTAGAGGACCTGTGCGCGGATAGGTTTTTGCAGTAATTTTACTCGATTTTTCAATGAGAAAAATCGCTTAGGCGGAGCCAGGAAAAGTTGTTCGCCCAATCAAGGCTAGATTGGCACGATTGCCCAGCTAAGGCCAACGCTTACGGAAGCCCATGCCTACAGGTTTCCCGCAGAAGCTCGGCGCAGAGACGAAAAACGTTCGCCCATCTGTGACATCCCATTGCAAGACGTGGAGCCCCGAACCAACATCTCGCATCGCGGGACCGATACGCTTAACGATTTCCATTACTGACATAGAGGCCGAGATTCCTGAGAAGCTTCTCGCCGGTCGGGCATGCGCCGTAGGCGACACAAACTCAAAATGTGAACCGCATGTCGACGGCTCCGCCGATGCCGTGGTTCCAAGCCCCACAACAAGGCTCAACACCAGGCACCTCCGCATCCTCTTACATTCTGCGCTCAAGTGTTGCTCCTTATCCAGGCTCAGGATTCATTGATCGGTACCAGAAGATGACGGCGGCAGAGGTGGCTGCGTTTGTGTGAACAAACTGGCTGGACTTGGCACGTGGATTCCCGCCTCTATCATATCGCAATCGGGATTGGCTGGGCCGCATGGAAGTAGGCCTAATCTGGCATCTGTCGATCAAGCGAAGATAGCCGCTGCCGATAGGCCTGACGCTTTCAGTGAACGAATTTCAGACGTGTCAGAATTCGTTGGGTCAGTTTTTTGCCAGCGTGCCTGCAAGGAGCAACGTTACGATGGCGGAAGTCGCGAGCGCGAGCAACTCTGTCCCCGGGGGTGCCAGTCCTCGTAGGATGTCGAGGAGAAAAATAGCAATGAGCGAATACGGGAAATAGAAACCGGCGAACACCGAAAGAGCGACGACAATCGCAACGACGATCATCGACAAAACTATCGTCGGCCTGGGCTGCGGCGCATAACTAGCCAGCCCTTAGTCGGTAGCCGACTCCTCGGACCACCGCCAGCATCCCGGCTACATCTGCTTGCTCGAGTTTTTTACGCAAATTGCTGACGTGACTGTCAACAGTTCGATCTAGAGCATCGCCACCTGGAAGGCAGGCGTCGACCAGTTCGCTTCGTGAGAATACTTTGGTCGGCGCACGAGCCATATGGGAGAGTATCCGGAATTCCGTGAGTGTTAGCTGTAGCGTACGTGTCTCGGTTCCAGTTTCTATTTTTGCTAAATAGCTATCGAGATAAATAACAAGCTGATCAACGCGCAGCGTACCGCTTTCCACCGCTTGCCCGGTGCGACGAAGCACTGCTTTTGCGCGCGCTACGACCTCGATCGGATTGAACGGCTTGACGACATAGTCGTCGGCGCCAATGCGCAGGCCTTGCAAACGGTCGATATCGGTATCCAAAGCCGTAATCATTATGACAGGAGTGCCGCCTCTGCGGCGCACTTCAGCCAATACTTCCCAGCCATCGAGACGCGGCATAGTCACATCTAGAAGTATAAGATTGGGTTTTAGTGCCATATGCAGGTCGAGCGCCGCACGACCATCGGCAACACGTACTACGCGAAAACCCTCGCGTGTTAGATAGGCGCCGAGGATTTCAGCGATCTCCGCATCGTCTTCCGCGATCAGCACGAGGGGATTGGTCGGGCTGTTTGTCATCGCCTACCCGATGACATGGTGAACTTGCGACGTCGAGTCGTCAGAGATTGCCTCCATGAATTATCCATCCAATATCCACGCTTCTCCAACATAGTGAACCAATAGATCAAAGCGGTTGGTTCAGATGCAGAGATAGGATCGAGGACACGGACCAATCCTGTTTCCCGGAGGTTGCATTCCCTCATTCGCGCCCAGGATCAATCCAAGGCTCGTATGATGCTGCAGTTTTTCAAAGCATCGCAAACAGATAGATCGCAGTCACGAGCCGTCGAGGTCGTCATGTGCCGATTTGCTTTGTACATGTTTATCAACCTCGTTCTGTTCTTTGTGTGGAACATCTCACCGGACAAGGCTGTTGCGGAGACTGGTAGAGGAGAGGCGTTTCGCTATGTCCTGCGTCTCGCTCGAGGCATCAACCTGGGCAATGCTCTGGATGCGCCGGAGGAAGGTCTCTGGGGAGTTACGTTGGAAGCTGGCTATTTCAAAACCATCAAGGCAGCTGGATTCAACGCCGTCCGTATTCCTGTCCGCTGGTCAGCCCACGCTGACGGCAATCCTCCTTACGCCGTCGATCGCGCCTTTCTCGATCGGGTGGATTGGGCGATCGAACAAGCCCTATCGCAGGGGCTCTTCGTTGTTGTCGATTTTCATCACTACGAGGAGATGAGTACGCGTCCCGGGGAGGAGCAGGCTCGTTTTATAACGTTGTGGGGCGAGGTGGCACGTCATTATCAAACATGGCCTTCGACGCTCAGCTTCGAATTGTTAAACGAGCCTGAAGGTGAGCTGACCGATGCGCGTTGGGCGAAATTGGTTCCGATGTTGCTTCAGACGATACGCCAGAGCAACCCGCGGCGCATGGTGATTGTCGGGCCGGGCCAGCAATATGATCTTAAGGGATTGGATCGGCTCAACCTTCCAGCGAAAGACGATAATCTGATTGTCACGTTTCACTACTACGAGCCGGCGCACTTCACACATCAGGGAGCTGATTGGGTCGAAGGCAGCGCAGCTTGGCTCGGAACGAGATGGGCTGGAAGCGTTCGGGATAGGCGGGCACTGCACGACGATTTTGCCAAGGTGGCGGCGTGGAGCATGCAGCACAATCGGCCAATCTACCTCGGAGAATTCGGCAGTCATCGCGTTGCCGACATGCCGTCACGGCAGCGGTGGACGCGCGCGGTCGCCGAGGAAGCCGAAAGCAATGGCTTTGCCTGGGCCTACTGGGAGTTCTGCTCCGTGTTCGGTGCCTATGACGCGGATCGTGGTCGATGGCGTCAGCCGCTGCTGCGTGCACTGATGGATCGAGACTGAAAATATCGAGCGGCTTAGGGGGCGGATCGCAACTATGTGGGTCGCTGCGCGCGTCATCTCGGAACTCGTTCTCTGGTTCGCGGTCTCTATCGTTGGCGGCAGCGATACGGCCATCGCTCAGCAACCCTATCTATGGGGCCTGACGAGCGACAATTGCATGGAGCGGACCGAACAGCAGATCAAAGCGCTCGCGCATCTGCCCAGGCGTTCGACAGTCCGGACTGTTTTCGATCCGCCCAAGGATGGAGGGCCCAATCCGGATGACTATCTGCCTTGTATCAAAGCGACGGCTTCCGTTGCTGATGTTATGGGCCTTGCCGTCGATTCTCACACTATGGCGAGCTTGAAGCCGAAGGAAGTTGAGATGCGGATGGCAGCCTATATCGCAAAGCTCGGCGCGATTGTTCGCATCTGGGAGATCGGCAACGAAGTCAACGGCGACTGGGTAGGCGAGGACACGCTGCAGAAAATAGAAATCATGTACGATGCAGCCAAAGCTGCCCAGCACCTCACCGCATTGACGCTCTACTACGAGCCTGTGCCTGAGTCGTCCGCGGAGATGATCGGTTGGGTCGACGCAAATATTCCCTTCAACCATCGCATGCGGGCTGGCCTAGACTATGTCTTTGTCAGCTACTACGAAGATGAGAACGGCGGCCATCAGCTTTCACATGCGGAATTCGATCGGGTCTTCGGGGCGTTGGCTAGCCGCTTTCCCAACGCTTTGCTTGGAATCGGCGAATTTGGCTGGGGCAAAGGCGTGCCATCCGACCCGGCGAAGCGCGCAGCGCTGCTCGAACGTTTCTACAGCTATCGAATGCCATCGATGACGCGTTTCATCGGTGGCGGGTTCTATTGGCATTTCCGCCAGACCATGGTCGCAGAGCATGCGCCCGATCGGGATGTCCTGGTCAGACTTATGCTGGCGCGATTAAGATGCCTTGTGACACGCGATGGAACTGCAATTGCTCACCCGACAAATATTTGAGTTCCCTGTCGTGTTTATCGATGCCGTTTACTGCTGAGAGAATGAACTCGTTACCGAAAAACGTCTCAAAGTTGCAGGGATAGCGGTTTTTTCGAAGAAGCAGACATATTTCAATCGTGATCAACGTCCGGTGCGCCGGCCCTGCCGACCCGGGCGCGGAAGACTTTGGGGGTCATGCCGGTGCGATGTTTGAAGAGATCGTAGAAACGGCTGCTTGAGCCGAAGCCACAATCATAGGCGATCTGCAGGACCGGATCGTTGGTATCGGCGAGGCGCTGGATAGCTTGGGCCAGCCGATAGCGTATCAGGTATTCATTGACCGAGACACCCAGCACTTCGCGGAAAGTCCTGTTGGCGGTACTTGGATGAATGCCGGATAGTTTGGCCAATTTTGTCAATGACAGTGAACCGGCATGACGCGCGCCGATCAACTCGGTCAACGCTTCGGCGCGTTGCACCGCCGCGCTGTTGATTGGGGCGACCGTCGGTCGGTGCTCGATATGTGGCGTTTCCAGCGTGTCGAGGACGAGGCGCTTGACCCGCAGCCGCACTTCATCGGCCGCCAATCGACGCCGGGTCGGTTTGCCCTCTTCCCATTCCTGCGCCCATCGCGACATCTGCGCAGTATCTGCCCAAGCAGGCCTCGGATCAGTCAGGAATCTACCCTGCATGATATCCTGTCTAATGCGGCGATCGATTGACAGACCCAAGAAATCGACCAGTGGCAAATAAATGCAAATCAGCGGCGCATTTTTCGAAACATCGATAGTTCTGTGCGGAATTGCCGCCCAGAACAGGACCAACTTTCCAGCCTCGACCTCCTCCTGCCTTCCGTTGAAAAGGTAGTTCATTCTGCCTTTCATGAGGAGGTTGATCTCAACATGGTTGTGCCAGTGCGCAATGGCCATCGTGTCGGCGATATGGCGTTCGATCAAAAATTCCTCTCCGGGAACGCTGAACGCTTTTTCACCTCGAAAGCGCAGGCTCTTCGTCATGATGGGTTTCTCGCTTGCGCGGATTCAGGAATGTGATGGTTCATAGCAGGAGGAAAATCCTGTTTGAAAGGATAGACTAGGAGCCAGTTCCCGAAAAATCCCAACTGGAGCACGTAATGACGAAGATTTGCCTCGTGGGCGCCGGCAGCACGGTCTTTGCCCAGAACATTCTCGGGGATGTACTCTCCAATTCGGGTAATGCCGACTATGTGATCAGCCTCTTCGACATTGATCCCGAGCGATTGAGGACATCGGAGATTGTCGCCCGGCGCATCTGCGAGGCGTTGAAGCTGGAGGCGGTTCGCATCGAGGCTACGCTTGACCGGCGCGCAGCGCTCAAGGGTTCCGATTTCGTTATCCTGATGATGCAGGTGGGGGGCTATCGGCCGGCGACGATCACCGATTTTGAGGTTCCCAGGCGTTACGCGTTGCGACAAACCATCGGTGACACTCTGGGTATCGGCGGCATCTTCCGCGGGTTGCGGACCATCCCTGTGTTAGAGGAAATCTGTCGCGATATGGAAGACCTCTGCCCGGGCGCGCTTCTGATGCAGTACGTCAATCCGATGGCGATCAACTGCTGGGCGATCAAGGAAATCGCACCAGACATCAAAACAGTCGGCCTGTGCCACAGCGTACAACACACGGCAGCCCATCTCTCTGATTGTCTTGGCGAAAACATCGCTGATATCAACTATGTGTCGGCAGGCATCAATCACGTCGCTTTCTTCCTCCAATATGAAAAGCGGCTCGCCGACGGCGCGCGCGTGGACCTTTACCCGCGTCTCAAGGCGCTGGTGCAGGAAGGGCGCGCGCCGCAGAACGACAAGGTGCGTTTCGACGTGTTGAAGCGGCTCGGCCATTTTGTAACGGAATCGAGCGAGCACTTCTCCGAATACACGTCGTGGTATATCAAAAATGGCAGAAGTGATCTGATTGAGACCCTTAACATCCCGCTTGATGAATACATCCGGCGCTGCGAAGTGCAGATCGCCGAATGGCAGGAATTGAAGAAGTCCCTCGAAGGCGGCAATCCGATCGAGGTATGCCGCAGCAACGAATATGCCGCGGGCATCATCCATGCCGTGGTGACGGGGCAACCAGCGCTGATCTACGGCAACGTGCCGAATGGCGGGTTGATCGAAAATCTGCCTCACGCATGCGTCGTTGAGGTGCCTTGCCATGTCGACCGCAACGGGGTGCAACCCGTTCGTATTGGTCGGATTCCATCTCAGCTCGCCGCGACAATGCAACTGAGTGTCTCGGTGCAGGAATTGACCGTCGAGGCGGCGCTGACCAAAAAGCGCGACCGCATCTATCAAGCCGCATTGCTCGACCCTCACACATCGGCGGAATTGTCGCCCGACGAGATCTGGCAGCTCGTCGACGAGATGATCGAGGCGCACGGTAGTCTCCTGCCGAACTACCACTAACTCGCTCTGCTTCATATAATCGAAAATCTCTAACTATTTGAAATAGCGCGCTTCCTTGCTCGGAAGCGCGCTATTTTCTTGTTCAGGGCATTCGCGCGAATAGATCAAAAAAAATCAGAATTATGATTGACACTGATTGAATGTGGTGGAATTCTGATTGAAACAAAGAGAAGTCGTGTAGGGGAGGATGTGCCGGTGAGTCAGGCTGGAGGGATGAAGCCGGAGCGCCTCGATGCTATTCGCAGCCATCTTTACGCGAACGGCTTCTCCACCATTCAGCAGCTGGCAGACTCAATTGGCGCTTCGTTGGCGACGGTTCGCCGGGACTTGCAAATCCTTGAACGAGAAGGGGCAATCGATCGGGTCCATGGCGGGGCCCAGATTGCTGAAGGCTCCTCGGTCGAGCTTGCGTTTCAGGAACGGGCGAAGCGCAACCTTTCCGCCAAGCGCGCCATCGCGACAACTGCTTATGAGTTGCTCTCACCGCGCACCGCGATTTTTCTCGACGCTGGAACGACGGTGTTCCAACTGGCGCGGCTCATTCGCATCAACCCATTGCCGCTACGCATCTTTACCAATGGGCTCACGGTCGCCCAGGAATTCCTCAACATTCCCAATCTGGATGTTGTGCTTTTGGGCGGTCAATTGCGTAGCGAAAACGCTTCGCTCGTTGGCCCCCAAGCTGAAGCAATGTTGGAAACCATCTGGTTCGATCAGCTTTTCCTGGGCGCAAGCGCGATCAGTCCTGATGCTGCGATCTACAGTGTCGACAGCGCGGAAGCGAGCCTCAACAGATGTATGCTTAGCCGATCCGCTCACCGCTTCTTACTGGCCGATGCTTCGAAGTTCGGAACCATGGCGACCTATAAGGTCGCGCCCTTAGCCGAGACCCAGGTCATCACCGATGCGAACCTGACCGCGCAATGGCGCAACCAGCTTGGTGAGCTTGGCGTCAAGGCGACTATTGTGAGCGCCGGGGTAGAGGCGTGAAGCGCGATCTGATCCTCGGCATAGATGGTGGCGGCAGCAAGATCCTTGTCGCTCTCGCCGATAGATCGGGGCGGCTCTTACGCTTATCTCGGGGTGGTGGCGTCAATCCGATGGACAATCCAGGTTGGCGTCAGGAACTCGACGCGCAGCTTGCTCCCTTCGTCGGCGACCCGCGTATCGGTGCCGTCGCAGCCGCACTTCCCGCCTATAGCGAGGTGAAGAGGCTCTCCGAAATGCAGCGCGACGCGATTTCCTGCGCGTTTGGCGATGTGCCACAGCGCATCTTGAATGATGTCGAAGCGGCCCATCTTGGCGCATTCGCGGGAGGCGCTGGCATCCTCCTCCTTTCGGGAACCGGTTCCATGGCTTGGGCACGAGACGCGACTGGCGTCTCGTTTCGCGTTGGCGGGTGGGGTGATGCGATCGGTGACGAGGGCAGTGGATACTGGATCGGACGCGCTGCGCTCAACCTCGTAAGCCAGAGTATCGACGGGCGTGCCAGGCCTACGGCCCTGGCGGACATGATGTTTGAACATTTGCAGATCGATCGGTCCGACCCGATGAACGCGCTCGGCGGCTGGGTGACGGGTCTTGCCAATCCACGATCCGGCATAGCTGCGCTATCGACCCTGGTGGATCGCGCTGCAGGGGACGGTGATGCGGGCGCCCTCGATCTGATCGAACGAGCCGCTGATGAATTGGCGAAGCATTTTGCCGCCATCTCCGCAACAGCTGGTCACAACGGTTCGGCCTTGGGGTGGACCTATGCCGGCGGCACTTTTGCCAGCCGCCGGTTGCTCGATGCGCTGTGTGCTCGCATCGACCGCCCTTTGACTGCTCCCAAGCTTCCTCCCATCGGCGGCGCCCTCTTGGCAGCCGCCCAACTTCTCGGCTGGCTCATCGATGATAGCTGGATCGGGCAACTTGCTGCTGTCGCAAACAGCGCGACGGAACAAACAGGTGAAGCAGGCCTCAATAATAAGGAGAGAAGGGAACATGCGTAAATTGATGCAACCTCTGGCAGTGATGGCTGCTTTGGCTGTAGCTGGACCGGCACACAGCGATGACAAGAAGCCGCTCGCGGGTAAGACCATTACGGTGCTCGTGCCGTCGCCGCAGGCGTCCAATATCGCCGCCGATTTCGAGGCGGAGACCGGCATCCACGTGAACATGCAGACGCTTGCCTGGGACGATATCCGACCCAAGCTGGTTACGGCGCTGATTGCTGGCACGACCCCCGCAGATGTCACCGAGATCGATTGGTCATGGACCGGACAGTTTAGTGCGGCTGGCTGGTACGCACCATTGAACGACGCGATCAACGCCGAGGCGCTAAAGGATATCGGTGTTTCCGGCATCTTCACCGTCGACGGCAAGTTGCTTGGTATTCCCTACAGCAACGATTTCCGTGTGATGCTGGTAAACAAGAAGCATTTCAAGGATGCCGGCATCGCCGAGATGCCGAAAACACTGGACGAACTTGCCGCGGCAGCGAAGAAGATCAAGGAAAAAGGCATCGTCAACTATCCAATTGGCCTACCCTTGTCGCCTACCGAAGGGGCTTCGACGAGCTGGTACCTTTTGACGAAAGCCTTCGGTGGCGATTTGTTCGACGCGAATTTCGAGCCCCTGTTCACCAAGCCGGATTCGGCTGGATACAAAGCTCTGGAGTTCGAACTGAAGCTTCTGAAAGACGGACTTGTCGATCCAGCTTCGACCAATCTGAAAGACAGCCAGATCAATGAAGGCCAGTTCGCACAGGGTCTGACCAGCATCATGATTTCGGGAGAGCCTGGCCGTCTCGGTCAAATGAATGACCCGGCGCAATCCAAGGTCGCTGGCCAAGTCGAGGCGATCCCGGTTGCGACATCAAGCGGGAATACCCGCAGCTTTGGCTTGCCGGAAGCAATCGGCATTCCAAACGTGTCGCAGAACAAGGAAGCCGCGATCGAATTCATCAAATGGTTCACGGCCAAGAAATTCCAGACGCAGAACTATACCGCCAACGGCATATTGCCCACTCGCACGTCCGTTCTTGCCGAGCTGAATGATGCGGGTAAGTTGCGCAGCGGCAGCGCCCTGGTTACGCAGTCAAAGACGGTCGAGGCATTGTTCCCGCAGGGCACGCCGACCTGGTATCCGCAATTCTCGAGCGCGGTGAACACGGCGATCAACAGCGCCGCCAAGGGCCAGATGACCGTCGAGCAGGCTGTGCAGAGCATCGCCGAGGCCACCAAGCAGGCCAAGGCTCAATGACATTGGCAGCCTCGCTTAGTTCGGGAGGCAAAAAACATGGCGTCGGCGGCAACGGCGACGCCATGCTCGGCTTCCTGCTGGTCGCTCCGATCCTGATCACCATGGCGGCATTGGTCTTTGCCCCGATGGGCAGGACGGTGTGGGACAGCTTGCATCGGGTCAATCCGATGCAAGCGGGAACGCCTTTCGTCGGCCTGGAAAACTACGCCCGCATGTTTTCCGACGGCCAGCTTGGATCTGCGTGGATCAATACGTTTCTCTATGTTTTGCTGGCGGTGTTGGCTGAGACGGTTTTCGGTGTTCTCGCCGCTGCGCTCATCAACCAGGTTCGTGTCGGGCGGCAATGGCTTCTCGCTGCCGTTATTCTGCCGTGGGCGCTGCCCGGCGTTGTTAACGCCGTCATCTGGCTCTGGATATTCCAGCCGGGGGCTGGTCTCCTGAACGGAATACTCACCGCATTCGGCTTGCCGTTCGAGAACCACGTTTGGTTCAACGATCGCGCAAGTGCGATCATCGCCGTTACGGTGGTTCACGTCTGGCGGATGATGCCGTTGACGGTCGTAATCGTCTTGGCGGCCATGCAAGGTATTCCAGCACATCTCTACGAGGCCGCTCGTATTGACGGCGCCACGCAAACGCAAATGTTTCTGCGTATTACCCTGCCGTTAGTGCGCAGCGCGATTGCAGTCGCAATGACCAACGCAACGGTCAACGCCTTCAATCTGTTCGACGAAGCTTGGGTTCTGGCGGGCTCCAGTTTGGAGACGCGGCCCGTTTTGGTCCAGATCTACCTCGAAACTTTCCAAAACCTTCGCTTCTCATACGGCATGGCGCTTTCGCTCGTGATCACGCTCGTCTCGCTGCTGATCTCGCTCGTCTATGTGCTGCGCGTCTATCGTAACACTCGGTTCGACTGATGAAACAGACATTTGGCAACCGCATTGTTGTTTGGGTGGGCGTAGCGACCCTACTGGTTTGGTCCCTCGGTCCGATCTACTGGACGCTGGTGAGCGCCGTCACACCTACCGAGGATTTTTCGGCACGGCCGATCCACTTCTTCCCGCAGCACTTCACACTGGATCATTTTTCGCGCCTGCTCGGCATCAATATCGCGCGCATCGGCGGTGTTGAGGTATGGGCGCAGTTTCGCGCGGCGTTGGTCAACAGCATCGTCACTTCTGTCGCCGCCACCCTGCTTTGTGTCGCGATTTCGGCGCTCGGCGCTTATGCATTCACACGACTGGAATTTCCCGGACGTCGCATGCTCTTCGCGGCCGTCGTGGCTACTCTTGCAATTCCCGCCTATGCGGTACTGATCCCGCTCTATCAGATCATGATCCGCCTGCATCTTGTGGACACATATCTCGGGGTTGCGTTGATTTATGTGTCGGCTTATCTGCCGCTTTCGCTGTGGCTCCTCCGCAGCGTTTTCGAAGCGCTGCCGATCGCCCTGGAAGAAGCTGCGCAGATTGATGGAGCAGGTAAGCTCTACATCTTTTTTAGGATCGTGTTGCCGCTGGCGGGGCCTGGTCTGACGGCGGCAGCCATCCTTACTTTCCTTGGCGCATGGGGGCAGTACCTCGTCCCTCTGATCTTTTCCCCTGAAGCGACAAAACCGCTGACGGTGCTGATCCCGGAATTCGTCACCAAGAATTTCATCGACTACGGGTTGATCACGGCGAGCGGGTCCATCGCCATCGTCATCCCCGCACTCGTTGTCATTTTCCTAAATCGCTACCTCGTCAGTGGCTTGCTGGCTGGTTCGGTCAAATGAAATCGGAGATATTTATGAGCATTACAGAACGAGTGATATTCGAGCAGTTTCCTTACTGGGAAAAGGCGATCGGCTCGATATCTGCCCCGCACGCGGCTGAGCTGACCGTCTTTCTGGGCTGCGGCACCTCCTACAACCTCGCGCTGTCGCTTGCTGCTCAAGCAAATATTTTCGGCCGCCCGGCTATCGCGGTTCCGGGTGGGGAATGGCTCAACAAGCCGGCTGCATTCTGGCCGCGCTGGGAGCGCACGCACGTGATTGCACTCTCCAGAAGCGGCGAAACCACGGAGACGGTGGCGGCAATCAAGGCGAGCCGCACGGCAGGCGCGTTTGTAACGGCTGTGACGGTGGAACAAGACAGTTCCTTGGCGAAGAATTGCGACCGATTGGTCAAGGCCGCAACTCATCCCAGCGAAGGCATCGTCATGACCGTATCGGCAAGCCTCATGCTGTTGCTTTGCCTGGAAATGATCGGGCAGGAAATGCCCCGCGAATTGGTCGGCTCAGCGCAACGTCTGGCTGAAGATGTCGATGCGGTTCTGCCTCGCCTGACCGCCGATCGCTCACATTTCGTTTTTCTAGGCGGTGGTCCCCTTTACGGGCTGGCCCTGGAAGGCGCGTTGAAACTGATGGAGATGAGCCAGACATTCACACAGGCCTTTCACCCGCTGGAGTATCGTCATGGACCAATCAGCCTGGTCGATCGCAGCACGGCCGCCATCATGCTTTACAGCGCAGATCAGAAGCCCGCGGAAGCGAAACTTGTCGCGGAGTTGCAAGAAAAGGGGGCCGTGGTGATAGGCCTTGGCGGTCCGGGCGATGTCGAATTCAATATCGACTGCGCGCCGGCGCTTGCGGGGCTCTGTATGTTGCCTGCCTTGCAGATACTGGGTGAGCGCGTCGCGCAAGCCCGGAAGATCGACACAGTCGCGCCGCGCCATCTGACCAAGGTCGTGAAGCTGGCATGAGCATTTTCATCCAGCGAAACAGGGAAAGTGCGCTGGCCCGACTGAACGACGACCGGATTACGTCGCTGCCACGGGGGATTGCGTCGGTATGCTCGGCGCATCCTTTGGTCATTGAAGCGGTGCTGAGGAATGGCCTTGCCGAAAACACGCCAATTCTCATCGAGGCGACCTGTAATCAGGTCAACCATGAGGGCGGCTACACGGGAATGACGCCAGCCAGTTTTCGCGAATTCGTCGAGAAGATCGCAGGCAGCGTTGGCTTTGCAGTGGGCAATATCATCTTCGGGGGCGATCATCTCGGCCCCAACCCTTGGAAGGCACTGCCAGCCGAGAAAGCGTTGGAGAAGGCAGAAGCCATGGTTGCCGCCTATGTGGCCGCTGGGTTCGAGAAAATCCACCTCGACACATCGATGGGCTGCGCTGGTGAACCTACGGCTCTGCCTGATGATGTGACCGCAACACGCGCTGCCCGGCTGGCTGCGGTCGCGGAAGAGGCCGCGGCGCGTGCTGGTGTCAGACGACCACTCTACATCGTGGGAACGGAAGTACCACCTCCTGGTGGCGCGACCCACGATCTCTCTTCCATTGAGGTGACCCGGCCGCAGGCGGCGCTGCAGACGCTGTCCGTTCACAAAGCTGCCTTCGTCAAGGCTGGCATAGATACTGCCGTTGAGCGCATGATTGGCATTGTTGTTCAGCCTGGAGTCGAGTTCGATAATGCGGGTGTCGCCGTTTATCGCCCTGAGCATGCGCGCCAGCTCAGCGCCGCGCTACAATCCATGCCGGGTTTGGTCTTCGAAGCTCACTCGACTGATTACCAACCAACTGAGGCGCTTTCGGCCTTAGTAGATGACGGTTTCGCTATCCTCAAAGTGGGGCCGGGGCTCACCTTCGCGTTGCGCGAAGCGCTCTATGGCCTCGACATAATTGCGGACGTGCTCAGCGATACCGCGCCAAAAGGCTCTCTGGCGACAACGATGGAAGCCGTCATGCTGGAAAATCCCGGCCACTGGGCGTCTCACTATCCGGGCGACAGAAAAGAACAGCGCTTGCTGCGGCATTTTAGTTACAGCGATCGTATCCGATACTATTGGCCGGATGCACGCGCGCGAGTAGCAGTCGAGCAATTGTTTGCACGCTTCGATCGAGACATCCCTGAAACGCTTGTAAGCCAGTATCTCGGTCGTCTCCATTCTCGCGTGGTCACGGGAAAGGTGATGCCGCGTCCTCGCGAACTTTGCCTGGCCGCAATTCAGGAAGCGCTGGCGCCCTATAGAGCGGCGACCTGTTCTGGACGGCACAGTCGATGATCGTCATGTACGGAATCCAAACCAAAACGTGTGGCTCGATCAACGATAAGCCCGACCGGAGAATGGCATGGCATCGGTAAGCATTGTGAATGTTCGCAAGAACTACGGAGAGCTCGAGGTTCTGCATGGCGTCGATATCGACATCAAGGATGGCGAATTCGTCATCCTCGTCGGTCCTTCCGGCTGCGGGAAATCGACCCTGTTGCGCATGATTGCCGGACTGGAGGGGATAAGTAGCGGCGACATTGCCATTGGCGGACGCATCGTCAATGACGTCGCTCCAAAGAACCGTGATATCGCCATGGTATTCCAGTCTTATGCGCTTTATCCCCACATGACTGTGGAAGCAAATATGGGCTTCTCGCTCCAGCTCGCCAAGGCGCCGAAGGAGCAGATTGATCGGCGCGTGCGGGACGCCGCGCAGATACTGGGGCTCGAAAAGCTGCTGGACCGTCATCCTCGCCATCTTTCCGGTGGCCAACGTCAGCGCGTGGCCATGGGGCGCGCCATCGTGCGGCAACCACAGGTCTTCCTGTTCGACGAGCCCTTGTCCAACCTTGACGCGAAGCTGCGTGTGCAGATGCGATCGGAGATCAAGCAACTTCATCAGCGGCTGAAGACGACTACCGTCTACGTCACCCATGATCAGATCGAGGCCATGACCATGGCCGACCGCATCGTGGTCATGCATGACGGTGTTGTGGAACAGATTGGCTCTCCGCTGGAACTCTATGATTGCCCGGTGAACCTCTTTGTTGCTGGCTTCATCGGCTCTCCTGGCATGAACCTTATTCGGGGTCGGATTGGCACGTCGGAACAACTGGAATTCATTGGCAATGGTGGAGCGCGTCTATCGTTACCGTCTGGTCTGAAGGTGTCGCGTGGCGCCGAGGTAGTGCTGGGAATTCGCCCGGAACATCTGAAACTTGCCGAGCACGGGACACAGGCCGAAGTCATGGTCGTCGAACCAACCGGGTCTGAAACACAGCTATTCGCTCGCATGGGAAGTGACGACGTCGTGTGTACGCTGCGCGAGCGGATCGACGTTGCGCCCGGTGACTTGCTTGCGCTCCTGCCAGATCCCGACAAGTTGCATCTGTTCGATGCTGAAACGGGTTTGAGATTAACTCTATAACATCGCTCGAAACGGTTCCTGTCATGTGGAAGCGAGCAAAATAGGGATCACTGACGACCGACTGATCGGAAATTCGAAGATATTCGCGAGTAGATCGGATCGACGAAATGAAAATAGATGTTCTTGGCATCGAGCAGGCTTACTCGGCAACAAGGCAAGCGCAAGCCGAACTTAGACCTAGCGTGGTGATGGGCTTATCTGCTCTGCTATTTGGATTGACGCGCGCTCTTTCAGCACGTGTGTGTGGAGCTGGCATCATATACTCTTTCCTGGCCGCATTCCTCACGAGTCTAATCACTAGCGGGATGCCTCTGGGCGGCTCTTCAAATGTGGCAATCAGCTATGTCAAACCGTTTGTCGTACAGGCCGAACCACATCATCCGCCCGCTCAGAAAATTATGAAAGCTCCAGGGAGGTTCGCATGGACTACCTCGTCAATCTTTCGCAGGTTCATCCCGACCCTGCGCTGGCGACCCGCATGGAGAAAGCAGGCATAACGATCCGACGTGCGCTGGCTCCGGAATTGGAATTGGTGACCGATTGGGTGCGGCGGGAATTCCAGACGCGCTGGTCGAGTGAAACGGCGATTGCGATGTCTCGCCAGCCGCCATCCTGTTTCCTGGCAACCGCCGATGAAAGACTCATTGGCTTTGCGTGCTACGACACCACTGCGCGTGGCTTCTTTGGCCCAACTGGAGTGGACGAGGCAGAGCGTGGCAAGGGCATCGGACACGCGTTGCTGCTTGTGACACTGCTTGATTTGAAGACTGCGGGGTATGGCTACGCCATTATCGGTGATGTTGGACCAGCGGCATTCTATGAACGCACGGTTGGCGCAACCCCCATCCTCAATTCCGACCTTGGCGTCTATCGCGGAATGCTTCGATGAGCTGATCGAAACCAGGCTGTAAGGATCAAGGTCCTGAGAGACAAAAATGCGAGCTGTCTTCGAGATTTTCTTGGAGCAGCTGCCGGAAGCGGTCTCAAATCATCTGACGACGGACAGAGGAATAGATGTTTTCCATTATTTTCGCCGGTTTGGTTTGCTCGAATTTTTGCGCGCCGTGACGTCATGATACGGCGCAGACCTTTCGACCCGATCGTGGGTCGAGGGGAGGTAGTTTTTATCGCGAAAGCGCGTAGCGAGCGTGGGTCGCGCTCGGTGAATTGACGACGGATTTGACTGTGAGTTCGAGGCACTTGCCGGTGACGTCCTCAAACATCCGCGTTCCTCCGCCTAGCAGGATGGGGCGATGTGAAGAGACAACTCATCTACACGGCCAGCACGTATGAATTGCTGCCCAACATTGGCGCCGCCCATGATGCAGACATCTTTTCCAACCGCAACTGCCTTAGCCGCTTCGATGGATCGGAGTGCTCTGGCGTAGAATAGCGTTCACAAAGCGGAGTTTACGCCGTCAAATGGCCACAGAGGTGATCGTTGTTCTTGCCTGAACGCAGCTCTGGTCGACCATTCTCAATATCGTAAGTGCGGGAGAAGCGTGCGTGGCTAAGGTCGCGTTTGCGTCACCCCGATGCGTGCAAAAGCGGCCGCAGTCCTCTCCAGTTGCGGCAGGTCGCACACTGCTCCCATCGGGTTCCTCTCTGATCCGCCTATTCCTTCGGCATCGTCACCGTGTAGTGGCAAAGTAGCATGATGTCCTCCAAGCGCTCGAGCACAGTGGCGACATCGGCCTTAAGTACACGGATGGTCCAGTCAGCCTCCTTGCCGGTGTCGCTTGCGTTTTTCACATCTATCGCCGCGTCGTTGACGATCTTGTGGACCAGCGAGCCGATATTGGCGGCGTTCTCGATTGCTGGGAGGTCGGGCGTACCCGGCGGGCCGGCCAGTGACATTTTCATATCCGGGGCGGCGTCGGGCGACCGGTTCCTCGGGGCGCCGAAAATCTCCACGCTGTTGATAGTGATCGTGCCGCCCTGGAACAAAAGCGGGAAGCGCTGCTTGGCAAGCGAAATCGTCTGGCTGTGATCCCCCGCGGCGTCGGCGACGTTGCAAAGCCGGTGCCATTCGCTCGGGAATTCGTGCCGAAGGCTGAAGAGACGAGTCTGCGGCTGTACAGCCTCATCCTTCAACTGCTGCGTCAAACTAGCGACGGCAGCGCCTCTCAGCGGCGTGCCGCCGTCCCGGGCGGTATATCTGACGTGCAGCACCACGTCGGATATTGTGTCGTAGTCGAATTGACGGAAAGTCCTTGGAAGCTCGATCCGCCAACGGGAGATCGCGCCGGCGCCTTCGAATGGCAGATAGCGTTCGTCGCGGAAATTGAGTTCGAACAGGCCACTGTCGTTTTGCGCGTTGCTGGTAGCGACTGACTGCATCCGCGTCCAACTGGTGAGGAAACGGTCATCCTCTCCCCCGTCCCGCTCGGCATAGCCGTCGGCCGGTGTATTCTTGATCCGCGTCTTGTCGCGCAGTAGCGTGAGCGTGCAGTTTATTCCGGTATAGGGGCCGACCACGGCCGGGACGCTGATGCCGACGCTCTTGATGCGGCGCATGTAATGGCCAGGGAAATCGACGTCGAACACCGCCTCTGGCAGTTCTATCTCGCACCAGCCCAGTTCCTTGAGCTTGATCAGCTCCAGAGGAGCGTTCATCACCAGTGAGAAGTGTTTGGTTAGTTCGTAGTCGCGCCGGTTTCCATCAAAATAGGCGCGTTCCATCTGCTTGAGCTGGAGATACAGTCGTTCGCCGGACATCAGGCCCTTGCGCATGCTGTCCCATGCCCCGAACTGGATGAAGTTCGAACTGGTCAGGCCTAGTTCGAAACGGTGACAACGTTCCGCCTTCTTGGCCAGGTCATATGCCATCTGGTAGGACTGAAAGAAGATCGTCGAAATGTCGCCGGCCATCCAGCTGTAAAGTTCCTCGCCGGTGAACTTGTTGCGCAGAAATTCCTGAACTTCCTGGCACTGCTCGATCTGCCGCGTTGTATTGTCGAGATCCTGCTGGGCGCAAGCGACGCGGATACCGGCGGCTACAATCTGCTTGTCGATCTGGACGAGTTCCTTGGAGGCCAGATCCTTCTGCAATTTCCATTCGTCCGACCGGCGCTGCCAGCCACCGAGTATGGAAGAGAGATTGGCATGGTAGGTATGAAGTGAGGCCTTGTACCCTTTCTCGCGGCTCTTCGCCTCATGAGCCGGGAGGACGTTGCCACGGCCAAAGGCCGCGGAAATGCTAACGGATGGCGACATGCCGAACGAAGCACCCACAGAGATGTCTGTGGAGTAGGAGGCGATATCGGCCGTTGTTCTCTCCTCCGACTGAGCGTCCTCCTGGCTGGCCTGGGCCTGGGCCAGTTCGTTCAGTTGATTGGTTTCCTCGCCGATACGCTGCTGAAGCTGGTTGTAGAAGTCGAAACGCGCCTGCGTCACGTCGCGCGTCTTCTGAAGGGCGATCTCAGAGGCCTGCGCCTCGGCGAGCTGCTGCTGCTTGAGCTGCTTCGTGAGGGACAGCAGCTCTGCCTCATGTGCGGTTCGCAGGTTGGAGAGATGTTCAGCATCTCGCTTTTCGAGCGCCGCCAGCAGCGCGCTTCCGAGCGTGCGCAATTCTGCCGCCATCTCCATCGCCTTGGCGAGCAGCACGTTGAAGCGGTAATAGGGTAGCGGAGCGCTCAGATCGCTCAGCACGCTGCCGATGTCGATGCCCTGTGCCACAGCCCGGACCAAAAGCGCTGGGTCGATGGGCGGTTCGAACAGCGGCAATTCCCGCACGACGCCTTCGATATTCATGCAATGGCGGATGTTGAACAGCCGGTTGGCGACCGTGTCCCAATAGGCCAGCAGCTTGTCGTTCTGCGGGAGGCAGAAGTAGAAGCTGCGACCGATCCCGAGTAATGCCCGGTTTTGCGTGGCACCGGCGTTCGTCGTGGCACGGTTGCTGAAGGGGAGATCGTTTTCAAATTCGACGAGCGTCTGGTTGAAGGCATCCAGCTTGGCGGCTCGCAGCTCGGCGTAGGTCTTTGCCTCGCCCTGGCCGCGCGCCGGCACCCGCTGCGCCCTCGGGCCAAGCAGAATCGCGGCCAGCACATAGAGCTGTGTCGCCTGATTTATCGTTTCGATCGTGTCCTGCCGGAACAGCTGGTCACCCCAAGCGATCAGGTTGTCGATATATTTCATCACCACGGTCTTTTGATAGGCAACAAGGCGCAGACGAGCGACGCGATGCGGCTGGAAAGGATGGGCTTGGAGATCCTCCCATTGCGCGATCGCGTCCTTGTCTCCTGCGTTCAATGCCTTCAGCAGGTCATCAAGTCGCTGCGGCTGGTTCTCGCGCAAGGGCAGCACGTTCCAGTAGCGCTGTGGCACGGGATCGGAGCCATCGCCGACGGTCGGGTTGAAGATGTAGTGGAACCAGGTCATCGCTTCCTCGAAGCGCTGGTTCTGGCTGAGCCGTGTGGCGATCAGCAGGGGTACGTGGAAAAACAGCTCCCAATTGTAAAGGCTGTAGGCACCGGTGAAAGAGAAATCCACGATGTGCTGGGGCCAGGGCGTGTTGACCGTCGACCATGAGGGGCCGTAGGCGTCGGCAAAGCTGAGGACCTTGGGTAGGTCGGCTGGACGCTGGCTGCCGATCGTTAGCAGGCCGGCGACGCCGTAGCGGTTGAGCCGCCGTCGATATTCCGCCGCATAGGGGTGGAAGAACGTCTCGAAAGTGAAATCGGCCGAGTACTTGGCGACGAATAAGTCCGAGGGCTTGATGACGCCGTAGTGAAAGATCTGACTTTCCAAAGAAAGCGCAGTCGCGCTGATGGACGCACTCGTCGCTGCCGTTGAGGTCAGGAACTGCGCTTGGGCCGCGGCTATGCCAGCTGGACCCGACTGCCAAGGATTCGCCTTGACGCTCAGCAGTTTGAACTGCGGCTCCAGCTGCGCCACAGAGGTCGTCTCATAAGAGGCGGCCTTCGCCGCATAGCTGCCAACGAGATACGGCTTGATACCGTCGGCCAGGTAGGGGGAGATGTCGCTAGGAGCCGAACTCGACGGGTTGACAAGATAGGTTCGCGGCCCCTCCTGCACGAAGAAATGGTCGTTGAGCGTATAAGGCTTTGTGCCGGGGGCGTAGAAGGAAATGAGGTCGGGCGTTCGTGCGAAGACCGGGATCGCCGCATCTGGATCCGCAACCGGCAGGAACTCCATGTCGCCAGCGCTAGCCGCCAGGAAACCGGAATGGTAGGTTATGTTTGAATTCTTGTCGTTCGAGGAAGCAATGCCATTGTAAGTCTGAAGCGTTATTGTGCCCAGTTGCTTAGAGATGGCCGCGTATTCCGGCCCGCCGCCTGTTAGGAAGCCCCCCGGCCCGAAGGGATAGGCCATGCCGATCCCGCCGGCTGGTAGGGCGAAGACGAAATTCAGCTTGTCGCCGACTTTTTCTATGTTCAGCCGAACGCTAGGATTGGCGATAGCAACGGCGACGGTGGCGGGCGTAGTCTGTTTCGAACTCCATTTTCCTTGATGATATTCGCTCCAAGCAAGGCCATACGCCGTGTATCGGTTGTTCGTGGCGAGGTTGGCCTTTTCGATGGTCACCGTCCAGAAGAGATAGAGGCGTCGGTTCCAGATAACCGGCGAGACTTCGTCAGCTTGAATGTCGAGCGGCACCTTTTCCCATGCAGTCCAGTAGGTATAGGTCGGATTGACCGTCACGAACTGCCGGTAGTAGAAGATCCGCGGCGTCGCGAAGCTGCGGCCGAACACATGCAGCACGCTTTGCCGTTTCTCATCGGCTAAGAAATCCCGCTGTTCGTAGAGGCCGCAAATCTCGAGCTGCGACACGGTATCGAGTTTTTCGAGATAGCTGCCCAGGGCGATTTCCGCGGCATCAGCGGTCAGTTCCGCTTGCAACAGATCGGATTCCAGCTCCTTGAAGAACGGACTCTTGTCGTCACGAAGCTCGGCCTCAATCCAGTTCTCGGGAAAAAGGAATATCTTGAGATTGGCTTCCCATACCCGGTAGTTCTGCATCCACGTCCAGCGGTCGCTGTCGATCATTCGGGGAGAGACATGTGGCATTTCCAGATTGAGACGGCAGCGCTGAATGAACAGTTGCACGGACGAGATCGCCTGCTTGATGCGCGAGGTGCGGATGCAGGGACTCATCTCGACGTCGATCAGGAAATGCTCGAAAAGTTGGCCGGGATCCGTGTATCCAAGACGAGGTAGAAGGTAAGCTACGAGTGCGGCGCGCTGCGCCTCGCGCAAGGGGTCCGCTACCAAATGGGCGGCCTCCAGCCAGGATTGATCATCGTATCGCGCCTTGTAGGCGCGTTTGGCCTCCTGGGCGGCCGTGCGCGCCTGCTTCATGTCAGGCACGGCGGCCGCCCAGGAAAAAAGTTGCGTGGTGGGAGCGGCGAGCGATCCGACCAGCCGCATCGCCTTGGCAAAAGCGAGAAGTTTCGCGACGTCGCGATAGTCCGCGTCCCGTAAATCGAACCCCGCGGCGCCCGCGAGGCCCGCAAGCGTTGTCGCTTCGAACCCGGTTGCTTGCTGCAGCCTTTCCAGCGCCAGCGCCGCGTTCGGCGCATCGAAGACCTCGTTCAGCGATTGCGGATCGGCAATCGCCAGGTTTCGCAGCGCGACGAATTCGTTCAAGCTTGACCACGCGGCAAAGAGCTGCGCCGGGGTGGCTCGGAGTGCGTCGACCGGCAACAGGTTCAGGTTCATCGATCCCGCCCGCACCGGGTCCGTCAGCAGCGCGGTTTCCGGCACGGAGAGCCCGAAACCTCCAATCAGCAGGCTGGCCTTGTGCATGCGTATGTAGGTATGGCGCGCGAATGCCTCGACATCGCCGCGTGTCGCGGAATAGAGCTGGCCTGTGGGAATGATTTCAGCTGGCGACGAGGCGCTGCTCCAGCGCAGCTCGAGCAGCGCCGGGACTTCGTTCGGGTCTGCCGAGGCGAGATTGAAATATTCGAGCTTCAGATCGTAGGATCGACCTGCTTCGAGGTCGCTGGAGACGGTATATTCGGTGGGCGGCCCGTCGTTCCACCGGTCGATCAACAACGCGCCGTCGATCGTCAGGCGCACGCCACCGCCTGCCCGTAAATGGAATTGATAGGTCTGCGTTTTTTCGGAGACGAGTTTGCCGGTCCAGCGGGCGCCGAGCGCGACGCCCGGATCCCACCCGAACGAAACGATTGGGTCCACAACGATCCTGACCGCAGGAGCGGTCAGCGTTTTGTCGGCGAAATATTCGCCAGTCAGGCCGTCGCCGCTCAGCGCGAGAAAATCCGAGATGGCGGGCACGGTCTTGTCTGCGTCCGTGCCAAGCGGCAGCACGCTACCGTTCCCTTCCAGGAGCAAAGCCGTCACCGACGGATCGAGACCGAGGGCACCGGCGAGTGTCTGTTTGATCAGAGCTCGACTGAGGGCAATGCGAAACTTGGGCAGCGCGGCGGCAAGAAAGGCCTTGAATTTAGCGGCAACGCGCGTCGGGTCGACACTTCCGTCCGCGCTGAGAGTTGGAGCCTCGAGAACAGCGGTCCGCAGGTCTTTCTCCGCTGTCGGCCATTCCAGCCGAGCGACCAGCGTCTGCGTCAGCAGGCTGCGGGGCTGATCGTAGAGCGACTGCACCGCCATCCGATAGTCGTTCACGCCCGACAGGCCTAGGAGCACGGCCTTGGCGGCGTCGGTAAGCCAGCCAGATGACATCAGCAAGCGGCTCTTTCCGTTGTAGCTGACAGAACCCGCCGGCAAGACAACGCCGGCCGGCAATACAGCCAGCGGGGCGCTGTAGACTGCCGTGCCGGCTATGAGACCGGCGAGCTGCTCGACGATGTGCGGTTCGAAGAGCTGCGCCAGCTTGGCGCGCGTCAGCTCGCCGTTCGGATCGTCGGAAGCGATGTTGTCATTGGCGATACTCACGAGCCCATCACGAATGATGGCCAGTTGCTGCCCGATCGTCTCGCCTGCTGGTGCAATGGAGGGAAAGGCGTCAGCCGTGCCGCCGAACAGATAGTCAAGTGTCGCCGGCTTGAATGACGTTTTGGCCAAATTATTGGCAAGTCTGACGAAATCGAGCGTTCGTGCCGGATCGATGTCGGCCTCGTCGAAATCCTGGTTGCTCTGCGACAGCCTGCTGAATGGGCTCTTGCCTGCCAGTATCTCAAGCGTGATGACATCCTTGATGGCCATATGCAGTGCCCGCGCCAGCGTCGCATAGCGATAGAGCACGGTCGCCGTCGCCAGCGTCAGCGGAGTATTGTCGTCGGCAAAGGAGGTCGTTGTCGCCGGCACCCCCGGCGCCGACGTCCAGCGCGCATGCTGGCGGATCAGCGTGAGGTCGGTTGCTCGCGTGCGCAAGCCCGCCAACAGCGCCGGCAGATGATCGACGAGCCTCAAGCCTGCCGCCGTCAGGTAACCGCCATCGACAGGCTGAAAATCCGGATCGACATTCCTGACGGCCCGGTTGAGGAACAGGGAGTTGTAAAGGGCGTCGTCACCGTTGACCGGAATGTTTCCCCAGAGGCTCAAGAGTTTCTGCAACGGCAGGTCTAGCTCGCCTTGCAGTTGTGTGATCTGTCCTAGCTGTCGCAGAAACTTCGCTGTGATGTCCGCAGCCTGAAGCGCGGTCATAGTGCGGTCCAGATCGACAATGGTCCAGCCGGTCTTTCGCCAAAGGCGGATGAATCGGTGCAACCGCGCGAGTTCAACATCGTCGAGCGACGTGCCATCCAGATGCAGAAGGCGAGTTAGGCTGAGGTCGCAAGCCGAATCAGGCGCATCGAGCACCAGCATCTTGCTGATTGTGGCGAATTGCTCTGCGGCCCAGGTCTGCAACTCGGCGATTGTCATTCCGGCGCTGGCCAGTGCCGACAGCGTCGGAGGATCGGGATTGGCGAAATTGTTCGCGACCAGCCGGGCAAGTGTGCCGAAGCCTATCGGAATGCGCTCGAATGCCTCCAGAGCCGCTCCATGCGGCCGCGAAGGATTGAGATAGCGTGTGCCAATGAGGGCGATGAGATCGAGGTAGGCCACGCCGGTGCGAGCCAGGAGAGTGGGAACCTGCGTCAACCGCTCGACCCAGGAAGACGAGCGCACTCCTGCGGCACCCCAGGTGGCGTCGCCGCTGAAAAGCGTGAAAGCCATGCCCGCCAGGCTCGCGCCCCCCAGTCCGACGTGACGGGCTGGAACCTCGAGCCTGACCCAAGCGCCTGTCGCCGGCATCGGGCCCATATAGCGGCGGCTCGCGGTCGCCTCGACGCCCCAATCGAACTTGCTCTCGCCCCAGTAGGCGCGATGCGACCAGGTCCCGTCGAAGAACTGCAGCATGAGCATCCGCGGCGGGTTGGCCGGGTCGAGAAAGACCTCGGCAAAAAGAAAGTCATCCGCGGCGACCTTCAGCCCGTTCGGATCGGCGACGCTGTCGAAAAAATGCTGGTGGAGGCCTGGGTTAAGTGCGGAGGCGTGTGTGTTTGCTCCCGACGGAGGCGGCGGCGCGAAGGGCGCGAAGGCCCAGGCGTCGCCGAGAACATGCTGGACGGCGCCAACTGGCAGTCCGCCCGAGACCCAGGCGATGTCTGCGGGGGCCGGCGGTGCGTTGAAGCCGTAGAACCCGGAAACCGGTGGCAAGGGCGGAACCGGCGGCGTGCCGTCGAAGCGGGCGCCAGTGAGAATAGTATATTCGTGCTCGGTCATCGAAAGCGCTTCGACATCGAGCGCGGTATCGAAGGCTGCACTCTTGTCCTTGCGGAAGACCGACATCACCTCGTGCCGGCTCGTACCCATCTGCTTCAAAGTCAGGCGCAGGGAGGTGATCGGTTGATGAAACGGGAGGGTGAAGGGGTAGACGGCGCCCTCCAGCCGATCGTAGGCGGTGTCGCGGATGTTTTCAGGATTGGCGCCGAGTTCGGCGGCCGTCACGCCCGGCGAGCTCTCGTTCGGCGCCGGCACGGCCGGCACAGCGACATTACCATCAGCGTCGGCCTTCAACGGCAGCGACTGCCTGAACGCAACGTAGCTCTCCAGCACCTCGTTGACGAGGTCGACATAGGGCATGGTCGTGTTGGTGTTTTCGCAGGAGAGCTGAATATAGGCCAGGTCCGGCCGGCGGCCGATGATCGGCGTTCCGTCTGCCCAGGTCTTCTTGGCGTTGCCGATCAGGACGTCGAGTGGTGTTATGCCGGGGATGTCCGGCCCGAGAAACTGCAGCAGATCGACGAGGTAGGCGGCCGGGCTATGGACCGAGCGGCATTGCGGACAGTCACAGAATTCGGCTGAGCCGAACAGTGAAGAATAGTCCGGCCTGTTCTGCGAGATGACGTCATCGAGTTTGTCCTGGTCGCTCACAATGCGCCTCCTGGAACGTCGCTGTTCATCGCGTTGTTGAAAAGCACGTACTGATGAACCGCGGCGGCGCTGATGTTGGTCGCGCGGTTGATCACCATCCGCGCTTCGGTTTCGCCCGTCAGAGGCGTCAGAATGTCGAGCGCGACGTCTGGTGGCAGTTCGGCGATGTCGCGCGCCGAATTGAATCCCGCTTGCACCAGTGCCTTCACCGACAGCGGGCTGGAGCTGAGACGGAACAGTCGCTGCAGACGCTTGACCTGCGCGATCACCAGCGGCCGTTGCTCAGCCTGAATGTCTTTCAAAAGGTCGTCACCATGCGCAGCCAGCAGATCATTGATCCGGCCCTCGACGAGATCGAACTGTGCCTTGCGCACGGCGTCCGACAGGAACTGGGTAACGGCGGGTTGGGTATCGGCGAACGCTGTCGCCGGCAGAGTGGCTACGAGATTGGCAAGCGCTGCCGTCGGATGGGCTATCTGCACCGCGGAGGCAAGACTTGCCGCATAATTGGCCCTTCGTTCTTCCGGGTTGCCCGGAACGTCATCGGGAATTGAGATTTCCTCATTGTCGATCAGCGCTTTCCATTTGTCCTGAGTGTCAAGCGCGAAGGCGAGTTCGCCGATATTGCCGATGTCGGGGTGCCTGGCACGAACAGCGCCGACCAGCGCGATGTTGTTCTGCGTCAGGGCTCCGAGCTGAAGCCCGTATTTCACCTTGGCGATTTTTTGTGGGTCGCCGAAACCGGGCAGGGTCGCGAGCTTCTGCCAGAATTCGGCGGTGGTTCCGACATGGTCGGAGAAAGTGCGCCACAAGGTTGCCTGCTCGCCGGCATCCGGCAGATCGGTGCCGATCAGATCCGCGAGCGACGGCGCTCTTTCGCCTGCATGATAGTTTGGAAGGATGCGGGCAAGCCGGTCGCTGATGGCTCGGACGCTCTCCTCAAGACGTGCCTCCGGCGAGAAGGGAGCGATGATCAGAGGCATGCCGGTACTGGCTCTCTTGAGCGCGCCGCGCAGATCATCTGTGCTTGCACGAGCGAGCGCGATCACATCGGTCCCGACCCCGGAACGGGCGAGGCCATAGAAGACGGCGGCGCCGACGCTGTTTTCAAACGGGTCGCGCGCAAGCCGGAAGGCGGCCACAAGCGTAGCTATGCGGGAACGTTCCAGGCCGGTTTCGCGCGCGGCGAAAGAGATGTCGCGATGATTGTCCTCATCGAAGCGCTGAAGCATGGCGCCGACGAGCGCCTCCTGCCGCGCAAAGTCGGCATTGTCCGGTATGGCTTCCGGTACGAGCGGTACCAGCGCGAGGATCAGTTGCTCGTATTCCGAAGGCGGCGGCATTTGCACGCCGCCGGCGATCACGATCCGCACCTCCTCGACCCGGCGGGCCTCGATCCCCATGATCAGATCGTCATCGGATACTGGCATTTCCTCGGTAATATCCTTGCCGTCCGGAAGCCGGACGATCCGGAGCGCGTCGACCGAGCGGCCGTCACGGCCAAGAGCGAAGATCAGATCGGGAATGAGGGTCCCGCTGGCGGGAATATCACCAGCCGCAAAATCGGCTGTCTTGTATGCCAGCTCGAACCAGCCGGTCTTGCCGTCGCCGCGGCTTTTGGTGGCGTCACTGCCAAGAAGCTGGCCTGTCAGCGGGCTGTCGCGGCGAAAGAACAGGTCGCGGTCGTAGACGCTGACGGCAATACCGTTGACCGGCCCGCCGGCGTCGATGATCTGGCCGCGCACGACCCATTCCGGCTGCGGCGCGTCGAGCGCGCCCAGTTCCTGCAGCAACCGGTTGAGGACGTCGGCGGTCGGCTGGTCGACGACCTCGCCTGGTGACAGCTGGAACTGCTGCCGGACGGTGACAATGACATTGCCGGTGCCGGTACTGTAGATCCCGGCATCCCGGTCACGGCGCAGGCCCGCCTCGAGATCGTCGCGCCGATCGTCAGGCAGGCGAATGCGCTGCTTGTCGATCAGCAGCAACAGGGCATCTTGCACGTTGGCAACCGCATCGGCCGCAGTGCCGGGGCCGATGGCAGGCGGCGGAGGATTTGCAATCGGCTTCATGGCTGCGCTGCTCCTTTCGTTCGAGGATCTCGGGATTGTCGAAGCTTGTTATTTTGCCCTTGCTCATGCTCGTGCTCTGGCTCCCATCACCCCACCTGCGCTTGCTATTCCCTATGGAAACGCGGGCATCAACGTTCCGCCACCGGTGGCAGCGCCGGTGGTGGCGCCAGCTGTGCCCAAACGCAATGAGGGACCCAGTGCGCGAGATACAATGAAGCCAAGGGTGAGCATCGCCACCCAGTCGATGGCACCCTGCTCAAGTGGCTTATCGGCTTCTTCGAGGCGACGAAGTTGCTCGGGGGTCAAGCCGCTCGGTGTGCGTTGCTCGGCCGGGTGCGGCAACGCAGGTTGGGGCGATACCGGTGTCGGATGGGCTGGGGTCGACGGAGGTAACGGCGCGGGATCGGGCTTCAGTACGTCTTGTTTCGGAGGCTCAAGCGGTGTCGGGCGTCGCGGCAGCAAAGGCTTGGGCTGGTTGTGTGGTGCCGTGCGTGCATCTGGCTGGGGCAGCGAATCTTTCTTTCTGCGCGTGCCGGGCCGGCGTTCAAAGTCGGCGTTCTGCTGCGTCTTCTTTCCGCTCTGGATTCCGCTTTGCTTTGGTCTTTTCGCCCAATCGGAATCCTCACCTTTCGTTGACGGGCGACCTTCCTGAAGGCGTTTGATCCGGTCCTCGATGCTCCTCTGTCGCTGTTGACCTTGACCTCGCTTGTAGCCCTCACCTTTGCGTGAAGGATCAGCGTCGAAATCGTCGGGTTCGTCGCTAGGGGGCTGGCTGCTAGGGGGCTGACTGCTAGGGGGCTGACTGCTTGTGGGGGGGGCGCTGCCGGGAGGTTGGCTCGGCGGTGGCCCTGACATCGTGGCCCGTTTGTCGGTACTGGTGTTCTGAGCGGGTGGTCCTTCGCGCCAAATCTGGTGAATATCGGTGTCTTCCGGGTGCTGTGGGTCCAATCCGGATGGGTCGACGAAACAAGTCGGACATGCCCCGGCGTACAGGTAGAGATTCAAGCCTCCTGAGATTCCGATCGGATCACACGAAATCCATCTTCCCATCCACGGTGAGTAGTATCGCTCGCCGTGGCAGCAGAGGGCGGTCTCCTCGTCCCGTTCCTTGCCGGTAAAACGGTAGCGCTTTGGCGTTTCGGCTTGACTGCGGGCGGACTGGTAGGCGGTGGTGCCGTAAGGGTGATATTCCTCGTAGGAAATCACCTGCGCCTCGCCATCGACTTCGAGCACCGCCGAGCCTAGGTGATTGCCGAGTTGGAACCGTATGAGCTGGCGCGGTGCCGGATCCGCGCCGGCAAGGCGCGTTCGTGTTTCGACAAGTGCGACACGTCGTTTGTCGTCCATGACATGCAACGTCTCGCGCTCCAGTTTGACCGTTTGGCCGTCGGCCTCATAAGCGCGATAGATTTCGATGTTGCCGAGGTAAATGCGCTCTTCCCTCGGCTTGCCGTTCGCCGCATCGGTGATCTTGCGCACGCGCTCGCCGGTCGCGTCATAGACATACCAGGTCTTTTCCGCTGCTCCGCCATTGTTGAGCCGCCGTTGGGTGGCGCTCAGCTGGTCCTGGAAATCCCACTCCATCACCGACAGGTGCGGCATGGAAGTCATATTGCCACGCGCGTCGTAACCGTACCGGGCGGTGTACCCAGGCGCGGCCGGATAGTCCGGCAGATTGTCGGGATCGGCTGGCAGCCGGGTGGCGACAAGGCGGTTGCCGGCGGGCGTATATTGGTAGCGGCGCGTCCAGCGTAGGATCGCCCCGCCGGCATGGCGCAGGCTCATGATGTTGCCGACTGGATCGTATTCGTAATCCTCGCTGTAGCGCTGCAGTGCCTCTGGGCTGTTGGGAAAAGGTATGCCGACTACGGGCGCAAACGACGCGGCATCGCGCTGAGCGTTGTTTTGCGCGGCATGCTCCCGCCCTTCGGCCCGGATCAGTCTGTAGAGCGGATCGTAGATATAGGCGTTGCTTGGCGCGATGGTGGAATTGTCGAAGAAGACCGTTTGCTGCGCGTCGTCGCGGATGGCGGTGATGTTACCGACCGGATCATAGCTGTAGAGTAAGTCCTGCAGCATCCGCCTGTCGGCCTGTTGATGCCCAGGACGCATGCTCTCAAGGCGGCTCAGCCGGAAGGTGTCCGGCTCATAAGTATAGCGGATGACGATGCGGTGCTCCGCTTCGTTCTGCTCGGCGAGGATGCGCTGGCCCTTGGCGTTGTAGTCGATATTGGCGACAGCGTGCAGCGTTGCAGTGGCAGGATCCAGCAAATTGGGTGGCTCGCCGGCAAGCTCCAGCCAGACATCGACACGCTCGAGCAGGTTGGCTGCGTTGTAGCCCGGGCGGATGACGTCAAGCGTCGCGCCCGGTCGGTTGCTGTACGGGGCGACGTGCTGGACTTGCCTGTTGAGCGCGTCGTAACGGGTGCTCTGGCTGAAGATTTCCGCATTCAGTGGAGGCGCCCGCGACCAGTCGGGAAACTGCTTGTAGTCTTGCAGCAACTGACGCGTGCTGCGCAACGCATTGCCCTTGAAGTCGAAGGCCTCCGCGTCACCAGTCGCCGGAATGGTCCCGGCACTGGTCCCAAGGCCGGCCTTGTCGTAGTGCCTGTAGACCCGTCCGCGCAGGTTCAGCTTGCGGGTCTGGTCGTTGGCGGGGGTGTCCGGCAAGCCGTTGCCTGGTGTGTCGCCGTAAAGCACTCTTTCGAACTGGACGACCTTGTTTTGATCGGCTGGATCGGCGCCCTTGACATAGGATGCCGCAGGGCGGTGCAGGGGATCATAGGCGACGTGGAACATGTGGCCGCGACTGTCCCACGCCACCATCGGCTTGCCCGCGGCGTCGTTCAGCGTCCAGCGGTCGCCAGCATCGGCGTTATGCTCAAAGAGAAGATTGCCTGCAATATCGTAACCGGGCGCGAAGTTCGTTGGGTTATCAACCTGGCCGTCTGGAGCCGCCGGCAGGATGTATTGCATCGCCAGATTGCCGCGAGCGTCTCGGATCCAAAGCGCCTTCCCTTCGGCATCGAGCCGTGTGAATGTCGGGTACATCCTGTCTTCGACGGCACCCGCCCCAGTCTTTACGCGGTTGTGCGCGATGGCGATCACCGCGCGGCCGAGACTATCAAGAACGGTTAGGGTCGGTGTGCCAGCATGATCGGTTGCCAGTTGCGCCGCGCGTTTCTCCTCCGCCGTGGCAGCACCGGCCGTCTTCCTCGCATACCAGCTGTTGCCGGGCTCCAGCACTGTGTCGTTGCGATCGAAACTGCGCACATGCCAAGGCGAGAACTCGTCGCGCTCAAAACTACCGTCCGGCATTTCCCGACGCACGATCCTGCCGATGGCATCGTAGTAGACGACCGTTGCCACTCCTGCTGCCTCAGGCTCCTCAAAACGATGCCCGATGGCAGCAGCACTGAAATAGGGCTCGTATTGTTTGACCGGATTACCCTTGTTGTTGAAGATGACCTTGCCGGTGGCTACCCAACGCAGAGGCTGGCCAGCCACTTCTGGCTCGGCCTGAATTTTCCTGACGATCGCGGTTCCGAGGCCGTCCGAATATTCTAAGGCTACCTGCAACGGACTTGCCGCGCCTGCGGCAAGCTCACGGACGTGCTGCTCGCGCAGGATGGTGCAGGCGCAAGCCGGGTGCTCCGCCCACTGGGTCGTCCGCGTGCCGTCAGCAAGCAGCTGTTCGATCTCGCCAAAATCGTAGATGTGGCGGACTGTCGCGTTGGCGAGCCAGTCACGTGCCTGCGCCTCATCGAGATTGACACCGTCGAAGAAGGCCCGCAGCGCCATCAGCGGTGGCTGCGCGCGAGCAAGATTGGCGACACTGGCATCAAATCCGGAGAGATCGTCGGCCTCGTCACCCTTTCCCTTCAGCGCCATAGCTGTTGGAAAGCCAAGCACGTCGAAGAAGACTTCGGAGAGATTGTCGTTGACGTCGCGCATCTCCCGCGGAGCGAGCACGCGGTAGTCGAACCGGGCGACGCGAGCGGTGTTGTCGAGCGCGTCGGTGCTCGCCGCAACAAACAGATCGCAACCATCATAGGTCACGCTCGTGACATTGCCGAAGGCATCGGCATAGCGGACTGGAAGATAGAAGTGTGTGGCGGCGTCCCCTGCAAAGCCGGCGATGCCGGATCGGACCCAGTATTGCCCGGCCAGCTGGGCAGGTGGGATCGAGGCGAAGCGTACAGCAAGGGCTGCGCCGCTGAGGTAGCCGCTGGTTCCGGGGTTGTCGAGCAGATCGCGGGCGTTGCGCGGGCCGTCTATGACCTGATCGAGCTTGCCGGTGCCGTCGGCGTTCTTGAAGACCGCTTCCAGCAGGCTGTCTGTAAGCGCCAACTGATAGTGTTCGAAAACCAGGCCGAGCGGTCCAGGTTCGCCGAACGGAGCCGGATTTGCGAGATCAGCCGAGAAATAGAGCGTTCGTTGGTGCTCGATGAGGCGCTTCTGCCAGCTGACCCCGTCGGGAATTGAATGGTAGGGGATGTCGGCCACTGCAACGACATCGGCAACTGGCACCGTCGGAGGATAGTAAGTGCTCAGCGCCCATTTCGCCAGTTCGCCGATGGTGAGGTAATCGCCACCTCTGCCGTCCGGAATGGCAAGTTCATAGGTCATCGTCTCGCATGGCACTCGCAAGCGTTGCGCGTCGATGTCGAGATGGTCCTTGGTGTAGCGCGTCTCCTTGTAGACGAGGTGGCGTTGCTTCTGGACACTGCGGATCGCCGCCAGCGTGCCGGCGTTAAGGGCATCCTCTTCAAACAGACCGACGCGCGGATAGACGATGTCAACCGTCTGAAGCACGTTGCCGTACCCGTCGTGGCGCAGGTTCAGCGTGTGGGCGACGCGCGGGTCGGGGCGCACGCCAGCGGGCATCAGGGGCAGTTCGTAGTGATAGGTAACAGCCTCGCTCTCCGTTACGAGGAAGACCGCATAGGCGTTGGCCTCGTGCGGCTGAAGCCGGCTGATGCGACAGTTGTGATAGGCGGTGGAGAACAGCTTGACAGGGATATGCCGAGGATCGCCAGGGCGTTCCAGGGCGTCGAGATCGAGCTCATAGACCTCCTGTCGCAGCACAAAGCCCTTGCAAGCGCGAAGCGCTTCGCGCCATTCCACCGTGCTAAGCTCTTCGTTCCCAAGATCGGGTGCAGGCAACGATTTCTCCGCGAAACCCGCCGGCAGAGGAGCCCTCAGCCAGTTTGGAAAATATTCGTGCGCAAACTGCGTAAGGATGCGTTCGCGATCCAGGAAAGCGCCAGTATGATACCAGGTGACGGTCTTGACAGGCGGCTGGTGGAGCGCTCGATCCTCTGTGATATACGGACTGGTGGCGTTGCCGGCGGTGAACTCGCCATAGGATTCGGTGTCGACCTGCTCCACTCGGCCGAAGCCGCGAAATTCCCGCTCGTCGCCGTCGAAATAGCCGTGATGATACGAGTAGGCCGAGGCAAAACTGGTGTTGCGCCATTTGTCTGTGATGGTGACTTTCTCGACCACATGCACGGGAAAGGACAGACGGGTAACCCAGGGCGTGCCGTTGAGCCGGTCCTGCAAATAGAATTTGGTGGAGGAAGCGTAATCTATCCGCGTCTCCGCACCAAGATTGTTGGCGACCCTGACAAGCAGATGCGGCTTCCTTCCGCCCATCAGGTCGACATAGCGCATCTGCACCCCACCACCGTCGCCGAGATGCGGCGACGACCAGACGAGGCAAGCCGTGCCGTTGCCGAAGAGATCGATCGGCACGACCGACACCAGGTCGTCGATGCGTGGAAAGGCGGCGACCGTCTGAGGCAGACTCCAGCCGTTGCCGGAGAGATTGAAATAGAGGCGGACACCTTCGCGGTGCAGATAGATGATGTCCGTCGTGCCGCTGCCGTCGATATCGGCCAGACGCACGCGGCTCTGGCGGAACTGGTCGAGACTATCGAAGTCCGGCGACCTCTCCATCGTGACCTTGGCGCCGAAACGGCTATAGCCCAGATTAGGCCAGTAGCAGACCTCGCCACTGCGGATGCGCACCAGATCGGTCAGGCCATCGCCACTCATATCGGCAAGATAGATGGACTGGGAGGCGTCCGAGAAAACCAGTTGTGGCCCCAACTCCTCGTCCCGCCCCTGCCAAGATCGTTCCGCCGCACCGAAGCCGTCCTCTCCCAAGGAGAGGTGCCAGACGAAGGTATCATCTTCGGTGATCAGGATGTCGGCGTGTCCGTCACCGTCAAGATCGATAAGCCGGGTATTGGGGTCGTGCACGGTGCGTCTTACAGAGGAGGAGAAGGGGCGGAAGGGCAGCCAACTTTCGTCCTCATCATGCTCGTAGAAGCCGGGAACGGGGCCGTCGAGAACCACAAGATCCGGCTGGCCGTCGCCTGCGAGATCCATGAATTCGGCCGCGTCGCCGACGAGCGAAAGGTTGGGCTTCTGCGCGACGAGCTCGGACGGTGCAAATGCGGGCTGCCGCCAGCCCAGAGGACTGAGATTGCGCTTGTAGAACCAGCCAGCGGCCTGTTCAGTCAAGATGCCGGGAATGCCCTCGCCATGCAGGTCCAGCCATCGGTAAGAGGCGGTGTCGAGCCCGTTCGGCAGGTTTTCCAGGCTCTTGGCATCAATGTCGTGGACGGTTTCTTCCACGACAGGTTGCGTGTATTCGAATGTGACCGGCGGTGTACCTCGGCGGTCGTAACCGGTGGCGTTGCGCCGATAGGACATCTGCCTGACAGAGGTGAGAAAGGCGTAGACCGGGCCGGAAATAACATCAGGGCCATGCTGACCGTCATGGCCAAGATCTGTGGAGCGAACCAGGCAGTTTCTGCCGACCTCATCGTCTTCCGGAAAATGATGGAACATCAGCGCGCGGCGGCAAAGGCGCGTCGTGCGCAACTCGAAGCCAGGCCGGTAACTGGAAAATGCGTCCGCCCGGTAATCCCATGTCCCCGCATCGTCCGGCTTGGGTGCGTCACCGTCGTGTTCGCCGTAGTCGAAGACCATTTCGAACAGGAAGCCGCCCTGGGCAATCAGGTCATCGATCTTGGCCTTGTCGAGAAAGCGGGGGCGACGCCCTTCCTCCTCCAGCAGCGGCACGCGGTTGCCGTAATAGATGTGCTTCAGATAGCGGTTGGCAGTGCGGCGCCGGTCGTTGGGTCTGCCGCGGTTGCGTTCGCAGGTCCTGCCGTAATCGACCCTTTCGCCGTCCTCGGCCTTGTAGCGATAGAGAACCGCATTGCCCTTGTCGTCACGAGTCTCGCAGATCAGCCAGGAAAAGATGCGAGCGCCATTCTCCGGATCGAAGATGCGGGAGTTGGCATCGCGACCGTAGAGAGTGAGAATGTTGTCGCGGGTGATGGACCGCCAGTGGACGTCCTGCTGATCGGAAAGCAGCGTCCAGCGCTCGATGCGGGCAAATTGCCCTTCGATGCGCGGGCGGTAGCGGCGCACGCGGTAGCCGTCGATCTCCTGGTCATCAAGGAGAATATGGCCCTGCTGATCGCGTGACCAGCGGCCCGCCATATCCTGCTGATAGGCAGCGACGAGGTCCTCAGCACCCGACAGAAGGAATATGTCGGAATCCTTCGTGTTGTCGTGGCCGTCCAGATACCGCGGCAGCCCTTTGTCGGTCTTGCGGGTGATCGACGGAAGAGAAAGACTCCAGCCGAAGCCAAACGGACCGTTGCCCGAGCTGGAATCGTAGGAAAGCGACAACGAGGGGCCAAATCCCGTGCGTCCCGGGCTCGTCGCGATCGGCACCGACATCGCACCGATACCGGTTACCGGGTTGGCGGCAAATTTCTCGCCGATGCCGCGAACGGCACCGCCACCCTTCGGTAAGGTAATGGCCGGTGGTACGACGGCTTCAAATGGCGTCGCCGCGGGGGACTTTTCTCCAGACATTCGACCCTCTCAATCGAGAAGTCACAATACGTCGGCATAAAGTCTATGTGAGTGGATGCGCTTTTTTTGAAACAGATCAGGTGCTGGTGAGAGAGCTGTCGCGGGCGACGATACACTTCCTGCCGGTACCGGAATTCAATTCAACGCCAGCAACCGGCCCGTTCAGCCGATATGGTCAATTGATGGCACCCTAATGTTCGTGTCACGCCAGTATCGGAGACGTTCGACAAACTATCAACAAGAATTTCTTGAAATCAGTTAGACCAAGAAGGCCCACCACCCGACGTGCCCTGCAACACTTTCAACCAAGTCCCCTTTGCGCAAAAACCAGGGTCTCGATTCCGTGGTGATTGGCACGAACCCTGATGCGAAAGTCACCGACTAGGTTCCCGATGAGTTGGGTGAACTCAGTACCGTATCCATTTCCAAACTTCGGAACCAGCCGGACGAACAGGCGGGCCGGTTGCGGACCACATCATTGTCCATCACGTCAACTCGGAAGGCTATTGCTTCGCTTCGCCAGTCCGTAGCAGGTGCGCGCCGGTCTATTTCCACAAGTGATCGAATGATAGGTGGTTCGCTTTTTTAGATGCCATCCAGCACTTTTCCACCACTGACGACGAACCAGAAATGAAACATAATTCGGAGCCATTGGCTGCAGTTGATCGACGGCGGTGCGCGGCGACGTCCAGGAAATCGGCGGGGGTGAAACCGTCACGGCAAACCCGGCCTGCACTCTCACTCTCTTGGCGTTGCGGGGTCTCCTCGCAGAAGGGGGTGGCAGAGACTTTGGCTCGGGCGCAGAGGAAGGCTTTCGCCCTCGTTTATGTTGCTCGCATTGAACCTGTCGGGTCTGGCTTGCCCGAAGCATCAGGCAAAGCGGCTCGCGGCTGAGAAATTCATGTTGTGCGTCGGTGGGCGATCGGCGTCTCAGGGATGGCGCGTGACAAAACCTCTGATAAGATTGCGGTCGATTGGAGGATTTGTAACATGCCCTCGGCGCAAGATTCACAAAAGGCGAAGCTCAGAAGCATGCTCGATGCGCGCAGCATGATGCATGCGCATGAACTGCGTGAGGCTGGCATCAGCGCGCAAACGATAGCGCGCGCCGTCGAGAGCGGGGAAGTCGAGCGTATCTCGCGCGGAGTTTATCAGAAGCGTGGTGCGGAAGTCGAAGAGAACCAGATCCTCGCTGAAGCCATCATGCGCGTCCCCAAAGGCGTGATTGCACTGGTGTCGGCGCTCGCCTTCCATGAACTGACCGACCAGATGCCACGGCGCGTTTGGGTGGCGATCGGGACGAGCGATTGGGCGCCCGTGCAGTCCTATCCGCCGCTGCGTATGGTCCGCTTCACGGCGCCTTATCTGCGACAGGGCATCGAGCATCATGCTATCGCCGGACTCGATGTCCCGGTCTATTCGATCCCGAAGACCCTTGCCGACCTGTTCCGAAACCCCAAACTGGTCGATCGATCAGTCGCTGTAGAGGGCCTGCGCGCTGCTCTTCAGCAACGCAAGGCAACTCCGAGCGCAATCGCCCAGGCCGCGAAGGCCGGCGGCGCCTGGAAGGTGATGCAACCCTATATCGAGGCGCTCACCTCCAATGGCTAAAGCACCGACGAATATGGCGAAGTCGGTCAAGGACCGGCTGCTGAATATCGCCCGCAAGGAAGGCCGCGTATTCGATATCCTGCTGGTGCGGTTCGCACTCGAACGGCTGCTCTACCGCCTGTCGATCTCGGCGCATCAGGACCGTTTTGTCCTAAAAGGCGGCATGCTGGTCACGGTCTGGGTGACGGACGACAACCGGGTGACGCGGGATGCGGACTTTCTCGGGCTCGGGGACGCCGATCCGGGCCGCCTGATCGCCGACTTCGGGGAGATCATGGCGGCTAAGAGCGACGATGGACTCGTCTTCGACGTCGATGCGCTCGCTGCGACCGTCATTCGAGAGGAGATGGAATACGGCGGCATTCGCCTCAAGACCGCTGCCTATCTCGAAAGAACGCGCATCCCCGTCACAATCGACATCGGCGTCGGGGACGCCATGGCCGATGCGACGCAGCGGCTCGACTATCCGGCCTTGCTGGATTTTCCCGCTCCGCAGGTTCGTTCCTATCCGCCCGCCACAGTGATTGCCGAGAAATTCCAGGCGATGGTGGCGCTTGGCGTCCTAAACGGACGCATGAAGGATTATTACGACCTATGGGCGATACCGCGCGCGATCGACATTTCCGCTGATGATCTAGACGCGGCCATTCGCGCGACGTTCGAACGCCGTCGAACGCCGATCCCGACAGAGCGTCCACCAGGACTCTCGGTCGACATGTTTGGCGACGAAGGGAAGCAACGGCAATGGCGTGCTTACGCCGCGTCGCTCGAACTCGACGCTGTTTCGCTGGAATCGATCATCGAAGGGGTTTGGGAGTTGGTCGGCCCGTCATGCGCGCGGATCGTAGCAAGAAACGGGAATGAGGCATGACTGACGGCGTCGCCATCATTGACGTCTGGGACGTCGAAACCTTCGACCGCGAGTTGCGCGGCGACCTCGACGCCCACGCCGATGTCATCCGCAACTACATGCTCACCTCGCGCCGCCAATGGCTGGAGCGTGAGACCTCCGATCACACCATGCCCCATCCCGAAAATCCTTACGCGGGCGAGTTCATTTGGGTGAAGGAGCATATCATGCGGCTGATGGAAGTTCGCACGATCCGCGCCTGGCACTATACCCGCTTGACCGACGCAGAAGTCGACATTCTCCGGCAAGGCGGCATTTATCCATCCAGCCTCGACACCATCCGATCACGCTTCGCGGCGCAAGTCGCTGCTGGCGCCTTCAGCCAAGAGGTCGCAGATCGCTTGTTCGCCGACAGCCCGTACCAAAGCGATCAACTCGACGCCCGCTCCAACAAGTTCTGGATGGTCTCGCATCCCGTCAACGTCGAAGACAGCGGCGTTGAATTGCTCCTCGAGAGCTGGGGCGGCGAGTCGGCCTATTTCTGGCAGCGAGACGCGGTACTTCAGGACATGCTGAAGCAGATCGGTCGGCCGCGCGTTCTGGAGATTGCCATGCCGCTCGTCCATTCCCGCCATGGTTATTCGGCGGCTGAGGCAGTGGTTGCCACCTTTGGCCGGTTGCTCGGCTGCCGGCCGGACAAACATGCGTTCGACCTCTACACACATCAGCCGCTCGGTCCCGAGCATGTCCTCGCCGTTCATAGCGAAGGCGAGCCCAGCTTCGGCGTCTTGGCTCGGGGCTACCCGGTCGGCTTCGTCGACGTGAACCTCGGTCGGTGGGACAAGGAATGAGCAGAGCGGACACTGCATCCGACGCGGTAGCCTTCCTGCGTGGGATAGCTGGAGAACTCGCCGAGATTCACCGCGGCAGCGACTATTCACTCTGGCGCGACGAGGCGAAGCATCGTGTCGATCAATATCTCTCCCGCGCAGAGCCGTTCTCCGATTTCGCGACGTGTTGGGTGTTCAGTGGCGACGGCGGCGGCTCTCTCGTCGGAGGCCGCTTCGGTGAATGGGCGATTGACCGGCTCGTCGAAAAAATAGCGCCGGAAGATATCGTTGCACTCTTCACGAACGAAGTGTCGCGGAATGCCGCAGTCTACGAGGAAGTTTCGCCGGTGCTTGGCATCGAAATCAACGAGCCCTGTGAATTGGGCGATGGTGTTCGCCTTGTGCCGCCGGCGGCCGACATCTTCAGCGCGTTCGACTACCCCTGGCGATATTCGTGGCCGAGCATGCCCACCGGAACCGGCTTCCTCGTCCAGTCCTACAAGGTAACGCCAGCCTTCGAACAACACCCGTCTGAAGCAAATGGGCCAGCCGGGACCAGCATAACACAGCCCGCCTCATCGGCGCGTGATGCAATCCGCCGTCGTTTTCGGCTCGCCTGTTTGCTTGGCTCCAGTGGCGGGGTCGAGTTGCCGATGTCGGTAATTCTGTCGGATCGCCGCGCTTTGCTGTCGGCTGATGGCACGATGTCAGGCCGCCCGTTTGCGGCTCACCCGCTCGTGGCTTTCCCAGCGGATTTGGCGACGATCAAGACCGCCTTCGGGCAGCTAGCGGCATTAACCGAGGGAGACAGCCTTCCCCGTGCAATCGACCGGCTCGGGCGCTCGCGGCTGGCAATTCATCCTGTCGATCGCGCTCTCGATTTGGGCATGGCGGCGGAAATCGTGCTGATGCACGATCTCGGAACGTCGAATACCGAAATCACCTATAAGATTGGCAGTCGCGCCGCCTGGCTCTTGGGTGAGGGTGCCGTCGAGCGGACCAAGATCTTCGATGAGATGAAGCATCTATACAAGGCTCGGTCAGACGCGGTCCACTCGGGTGTGCTTCCGCCAAAGTCCAAGGTCGATCTCGATCTCGCCGATCAGCTTGTTGTCCGTGTCATGCAGGCCATCCTTCAGCGTGGCAGTTTTCCGGATTGGACGAGCCTGACACTGGGGGCGAAGGCTGACGCGATCTTGTACGATCGACAGCAGTAAGACATCGGCTGCTCTAGTGGCCCAGGAATGACTCAATAGGAATCGGCGATGCGCTCTCTTACGGACTTCCTTGCTGGCCTGCCTGGCATCATGCCCATTAAGACGAGAAGGCTCGTCCTTGAAGGAGGGGTTCTGTCGAAAGCTGAGCGCGCCGACATCTACACACGCGAAAGGAATTGGCTCGATCTTGTTCTTGAGGTTGGTCCTGATGCGGCGGCGGCGATCCTCTCAGCCTACCAGAAGGGACGCCTTCCGATGAAGAGAGGCTGTACGCCAACGAATGCACCGGAAGCAGAGGCTTATCTTGCCGAAGGGGACAAACTTAGGGAGCAACTCGCGGAGAGAAGGAGGAGGGAGCAAGCGATCAAAAAGCCCATCGCTCATTCTAGAGCGCGATCTCACGGATCATCGCCTGATCGACAGCGTGTTTATTGCTAACATTGGCACCGGATCAGGTTCGATGGTATTAGCGGGCATCACGGTGCCCAAGCAAGTCATCGGCTACCAAAGCAATAGCGGGAAGAGCACCGGTTGGCGCGTTCGGTTTGACTGGACAGGATCGGATGGTCAGCCCCAGCACTCCGAGACGGTCCCGCCGGAGGCCGACAATCGACGCAACGACCCTGATCGAAACTGGGGCTTGCATGAATGATGGCGTGACCAAGTGCCAATGGAGCAGGCCAGCTCTTTTGGTTTGCGATGGATGGATCGCTCCAGCGGGGCGTGATAGATTGAACTGACGGTACTTTTTGCGATCGAGTCGATTGTGCGACCGAACACCGTCAGAGCGAAAATCAGCCGATTGGCACCGATAGTTGCTGAAACCTCAAAAATTTTTTTGTGACAATTTTCTCTTTAAAATCAATAGCGTGATTTTTTGACGGCTTTTATGTCGGAATTGGAAGCATATCGAGAAATATTTGACAATGATTTCAGTGCCTTATAGGATATCTAAATAATCGAATGGGAATGACGGGCATAACAGCGGCAACAGCGTAGGTTCGGCGGCGATTTGCGCTGCTGCGCCGCTGTCATTTCGTCTGTTCCTCACTCTCGTTGAGCGGCTTGGCTTCCCTCTTGAAACTCGCTCCTTCGATTTGTGGGCCCGCCGAGCGAAGCAAAGCGGCTTCTTGTACCGGAGCCAGCTTTGTTGGAGCTTCTCCTGCTGGAAGACGTCAAAACTTCCAGTTGAAGTTCGCACGGACGATTATTTTGAGTTCAGATCGCCATCTCGCGGCCGACGGCCTGGATTTTTTCCCAGACGCGTCCAGACTCGGGAACCTCGATGTTGAAAACCGTCTTGAACGTATCGGCGAGATGATCCGCGCTCGTGATGGACTGTTCGCTGACGCTGTCTGCCGTCACGCTGCGCAGGCAATCGTTCTTCAGGGCGACATAGCCATCCGCAGTATGCAGAATGAGCGCCAGCGCGTTTGTGAACGGCGAGCCGGGATCTTGCGTCAGCCAGCCAAGCGTCGCGGCCATGGCGGCCTCGTCGCTGTAATCGGGCCGGAAATCGAAGCTGTGCGCCATGCCGCGCGCATGGTTCTTGAAGCGCAGCCAGCCGTCGTTCGCCGGCGCGATCGAAAATTCGAAACCGCGTTGGCTGATCGGTCCAACGGCAAGCGGCACAGGTTCGACTATGGCGTCGCCCAGGCCGACGTCCGCAATATACGGCCGGTCGAGATCGACGCGCAGGGCCAGATGATTGCCGATGACGAGGTCGCCCATGATTTCGCGATCGACGCCGCTGCAAAGACGGGTGACAGTGAAACCGAGCGCGGCGAGTGCCGCGCCGAACAAACCGTTCATCTCGTAGCACCAGCCACCGCGCTTGCCCTCAACCATTTTGGCGAAGGCGGCAGCCGGTGCGATCGTGCACGGCCATCCCATGAAGGCATCCATTGCCTCCCAGGTGAAGGCCATCAGATGGGCGCGGTGAAGTCTCGACAGACTTTCGATGTCGAGAGACGCCGGCCGGTCAACCCCGATCTTGGCGAGATAGGTATCCAATTGGCTGGATGTCAGGATCATTCCATTTTCGCTTGGAGAGACGTACGTCATCCTTCGGGTTCCTTTGATCGAACCGTTTTCGAGATTCCGATGCCGTTTTTCGGGGCTCCGTCGGGCGAATTGACAACAGCTCCCCGTTCGCCAGTGCGGAAGGCAACGGCGTCGGTAGGGAAAACGGGTTTTGAGTTAGTCCGGTCGGTGTTCCTGCTTGCAAATGCTGAGGCCGATCACGCGGCCGACAGGGCTCCTTGTGAATATCTCAAGACGAAGTCCTCGATTTCCGCGACAAGCCGTGCAGGCCCCGGGCCTTCCTCGGCGATAGCGCGCCTAAGGGCCGACGCCCGCTCGGAAAAGCTCGATTCTGAAAGGATGCGCCGCACGGCCTCGCCAAGCATTTGCGGGGATGCCGAAGGATCGAGGCGCAGGCCCACACCGTGATAGTCCACACGCGCGGCATTGTCGTTCTGATCACGTCCCATCGGGAGAACAACGAGGGGAACGCCGTGGCTCAGTGATCGCAAGACCGTGCCGTGCCCGCCGTGAGTAACGACGACGCTGGCTTTGGTCAGGATTTCGTCATGCGCTGCATTGGGAAGAATAGTAGCGTTCGCCGACGATTGAAGACGAAGCCCCTCGAGGGCCTTGCCGAGGGTGACGACCACGTCGACCGGCTCTCCGGCCAAACCGGATATCGCCCGCTGGAGTACGTCCGCCTGCCCCTGATTGGTGGTGCTGAACGAAACGAGCACGAGGGGCCGCATCTCGCGCGCAGGCAGGCTCGTCCAGCGTTCGTGGGCCCAGCTCGGCATCTCCAGCAGCGGCCCCACATAGCGTACATGGTCCGGCAGGTGTTCGGTGGGAAAATCGAAGCTTCTGCTGGTAGCAAGAAGATGGCGACCAGCGCTCAAGGGCTGTTCGCGGACATGGAACAGCGGCGCAAGCCCGAAATGAGCACGCGTCGCGTTGAGGCAAGGCAGGAAGCCGTCCCATTGCCGCTCGGCCGTCGCTGAAACCTCGGCATCGCGTGTTCTGTCCGCAACCGACCGGGCAGGCTGAAAGCCTGGACCGAACGGCGGATGTCCCGGAAGAGGCCAGAGCGAGATGTTGCTCGCGAGCAGAGCCGTCGGAACTTTCGCGATTTCACCCGCGAGCATGCTGCCGAACAGCATATCCGCGCCGAGAAGGATATCGGCCGGCTCTGTTGCCAATGCTTCGAGAATATCCTCGGCGTGGAATTGCGCCGGTCCGACGAATACCCTTTCGCATGCTCTTTGGAAGCCGGCCAACGGATCGGAGGTTTCCCAATCACGCACATAACAGCTTTCGGGTGAGCGATCAGAACGGTTCGGCGCGCGCTTCCATGGCAGGAACCGGGCGCCTGCGTCGATCACCTCCGCTCGCATCGTGTCGTCGGCAATCAGACGGACGTTGTGCCCCCGGCCGGCGAGCGCGCGTACAGCTCCGAGTGTCGGCGGCACGTTGCCGCCGCCTTCCCAGCAGACCGCCAAGATGCGCAGGTTGGACCTCGCATCTGTCGCGTTCATCATTGCCTTGGTCCTTTCTCGAAAGAGACCGGATCAGTTTGTCTTGTCCTCACGCAGCAGACGCTCAATCGCCTGCGTCATGAGGCGGTGTGTCTCTGCGGCCGAATGTCCTTGCGCCCGGCGCAGCAGATGCCAGACCCAAACATCGGTCTGGACCAGCAACTGCGCGAGCCTATCTCCGCGAGCCTGGGCGTCGAGTTTATCGAGCCAGGCCTTGAACATGTCCTCGATCCATTCGCGATGACCCCTGCGTCCACGATCGAGGACGGCAGCGAATTCGGGAATGCGCACTTCCTGGCTCAGCGTTCGCACGATGATGTCGCCGGTGCGCTCGTAATCGTCCATCAGGAGTGTGACGATATCCGCCACGCCTTGGGCCGGAGTGCTCCAGCGTTGGTCTTGGATCGAGACGTCCATCTGTGCCGCCATGGCGCTGAGCACGCCGGTCTTGCTGCCGAAACGCCGTATCACGGTTTGGCGAGTGGTGCCGGCCGTTGCGGCGATGTCGTCGAGAGTGATCTCGTCGAACCAGCGCTCTGCGAGGAGCGCGGTCAAGGCCTCGACAATCTGCTGCTCGGTATCCTGGACCGCTTCGGCGCGCGCTGATTGACGATAGGCTCGCGGAGACATCAAGTCGCCCCTTATTTGATGTTACGTTGTGTAACGCGAAATTAAGGAGACGTCAATACGGGTTGGCCGCTCGCGGCGTTGCACTGTTAGGTAGTAGTCGGCGTGCTTGCTGGAAAGACCGCTCCTGCAACGTTGCGTGGCCCGTTGATGGCATCGCGGGCGGGAGCATCGAGGCGGAAAGGGCTTGCTCGGTATTTGCAGGACAACGGGACGGACAGGTGTGGGGCTGTTCGGAACAAGCGGTGCGTGTGGGATCGTAGATTGCAATCTGACCGCGCTGATCAGCGACAAAGCCACATGCGTGGCGGTGATATTGGGCGCGAGATCGTCTCGGAATCGGTGTTTGCAGCTACCACTTAGGCTGCATTGGCCAGAGATCCAGACGGGTTAACCTCTTCGCTGGATGTGCGCCCTCAATGAGTGCCGACCATCGGGGTCGCCAATGGCTCACCCATCCAGCCAGGCTGCGAGGCCGTCCAGCGTCTGCAGCCCGTATTCCACCGCGCCGAAGCCGATGACCACCTGACGCCGTTCGCGGCTGGGGTGGAGCTGGCGCATGGTCAGCACCGTCTTGCCGTCGGCCTGTTCGTCGAAGGTCACCGTGACGCGGAACCGGTTGGGGTCGTCGGGGTCGGGCGTGCCATGATCCATCACGATCCGCTCGTTCGGCACGATTTCCAGAAAGCGCATGAGATTGGGGAAGCGCTGCTGCTTGCCCTCGAATGTGCCCACCATGTCGAAACGCCAGATCCCGCCTTCGCGGATATCGGCTTCGTGGCTCTCGATCTTGACGGCGGTCGGGCCAAACCATTGGGCGAGCGCCTCAGGCCTCATCCAGGCGGCAAACACTTTGCTGCGCGGGTGGTTCAGCAGCTTGACCAGTACGATCTCGCGATCGAGCGACCAGCTCTCGAACGGGCTTGCCACGTCTTTCATTCATCCCTCGTCCGTCGTGTCCAGGTAGACTTCCAGCCGCTCCAGCCGCATGGCCCAGTTCCGGCGCTCCGCTTCCATCCAGTTCGCCGCCTCGTCGAAGCGCGCCTTCACCAGCCGGCACCAGCGGCTGCGCCCGCGCTTCTCGCTGGCGATCAGCCCGCACTCCTCCAGCACCCTGAGATGCTGGGCGAAGGAGGGCAGCGCCATGTCGAACGGTTCGGCCAGAATGCTGACCGGCACCTCGCCCTCGGCCAGCCGCGACACCACCGCGCGGCGGGTCGGGTCGCTGAGCGCGTGAAAGGCAAGGTCGAGAGGGGTCGAATGGTAAGGCATGTGTATGCGTAAGATGGTCGGAGCCATCGGTCAACGACAAAAAGGTACTTGCCTTAGTGTTTGCGTTTCGACATAAAGGTACATACCTTAGTATCAAGCCCGCACCGGGCAAGTACACGCAAGGAGGCCCCCGTGGCAGTTCGTGTCGATCTCAACATCTCGCTCGACGGTTTCGCGACAACGACGGACCAGACGCCCGAGCAGCCGATGGGCGAGGACTGGATGCGCCTCGTCGGCGCCTATATCGCGACAAGGACTTTCCGCGAGCGCCTGTTCAAGGACACCAGCGGTCAAGGCACAACCGGCATCGACGACCAGTATGCCCGCGCGTATTTCGACAATATCGGTGCGGAGATCATGGGCGCCGGCATGTTCGGGCTGCACAATTTCCCCAACGATCCGACCTGGAAGGGCTGGTGGGGCGACGAGCCACCATTCCACTGCCCGGTCTTCGTGCTGACCCACAGAAAGCGGCCCTCGATCGAAATGGCTGGCGGCACGACATTCCATTTCATCGAGACCACGCCGGCCGAAGCGCTGCGGCAGGCCGTCGCCGTCGCGGGCGGCAAGGATGTGCGGGTCGGCGGCGGCGCCAGCACCGTCCGCGATTTCCTCAAGGCGGGGCTCGTCGACCGCCTCCATGTCGCCATCGTCCCGATCCTGCTCGGACGCGGCATCCGCCTCTGGGACAACCTGCGTGGGCTGGAATCCGGCTACACGGTGGCGTCGGAAACAGCGGAGAGCGGTGTCATCCACCTGACATTCCGACGTTAACCCTAGCACATGAACAGCGCGATCATGGACTGCCCGGAGGGACCCGATGTCGGCTATTTCGAATAGTCGGCACAGGTGCCGGCAATCTGGTTCCGGCCCCTATAGGAGACTCGCTTGATAGCTGGCGGCCGTCAGCGAAACATGTGCCTCCAACGGTAGCCGCAGTTCCAATACTCGCGGCTCCCTTGCGAAATTCCATAATCGCACTAATCGCGAATCGCTGCGTCGGTCCTCGGCAACCGCCAGTTCACTGTGCGTGACGTGAAACGGTGCGCGCTCCCATCCATTGGTCGTCTTCACCTCGACCAGCCGATCGCTGCCATCCGTATCGAAGTTCAGAATGTCATAGCAGGCGCCATTACCATCGACATGCGACACCCAGTGGATGCGCTCGGCGAGATCGGTCTGGCCGGCGGTGGGCAGACTGGCACGCTCGTGGGTGAGGTTGCGCTCCTCGCTGGCGCGACCCAGCGCGCGATAGCAGTCATCTGCTCGATCTCGTCGCGCGGTGGTGGGGCCCATCGACGTCAAGGAGACCCTGTTCGGCATATATGAGGCGCGCAGCCATTCGGGCACCAATGGCACCAGGCACAATCCGGCCACCGAGGCGAGCAATGCGCTGGACAGGGGTGCGGCGAGATCATGTCGACTTTGATCGAGTGCGGAGGAACTATGAAGGGTTACGATCTGAACCTGATCCAGGACATCGGGCGCAGCGTCAGCATTCCATTGATCGCTAATCGTGGGGCAGGCAAGCTGACCGATTTCGGCTCCGCCGTTGTCCATGTGCTGATGCCGTAGACGCGGGAGCGATGTTCATGTTCCATGACCAACATCGTGCCGTTTTGATCACCCATTCGTCATAAGCGGACCTCAAAGTGGTAATCTGATGCGAACACGTCGGTGACTCTATGCTTGAAGGACGGCGCGCGCTATCAGGACAGCTGCTGCAACTTTCGAGCTGGATCGCGTTCGCTACGAGCCCGGGACCGTGAAAGATCGTCAAAAAGGGGCGGCGCTGGGGAACGGGCACTGTGAATTCTATGCCATATCGGACCTGCACGCGCTGCATCATGGACACGACCGATCCCGACATCGTTTTCGATGTCGATGGAGTGTGCAGCCACCGCCATCGTTACAACCGGGTAGCCGGACAGCGCCTCGCGCCGCTTGAAGGGCGGAGCAGGAAGTTCGCGTCGCTGGTGACCGAGATCAAGGCCGTCGGCGAAGGGAAGCCCTTTGATTGTGTGATCGGCGTCAGTGGTGGCATCGACACCACCCATGTCGCCCATATCGTCAATAAACTCGGCCTGCGCCCCTTTGCGATCCATCTCGACAATGGGTGGAATTTCGAACTCACGGTGGCTAATATCCAGAAGACGCTGGAGAAGCTGAGCATAGATTTGCGCACCCACGTCATCGACTGGATTGAATTTCGTGATCTTCAGCTATCTTGCCTCAAAGCCGCCACGCCCGATGGGGAAATTCCGACCGACCTTGCGATTTTCGCGTTGCTCTATACGCAGGCGGCCAAGCACGGCTTGCGGCATGACATCACGGACACGAACTCGGTGACCGAGGCAATCCTGCTGGAGAAATGGGGCTACGGCTATTTTGGCTGGATTTACATCAGGAATGTGTACAAGCGCTTCGGCTGTTTGGGCTCCAAGAGCTATCCGCATTTCTCACCGATCGGTCTAACTTACTGCATTTTAGACCGAAAGATAAAGATCCCATCCATTTTGAACCTCATAGACTGCAATAAGAAGGCAACGATGGATATACTCCGGAATGGACCGACCCGAGTCTATTATAGAATCAAGAACTACTATCCGATCTATACACGATTCTATCAGTCACTCTATTTGCAAAATAAGTTCAAACTCGACAAGCGCAAGGAATATTACTCTAATCTCGTGCTTTGGGGGCAGATGACGGATGACGAGGCGCTGAGCGCGATGCAGGGGGCGGCCCATCCGAAAAACCTCATCGAGGAAGACTACGACTATGTGACCAAGAAGCCGGGACTGAAACCCGAGGAGATGGAAGGTATCATTGCCTCCCCTAACAAGACCTTCGGGGGTTACAAGACCAACCATAGTCTATCCGAGCCGGCCAGGCGGCTGGCGAACACGATTCGTCCTCGGATCGGCTAACTGCGTGCGCTATCGTCCTGAAATCGACGGCCTGCGCGCTATTTCTGTATTGGGAGTCGTGGCATTTCACTTTGAACTCGCCACCGCTGGAAAAATCTGGTTGCGTGGAGGATATCTCGGCGTCGACGTCTTCTTCGTCATATCTGGCTATCTGATCACGCGGATATTGCTCAAGGACCTCAGCCTCGGCGCCCTGCCGGACTTCTATTTCCGGCGCGTCCGCCGCTTGCTTCCAGCGCTCTATCTGGTCTGTGCCAGTTCACTGGCACTCGGCCTCTATGTCCTGCCGCCCGAAGCTCTCATCAAGCTTGCCCGATCCGCGATTGCCGGTATCGCCTTCGTCTCAAACATCTACTTCTACCTCACCACGGATTATTGGTCGGAAGCCGCGTCGCTCACGCCGCTGATCCATCTCTGGTCGCTGTCGGTCGAGGAGCAGTTCTATCTCTTCTATCCTGCCTTGCTGCTCCTTCTGGCCGGGCGGCCAAAATGGTTCGCACTTGCCGTCCCCGTCCTGATGATAGCGTCACTGGCCGCGGCTTTGAGGTTGCCAGCGGCCAGCCCCGAGGTGTTTTACCTGTCGGTCTTTCGCGCCTGGGAACTGCTGGCTGGTGCGCTGGTCGGCCTCTGGCACGAGCGGCGGCGGGACGGCCTCGATCTGCCGAGATGGACTGATATTCTGCCCCCGATCGGACTCGTCCTGATCGGCCTGGCATTTATTCTCGGCGGCAACTATACGGCCAACCTGGCCAGTGTTCTGGGTGCCATGCTCGTCCTCGGCACGGCCCGGCAGCAGGCTTGGCCTACGCGAGTGCTGGCATGGCCACCGGCGGTTTTTCTCGGGCTCATTTCGTATCCGCTATATCTCTGGCACCAGCCCGTCCTGGCTTTCGCCGGTAGTTATTTCCTCTCCGATCTTGATCTCGCATCGCGTCTGTCCCTCGTCGTGCTGTGCATAATTCTCGCCGCCGCGACATGGTTTTTTGTCGAACGCCCCATCCGCCAGGGCATGTCGCTTGGGCAGACGTGGCGTCTATCGCTGCCGGTCAGCGTGGCGCTGATCGTGACGTCGCTGTGCCTAATGGCACTGCATGGCGTGCCGCAACGGTATAATTCGGAACAGTTGAAACTCCTGGCGGCCTCCGCACAACGTGGCACGACCGTGCTCGAAGGACAGAATTGCAAGACGAGCACCGTATCCAAACCCTGCCGCATCGGCGATCCCGCGGCGCCGATCACCTGGGCCTTGCTGGGTGACAGTCATGCCGAGACCTTGTCCGACTCAGTGTCGGAACTGTTGGCACGCAACGGTTTGGCCGGAGAAGTGCTGACCTATCCAGGGTGCCCGTTCATCGTCGGAATAGAGCCAGTGTACACCAATGAAGCATGTGCCAGCTTCGCCAAAGACGTCATGGAAACCCTCCTGAAAGATCACATTGAGACCGTGATTATACAGGATCGGACAACTGCCTATATCCAAGGGACGAGATTCGACAACGGCGAAGGAGGTGTCGAGCCCGGCAAGCCTTTCCCAGTGCGTCCGGTGGGCCAGAAAGACCTAGGTGAACCGACACGCATCGCAGAGGTCGAGGCGTTGTTCACAGGCACCATCACCGGCCTTCTCGATCGTGGAATACGGGTAATATACATCGCACCGGTTCCCGAAGTTGGCTGGCATGTGCCGCGTGTCGCGGCGCGCTTGGCCGCCCGTGGTTCCATACCCATAACCACAAGTCGCACACGATACTTCGAGCGCCATCGGGGACTGTTCAAGGCATTGGATACGCTTTCGGGGCGCCCGGGACTGACAGTTGTCTATCCGGACCAGACGTTTTGCGACCCCAAGAACAACCGTTGCCGCACCGCATCAGACGGCGAATTGTTATACACCGATACGGACCACCTAAGCCGCAAGGGTGGCCGATTTCTGGTCGAGGCGATGGGCAGGCAACTGACATCGCTGGGACTGTTGAGCAAGTAGGAAGCCAATTGAACGTCTTGGGCTACGTGTGCTGTGATTGTCGTGGTATCGGGTGTCAGTCGCCACCCTTGGTCAATTATAGAGTTCGTTGAAAACCGTGCGCCATCAAGTGGTCAAATCCGTCGCCTTGTTCTCGGGAACAAACATCCTTGCGGCGGCTATTCCCCTGCTGCTGCTACCGATCCTGACGCGCGTATTGACGGCCGCCGACTACGGCCTGGTGGCCATGTATGCCCTCGTTATCACCGCTTTCGGTGCCCTGACGGGCCTGTCGGCTCATGGTGCGGTCGGGATGCGATATTTCGACCGTACGGAGATCGACTATCCTCGATATATCGGGAATGCGATGATCTTGCTGTTCGTGACGAGTACATGTGTGTTCGCCATCGTCCTGTTGGCGGCGGGTCCACTTGAAGAGCTCACTCAATTACCCCGCAAATGGCTGTTGATCGGTGTAGGAGTTTCCGCCCTCCAATTCGTCCTACTTATTCGCTTGTCGGTGTATCAGTCGGCGAAACAAGCGGGCTCCTTCGCCACCTTTCGTATTTCCCAAGCCCTGGTTGATGCCGGATTGTCGATCGTTCTGGTGCTCGGTTTGGCCTTGGCGTGGGAAGGCAGACTGATTGGCCAGTCGGCCGCCATTGTGCTGTTGGGAATCGTGGCTAGCGTTTCCCTCGCGGTCGGCGGCTGGGTCAAACTTGAACCGGATCGGAAATACATTGCCGGGCTGCTCAAGTTTGGCGTGCCACTGGTACCCCATGTCGTCGGCGGTATGCTGCTGACGTCAGTGGATCGTATTTTCATCGCCAATGTGATCGGTATATCCCAGACAGGCGTCTATTTGGTCGCGGTGCAGATCAGTCTGGGAATTTACCTGATTGCCGATGCCTGCAATCGCGCCATTTCGCCCTGGCTCATCGAAACCCTCAAGATGGCTGATCCCGCCAAGGACATCCGTATCACCCGCTACACATTGCTCTATTTCCTGTTTCTGATGTGCTCGGCGATAGCGGTCGGCATCGGTTCCATCTGGGCATTGCCGCTTGTGGTTGGTCCGGCGTTTGGTGGGGCCGCCAAATTGATCTGGATAACCGCGATCGCCCAAGCCTTTGCCGGCATGTACCTGATTGTCGCCAATGTCATTTTCTATCAAGAAAAGACAGCATTCCTATCGGTCATAACGATCAGTTGCGGAATATTGGGCGCTGTCCTGTCTTATCTGTTCCTGCACATATTTGGCCTGGTCGGTGCTGCCGTGGCGCAGTTGATCGCGCAGGCGACGATGTTTACTGGAGCCCTTCTCTTCGCGCAGCATCTGCGGCCCTTGCCCTGGTTCGCTGCCCTGTTTCCCACAAGGGTCAGGACGACCGACTAAATGTCAGCCAATCCAACAGAGATGCAGGTCGCCGCCTCCATAAGGGCATTCGAAAAGCGAACGCAGGCCTTTGAAAAGCGCGTTCACGGTATCCCGCTCTGGCAACTGGTTCGGTTCGAGGTTTCGATGCGATTGCAGGCCCTCAATCTAGAGCGGGCGGGCATCGGACGTCAGCGCCTCGTTGCGGGGATATTGAAGGGCTTGTGGCAGTTCCTATGGCTACCGAAGGCCGAGTATGTCGGGAAGACATTTGATTCCGCCTTCCGCAGGCAGGGGAAAAACGGTTTCGAAGACGTCTACTTTGAAGAGCTAAGATCCGCTGTTTCGCGCTTTTCGACGATGTCGTCCTGCGATGCGCCCGGTTACGAGGCCAATGTCGACAACGCAGCGACACCTCCGGCTTTTGACGATACCAGCGTCATCGCCCTGAGCGCCATACTCGGGCGCATCCTGCCCAGAGTTCGCAGCCACGCCGCTTTCGACCAGCTGTCCGAAGCGATCCGGAACGAGCTCGGGCTGGAACACTACTCCCCGCACGTGCTCTCGCGGCTGTACAATGTCTTCGTTTGGCGGGTCACGCTCTACCGCATCGTTCTGGCAAGGTTTGGTGCACGCGCGGTAATGTGTCCAGATAACGGACAGTTCGCTTTGATCCGCGCTGCCGAGCTCAGGGGAATTTCCTTCGTCGAAATGCAGCATGGGGTTTTCAGTGGAGCTCATCCGAACGCTCTGCCCTCCGACCTATCCCCGGAGGAAGTCAGGGGACTGCTATTGCCGTCGAAACTCGCAGTCTATGGCGCCTTTGCGGCGGAGCAGCTGAAGGACACCTGGCTCGCGGTCAACGGGCGTATCGAACTGGTTGGGGCGCCATTGCTTTCGGGCTTTCGCGCGCTCGCAGTGAACAAATTCCCTAACAAAGTTCCGCGTATCGCACTGACTACTCAGGGGATCGGGCGTCAGGCACTGCGAGATTTCATCGCCCAATTTCTGCGCGAATGCCCAGCCGACTTCGAGTTGATCGTAAGATTGCACCCCGCTTACGATGCCGACACGATGTTCTATGAGAGCGCCTTTTGCGCGGATAACCGAGTCCATATCCAGTCCGGAACATCGTCGGTCAGCACCCATAGCCTGATCGCCAGCGCGGATTTCCATGTTAGCATTTCTTCGGCCTGTCACTTCGATGCGCTTGGCCTAGGAACGCCGACAGGGATATTGCAGCTTGAGACCTACGAATCAGTGGTTGAAGTGTCGAAGGCGGAGGGCGCCATGTTGATCGAGACGCCATCCGACCTTGCGCGAATCGTCGCTCGGCGCGAGTTTGGGGTAGTGCCGCAAACCACGTCGCGCTATTTCTTCGAACCGGATTTTGGCGGTCAATTTTCCAGACTTCTGAAAAATCTCCCCGTTCCGAGTTCTGCGAGATCTGGGGAAGCGCCAAGCTGATCGACCACTAGGTGGGACTGGCTTAGTCGTCAGCCGGTGCCTCCTGAACACCCATCGAACACTGACAATGGATTGCACACCTTGAGAACAGCTCTGATTGGACTTGGACGTATGGGCGTGCGACACGCGTCGGTTCTCAGGGAGGTCGAACTGCCTCTGGGAGCGATCAGCGATATCAATCGCGAGACTTGCAACAAGGTCGGCCAGGAATACGGCGTCGAGGAAAAACATCGCTACTTGTCGGCCATCGACATGCTGAAGCAGGTGCGGCCTGAACTGGTCGTCATCGCCACGACGGCCCCTAGTCACCATGACCTCGTCGTCACTGCCGCGGCCAATGGCGCGCGCAAAATTCTATGCGAGAAGCCGATGGCGACCAGTCTCGCCGAATGCGAGAACATGATCAGCGTCTGCAAGGCAGCCGGTGTCGATCTGGCGATCAATCACCAGATGCGCTTCATGGAACAATATACGATCCCCATGCGGATGGCGGCCTCCCCTGAGCTTGGCGGACTGGGTAGCGTTGTTGTGAGCGCCGGAAATTTTGGCGTCGCCATGAACGGGACCCACTATTTCGAGATGTTCCGTCTGATGACGGACGAAAATCCGGCGTTTGTGAATGCGTGGTTTGGCGATGTCGACGTGCCCAACCCCCGCGGAGCGCAGTTCAAGGATGCCTCGGGCTCCGTTCGCCTGCAGACCCCGTCCGGCAAAAGGTTCTTCATGGACTGTTCAGGAGACCAAGGCCTCGGACTGCACGTGACCTATAATTGCCGTTATGGGCGGATCAGCGTCGATGAACTTGATGGCAGTCTCGAATACGTGGCCCGAGAGGCTGAATATCGCGATCTCCCCACCACACGCTACGGCATGCCGAGCACCAAGGTGGTGCAGTCCATCACTCCGGCGGATGCAGTGGCTCCTACGCTAGCTGTTGTCAAAGCGCTGTTAGCCGGTGTGAATTACCCCACTGGCGAGAACGGTTTGCAGACAATGCGGACACTCATCGCCGCCCATCTGTCCAATAGCCGCAATGGGGCAACGATTGATCTTGAGAAAGACACGTTGCCGCGTGATCTAATTCTGCCATTGGCATGAATAGCATTACGTAACCGTCTCAATTTTGTGATATCTGACCGCCGTGCGATATCTAGAATTCAATTCAGAAGCATGTGGGGCGATGAATACGCTAGAAACTCGAATTTTGGCGGCTGCCAGATGGTTTAAAGGCGGCGGCGACACCGCGATATTTATAGCACTTTCGCTATTTTTCTCGCTGTTCATTGGACAAGATCAGATCGTTAACCGGAGTGGTCTGACCTATTGGCTGCTCGTGACTCCCGCCATCGTATTTCCTCTTCTTCGTCTGCGGCAAACTCTCGATAGCCTAGTATTTGGCCTGGCCAGGCCCTTTGCGGTACTCGGTTTTTTGGGGTGTGCCTGGTCCATTATTGGCGGCGACTATTCGGTCATCCCTCCGCTTGTCATCATCGTATGGGTTTCAGGGTGGGTTCTCCGTTCGGAGGCAAAGGTCAACTTGAATCTACTGCTGGCAGTGTTTCTGACATTCTACACAGCCGGCGTTGTCCGATTTTACACCCAACCGCCGATCAACGAAGTTACCTGGCTCAACACTAAATTCGCAGGTGAGGCTCAAGCATTCAAGGCCCCGCCCAACAGCGCGCAGAATACAGCTGACGCGCCACCGGACACCATCCCCGCGCCGTCACCAGTCGCCGAGAATGAGCCCGCGCGCAAGCCGCCACCAGTATTCGAGCCAGACCAAGTCCGTGACGGGCTGAATCTGAATGGCTGGGGCATCCTGCCCGGTGAAACCGCGCCAACCTACGGCCCATGGCGCATTTCAGTTACCCCCAACATTGCTGCATCGGGGACGATCTCGCTGTTTGCAATGATGCTGGCATTGAGCCCACTGGCTTGGAGAGGCCTGAAGCTCGTTTCCATCGTGGTCAGTGGCTATTTTCTTTTCCTGTCCTTCGTACGCTCGGCGTTGATCGGCTTTTGCCTTTTTTGCCTCGCACAAGTTAACCTTCGCGCACTTCCGAGTCGGAGCAGATTCCGCATGATATTTGCCGCGCTGTTGGTCGGCGGCGCCGTCGTCATAACGGTATTGGCGCCTTACGCGCTTTACTTCCTTCAGGATATTGGCCCGATATCGCGCCTTCTATTGCGCGGGCAGACTCATCTCACGGTCGACGACATCTACAGGCAACTCTACCGTCCATGGATCTGGCAGCAACATATGCAACTGTTCCTGAAGAGTGTTTTCTGGATGGGGCAGGGTAGCAATCTGGCGAGAGACGCGGCGTCTTCCATACTCAATGTGGGGCAGGCACGATCAGACTCTGTTTCCCTGCCCACGCGCCTGCTTGCCACCTATGGTCTGCCGGCGCTGGCGTTTTTCTGGTTCATCGTCGAAAGGTGCTACAGCCACATCAAGGCGAATGACATCTGGGCCGTCTCGGCAACCTCGGCAATCGTCTGGCTTATGATGACATGGGGCAGCGTCTTCCATCCCACCAACGCCATATTTGCCCTCTCGATCCTGATTTTGGGACGAGGTAGTTCCGGTTTCGTCTCGGGAGTGCAGACAGGCATGGTGAAGAACCGGGTTGTTCAGCTAACCTCTATTGGTCGGGAAGGCCACACGATTTCGATCACGAGCCGCCAAAACCGCAATTCGTGATATCTGCGCTGAAGTAGGTTCATAGTGCGAATTCCATCCGATCGAAGCGGTCAAGACCAATGTCCTCGACACTAAAAATGCACTTGTTGCCGCCATCGTCGGCAATCTCGAAATCTGGCTCAATAAGTTGATTGCCGGCAAGCAGTCCCGCTGAAGCGACGAGTGCCGATAGTCGGAAATGCGGCAAAATCCAAGAAGCCGACTGGTTATGATGGCAGCGAAAGCATCGCTTGGCGCAGGCCGGAAGGGGCTTTGTGCTCCGGTGGCATGCGTCCGGCCGCTAACTGCTGACGACAAGACGCTACTGCCGAATTGAGGGCATCTTGGTTTCGCTAGGCTAGTTGGAGCCGACTTCACTATTTTGACGGCTTGATCCGGCTCGAGCTTTTCGCGTTTTGGCGGATTCATATCCTACGCTTGTGGAGTAGTTGTCGCATTGTGTTGCCTCGATCGCTTCGTCAAGTTGAACGATATGGCGCCAAGTATCCTCGACGGTCCGTTTCTGAGTTTGGCGCATCCAGTGGTTGATCTTGGCGAAGGCCTGCTCGATTGGATTGAGGTCTGACGAGTAGGGAGGCAGGTACCAAAGTCTGGCGCCAGCAACCTTGATCAACCGCCTGATGGCCGCTGTTTATGACCTCCAAGATCGTCCATGACAACGATGTCGCTGGGCTTCAGCTCGGTGATGAGCTGCTGCTCGCCATGAGCGCGAAAGCATTAGTCGTTGATTGGTCCGTCGAAGACGCAAGGTGCTGTGAGTTGATCCCAGCACTGCGCACCGAGGAAGGTCAGCGTGCGCCAGTGGCCATGTGCAGCAAAGGTGTGCTGCCACTTGCCCCTCGGGCCCCAATCGCGCAGACGAGCCACGTTGGCCTTGACCCAGTTCTCATCGACGAAGACCAGTCGCTGCGGATCTGGATCGACCTACTGGGATCGCCATCGTTGGCCCTGCGGGCAATATCGGCACGCGCCGGCTCAAGGGCGAACAGAGTATTTTGAAGCTCAGGTCTTCGCTGCGCAGGAACAGCCGCGGACGCGTTGTGCTAGGCCTTGACTCAGCGACCGGCCAACTCATCCTTCGGACTGTACAGCGTCAGATGCGGCGTCTCACGCATACGGGCCTTGATGAAAGCACGGTGCGGCTCCAGCGCTCTCTTACGATGTCCGCTCACCTTGCCCGGCGCAACCGACCCGGCCATCCGATGGCGCTGCAACAACTTTACTACCGTCGAAATCGCAATACCGAACTGTTTGGCGGCTGATCGACGACTCGCCACTCAAAACCGTCGCTACAATCCGTTCGCGAAGAGCATTGGAAAGAGATCGGGTGATCAGACGCTGGATCCCACTCCAGCCTGTGTCTCGAATCATAAAGCTGACAGAAATCCGGAATCTCCCTCGATCCTGTCAAATCGTGAACAGCTATAGCCAAAAAGGATGCAGAATTTGAGATACTATAAGCTATTGAAATCGCTAGATAGCTGGAGAAGGTGAACGTGAGAACTTTGAACTGGTGATCGTCCGATGAACGACTTCGCGTCTCGATCGTCGTGCCGCCGCTGTGGGAGGTGTCACTGCCAGGATCGACCTGTCGCCGTTTGCCTTAGCCAGCATTTAGTCGAACTGGTTCGGATCGCGACGCATGTTTGGTCATCCGAAGTAATGAAACCAGACACCGAGCTTTCACCAAACCGTAGATGGCCGGAATGACGATCAGCGTCAGGACGGTTGACGATATCATGCCGCCGATCATCGGCACGGCGATGCGCTGCATCACCTCGGAACCGGCCCCCGTGCTCCACAGGATGGGAACCAGCCCGACCATAATCGCGACGACCGTCATGATCTTGGGCCTCACGCGCTCCACCGCGCCCAGCATGATTGCCTGGTGAAGATCGGCGCGTGTGAACGGCCGCTTTTCTTCGACGCATTTCTGCTTCAGCTCGGTCACGGCCTGTTCCAGGTATGCTCAGCCTTGCTATAGGGCTGCCCCGCGATGTCGTCCGCGAGCATCGCGAAATAGTCCGCCACGATTGCATCGTTCTGCTCGTCGGACCAGTCACCAGACATGACGGCTCCGAAGTTGATCAACCAATCTGGAGAAGGCCCGGATCATGCCAGTAACTGTGCCGGCACACCGATTGCCGGCCCGGCGTCGGCCAGCCGCCAGTCGAGCGCATGTACCGTGGCGCCATGCTCCGACGCGATAGCGAGGCGCAGTGCATCGCCCGCACGAAGCCCGAGGGCATGCTGATCGGCGAACCTTGCGGCCGCCCGAAACTGCCCGCCGGTCACTGGCAGCACGGTGAAGCTTTCGGCGATCAGCTTGTTGAACATGGCAAGTGCGGCCGCGCGCTGCTCCAGGCCGGTCTGCCCGGTCCGTAGCTTGATCGCCATGGCGGACGACATTTCGGTGACGGTCCAATCGCTGATCAGAAGCTGCGCCGGATCCTGCTCCGCCAGCCAGGCCTGAACACGCGGCGTCATTGCTTCGTTGGAGAGCGCCGCGACGATCAGCGACGTATCGAGATAGAGCATCAGTAGCGATCGCCGTCCCGCATCGACCGCACGAGATCAGCGGCGCTCTGGGACTGGGGCGGCGTCGCTGCCGTCAGCGATTGGAGCAGCGCGGCATCGATCGGCTTGCGCGGCCTGGCCACGGCGGTAAGCCGTGCGACCGTCTTGCCGCGACGGGTGATGTCGATCGAATCGCCCGCCTCGACCCGGTCGACCAACTCGCTCAGACGGGCTTTGGCGTCCGCCAGATTGATCGCATCCATGTCATGTTCCTGACCAGTGAGAGATCGGCGGCCATCGTTGTTGAGGAGCCATCGCGCTGTTCGGCGCGCTCATTTGAGAGCCGCGAACATGGCCGCTAGGCGCTTCGTGCCGAGATCGGCCTCGGCATGCGTCAAGCCCGAGAAGCCAAACAGGAGGCCGTGACGAGGCATGGGCGCCACATGCATTGGCGAAATTGGCAGAACCGCGACGCCGTGCCGATGCGCCGCTTGCGCCAACGCGACGTCGTTGTGTTGCGCGCCGGGCCGAGCCAGAAGATGGACGCCCTGGTGTGGGGAGTTCACCTCAAGATGATCGGACAAACGCGCGCGCAACAATGACACCAGTACGTCGCGCGACGCGCGATAGGCCTCGCGCAGCCGTCGCAGATGGCTGGAGAAATGCCCCTCGGCCAGAAAGTCGGCGACCACCAATTGCTGGAACGGCGCGGGGAAACGATCGAGCAGTGTCCGCATCACCCGAAACGCCGGCACCAGATCCTCCGGCACCACCAGATAGCCGAGGCGCAGGCCCGGCAGGAGGGCCTTGCTGAAGGTGCCGACATAGATGACGCAATGATGCTCATCAACGTCCTGCAAAGCCGCCAGCGGCCGGCCGTCATAGCGGAATTCGCTGTCGTAATCGTCTTCGATGACCCAGGCTCCCGTGGCGGCAGCCCAGTCGAGGAGCGCCAGGCGCCGCGCCATCGAGAGAACCGCTCCGGTGGGGTATTGATGCGAGGGCGTCACATAGACAGCCCGCGGCTTGGCGGCGAGTGCTCCGAGCGCGTTGACATTCAGGCCATCGTCGTCGACCGGCACGGGCGCCAGTATTGCGCCATGGACCGTCAAGGCAAGTCGGGCCGGTGGATAGCAGGGCTCTTCGACGGCGACGAAATCGCCGGGATCGATCAGCGTGCGGATCGCCAGATCGATCGCCTGCTGCGCGCCCGCCGTGATGAAGATGCGGCCGGGCATACAGCGCACGCCGCGCGCCGCCAGGAGATAGGCGGCCACTGCTTCGCGCAGCACCTCCTCCCCCTGGGGATCTCGGTAGTGGTTCGACATGGCACCGAGATGGCGATGGGCGATGCGGGTCAGAACGGCGCGTGTTCTTGCGTCCGGCGGTGTCCGACCCATGACGAAGGGTATCTGCAAGGGGGGCTCGGACACCTGGGGCGAGGGCGCGCTGACGGCGCGCGCGGCGCGCGAGAGCAGGCGGCCGGGTTCAGGCCGCTCCCATCCCGTCCCACCAGGGCGCCCGGCGCGCTCCGGCACATCCTTCGAGACATAGGTGCCGGAGCCGGTGCGGCCGATCGCATAGCCTTCGCTCAACAGCGTTTCGTAGGCCTCGGTAACGAGGCCACGAGACACGCCCCACAGGCGTGACGCCGCGCGGGTGGATGGAAGTCGCGCCCCCGGCGGCATACGGCCACCGACGATCCCTTGGCGCAACGCAAGATAAAGCTGCCGGGCAAGCGGTACGGGCGATGCCCTGTCGACCTCGATGTCGACCAGATGCGCCGTGCCTTCGCGCCTTCGAGAAATCTCGACTGTCACCTTAGCCTCCGCAAGAGTGGTCCCCGGAAGCAAATCCAAGTGGACCTGTGATTTTGATCCTGTCGGCCAAATATTTGGGCCAATTATACCGAGAGTCAAAACATCATGCGCGCATCACATGCCTATTGCCTGTTTGTCGGAAGCTTTCTGACAGCAGCCGGTTACGGCGCCACCTTCCTTCTGACCGAGCATTTCCGCGCCCTCGGCGGCAGCGAGATCGAGACCGGCATCACGCTTGGCGGTGCCATGCTTGGCACGGTAATTGGCGTGCCACTGGTCGGTTGGTTCGCCGGCCGCTTCGGCGCGGCGCGGATGGCCGCGCTCGGGGCGCTGTCGGTGTGTGCCGGCTATCTTGCTCTCGCCTCGCTGCACACGCTTTCTCCCGTGATTGGCGGGGCCGGCTTCCTCATCGGGCTCGGATGGGGAATCTTCTATCTCGCCGCGCCGATGTCGTTGTCGGAACGTGTGACCGATCGCGAGCGCGGTTTCTGGTTTACGCGCTTCGGCGCGTTCCTGATGGCCGGCATCGGCGCCAGCCCAGTTGCAGCAGGCGCGCTCACGGGAAGCCTAGGCCTTTCCACGGCGATGGCCTTCTGCGTCGTCGCGGCGGCCTGCGTTCTGGCAGCGCTGCTCTTGTGGATGTTCGAAAACCTGTCGCCGAGGCCGGCTGCCACGACCCCGCGACCGTCCAGCGACGGCTGGGTGCGCAAGCTGCCGGACATCGCCCGTACGAAAGCCATTTACCCCATTCTGATGGTGGGTCTCGGCGCCTGCGTGTTCAGCGGCGTCTTGACGTTCCAGACATCTCTGGTTCGCGGCACGGGCCTGCAGGCGAGCACCTTCTTCGCCGCTTATGCCATTACAGTGGTGGTGTCCCGTTTCGTGCTTGCTCCGCTTGTCAGCCGGGCCAACGGCGATCGCGCCACCATTGTGCTCCTGTCGGTGATGATCCTTGGCGTGGTGGTCGCCTTCGCTCTTCGCTATGGCGTGCTGATCCAGATCGCGAGCGCCATATTGCTTGGCCTCGGCTACGGCCTGGTCTATGCGGTCATCCAGACACAGGCCGTCAATGACGGTCCCGCAGAACAGCGCAACGCCGCACTGACCTGGTTTGCGATCGCCTATTTTCTGGGTGTCTTCGGGTTTCCGCTTCTTGGCGGCTGGCTGATCGTCACTGTCGGTACCGCCGGTTTTCTCGGCGCCGTGCTGGCCTTCGCGATCGCCGAGATGGGCCTGGCATTGCTGCGCCTGCGTGTGCCACGGCCGCTGGAAGCATCATTCAACGAACCGCGCCAAACGGCGGATTCGCGGTGAACCAATCAGGGGCTAAAGGCCGAGCAGAAGGTGCGCCGCCTTGCAACCGTCCAACGACGACGAAGCTCGAGCGATTGCGCACAGGCCTGCGCCAAAGGTTTCATGTCATCGACGCCTTGTTGCGACGGGGCGCAAGTCACCTGGTCCGATGCCCGTTGGATGTGAGTGGCAGATGGTCGGATCGTTGGGAACGTGACATGGCCGATCGTCTGCTTGGCACTGACCAAGGCTGGCTCCGTCCACGGGAATAGCCGCGATTCAAGCCGTTCAGGTCTCTGCCAGGACAAAGCCACTGGGAGGCGATGGTGCCGGCGGCGGACGATGACAAGGCCGCGACGCGCGGTTCTTCCGGTACGCGGCTGCCATCGTTTCCGCAGCCTGCTGGAACCGCTCGCCAAGCAAGAGCAAGTGCTCTATGCTCCCGCATCGTGCCGGTATCGAGATCGGGTTGTCCTGGTGGGGGCGTTCCATGTTCGAAGTCGTTGCGTTCTGGCGAAAAGCGCCAGCGAAGGCCGCAGCATTTAGCTTGATCGTTGCCGCGCTGCCGGGCTTGCTGATCTGCGGATTGCAAACGGCGAGCGCCGCGCCGAACTGGACGCTTGATCCATCCGCTTCGGTGCTCACCTATCAGTCGGTCAAGAAGAATACGATCGTCGAGACCAACAAGATCAGGAACATCACCGGCACGCTGAGTTCCGCCGGCGACGCCAAGATCAGCTTCGACCTTAATTCCGTCGATACGGGCGTCGATCTTCGCAACGTCCGCATGCGCTTCCTGTTCTTCGAGACGTTCAATTACCCGACGGCGGAGGTGACAGCGAAGGTGAACCCCGCCGCATTCGCCGATCTCGCAACCAAGCGCAGGGTGAAGACCACCTTGCCGTTCCGCCTGAACCTGCATGGCCTTGGCAAGGATTTGGAGGCGAGCGTTGTCGTCACCATGATCGGCGATACCCAGGTCTCCGTCGCCTCCGAGGCGCCGGTCGCGGTCCATGTCGAGGATTTTGGCCTGCTGCCGAACATCGACAAGCTGCAACAGGCGGCCAACGTGACGAACATCGTGCCCACCGCGTCGGTATCCTTTGATTTCGTCTTTGCCGCCGAAGGCAGCAAGCCGGTCGCGGTTCAGACTGTCGCGGCAGGCGCGGTTGGTCCCGTTGCTACCGATGCCGCGAAGGCCAACTTCAGCGACGAGGAATGTCTCAACAGGTTTGCTGTGCTGTCGCGCACCGGCGCCATCTATTTTCGCTCCGCGAGCGCCAGGCTTGATGCCAAGAGCCGTCCCCTGCTGACGGAGGTCGTAGGCGTCGTCGGCAAGTGTCCGAGCCTCAAGGTCGAGGTGTCCGGGTACACTGATTCCGACGGATCGCCAGAAGCAAACAAGCTGCTGTCGGAGCGGCGGGCTCAGGCAGTCGCAGACGCGTTGGTTGTCGACGGCGTGCCACGTAACCAGATCAGCGCTGCCGGCTATGGAGAGGAGCGGCCTGTTGCCGCCAATGATACGCCCAAGAACAAGGCGCTCAACCGGCGGATCGAATTCTCCACCAGCAAGCTCGGCAACTGAGGTCGTCGTGGGTTCCGCTGGGATCGCCTTTTGCGGTGGCATGCTTCGTGTCGCCGGACTTGTGGCGCTTGCCCTGCTTTTGACCGTTGCGGCTGCCAGTGCCGAACGTCGCGTCGCGCTGGTGCTCGGCAATTCGCAGTATCGACACGCTGCGGCGCTCCCCAACCCGGTGCGCGATGCCCAAGCCATGGCCGAGCGACTGCGGGGCCTCGGCTTCGAAGTGGTTTCCGGCTTCGACCTCACAAAGCAGCAGACGCAGGCCACAGTCGCCCAGTTTGCCAAGCAGGTTCGCGGCGCTGATGTCGCGCTTTTCTTCTACGCCGGCCATGGTCTGCAGGTATCGGGCAAGAACTACCTGCTTCCGGTTGATGCCGCGCTCGACGACGAGACCTCGCTCGATTTCGAGGCTGTGTCGATCGATTTCGTTCTGCGCCAGATGTCGCGCGAAACCAGCATAAGGCTGGTGTTTCTGGACGCCTGTCGAGACAATCCGCTTGCTGAAGTTCTGGCAAAGACCGCTGGCGTCAAGGGTGTAAGCAGCGGTCTTGCCGAGATACCGATCGAAAACGGCGGCGCCGGCACGCTGGTTGCCTTCGCCGCCAGTCCGAACCAACTGGCCTATGATGGATCGGGCGAACACTCGCCCTTCACCAAAGCACTGCTGCAACATATCGGCGAAACCAACATCTCCATCACCGAAGCCGTGAACAGGGTGACCAGCGACGTCTTCAAGGCGACCAACGGCAAGCAGCGGCCCTGGACCAACGTCTCGCTGACCACCGAAGTCATGCTACACAAGGTCGACCTCAACGCGCCGCTGATTGTCGGGGAGGCGCGCCCGCCGCAAGACGAAGCCGGCTCCGGGACGCGCAATACCGGCACGTCGACCGGCCAGACCGACGACCAGCTTGCGCTTGATGTGCTGCGTCAGAAAATCCCGAAACTGGCAACGGAAGGGCCGATCTTCTTCGATCGGCCGATCAAATTCGGTGATCCGGCAATCGACGGCAAGAGCATTGCCCAATTGATCAAGAGTCAGCCGCTCTTCAGCCCGGTCGAAGGCCTCGATAAGTCCATGTGGCAGGGAAAACACTGCGACGGCTGCCATGAGTGGAACGAAGCCCGTCTTTGCGAGCAGGCAAAGAATTTCGCCGCCAACGACGTCTCCGTCATGCGCCTGCAGCATCCGCTAGGCACGCGTTTCAAGGTGGCGCTGGCCAGATGGGCACAAGGCGGCTGCCAATGATATCGGATTTGGGCCGACGGGACTCGGCCTGAAATTGGAAAGCCTGCTGCATCGGCCAGAAAATCGGAATCGATTTTCGGTAGACACGATGCAGCAGATACAAAGTGTTAGAGCGTCCTTTGCGCGTCCAATTGGACACGCGGCGCTCTAATAGGCGGCGGCCGATAGCCGCTGCGCTTCCATTTCCACGATCTGGATGCCCATTTCGACGAAGGCCGAGAGCACGGCAAAGCGGTCCGCCAGCGAGACGCTCGCCAGCCCCGTCAGGATTCCCGCGTTGACGGCATGGGCGGCAGGAAATCCTGTCGACGCCATGTTGAAGGTGGGGTCGCGCCATGCCGCCGCAAGCACAATCCAGGCAGCCGGGGTTGCTGGCGAAACATCCGTCACGTCGCTTAAGGCCGCTCGGTGATGAGGATTGTCCGGCTCGCGGACCCAATCGTGAACAATGGCCAGCAACCGCAGATCCCGCTCGGCAAGGAGTTCGGCGAGATGGCTCAGGCATTCATGGCCCCACCAGACCGCGGCCTGGTCGGGAAGGAGATAGGCACAGAACGTGACTGCCTCTTCCGGCACGCGCCCAGCGAGCAAGGTACGGCAAAACTCGAGCGGGGGTCGATCGGCGGCAGGCGATTTCATGTCCCTGGCGATGGCGGGACAGGCGAGGAAAAGATCTCTTGCCGATCTGTATCCGAGTTCATTGGCCATGGCCGTCACACCCCGAGCAGGAGCAGCATAGCACTCAAGCCTGCGGCTGAGCGCAGGTCAAGCCTCAGCTTTAGCAGGCGGCGGTGGGTGGCAGCGTGGCTTTGTTCACAGACAGTTGCTGTGCGATTTGATATAGTCTGCACCAGCGAAATCCGCTCAAACAGGAGTGATGATTATGCGGTGGGGCAGCTTAGCCTCGGTATTGGCGGCCATTCTTTTTTCAACGCACGTTTCCGCCGATCCGCTTCAGAAATCGGAAGACATCGTGAAGTTCTTCACCGGTCCGGGCAGCCTTGGTGCGTCGCGCGGAATCTGCGTCGGGACCGAGGAAGAGTGTAAGAGCAAGGCCGATAAGGCTGGGGCGCCAACGCAAAAGACCGGCCTCGATATGATGATCAATTTCGCCCTGGATTCGGCTCAACTCGACCAGACTGCCCGTAGCGAGCTCGACGAATTCGCCAAGGCGCTGGAGGACAACCGGCTGAGCAGATTCAGTTTTGTCGTCGAAGGTCATACCGATGCGACAGGCTCTGATCTCTACAATCAGGACCTTTCGCAGCGAAGGGCGCAATCGGTGGCGGCGTTCCTGACCGCGAACGGCGTTCAGCCCGCCCGGCTCGAAGCGGTGGGCCTGGGCAAGTCACACCCGCGCGTTGCCAATCCCTACGATCCGATCAACCGCCGGGTGGAAATGCGGATCAAGACCGAGTGAGGCGACCGCGCTCCGCTGACCCCATCCATAGTGACAACAATCCAATGGACCCTGCGTAACTGGCACGGGTCCTCTTCAATCGTCTCTGATCAGTTCTTGAGCGCGCCACCCACGGCAATACCGGTACCGAAGATCAGCGCCTTGGTCAGGAAATCGCCGTCGTCTCTCCGGGGCGGCGGCTCGTCGCGGACGTCGGTCCCGCTGTTGTGCCTCCGCTGGACAACTTGCTGCTTCTTGCGCGGCTTTTGTTCCGCCACCTGCTTGAGCGTGCGGGTTTTCTGTACGACCTGTTTCTTGGCCGGCGCCTTGCCGACCTTATTGACGGCCTTCTTGGCGCGTATCGTATCCATTATCGGGTCGGTCTGGATCGCCAGGAACGCCAGTTGCTCGCGTGTCAGATAACTGGTCTGCGGCAGCCCGTTTTTACCCTGCCAGACACCGATTGCCTGGCGTGTCCTCGGACCAAGATTGCCGTCGGCCTGGCCAAGCTCATTGCCCAACGCTTCCATGCGCAATTGCAGATCGATGCGTCCGTTGCGGTCGAGCCCGATGGCGTTTTCAGTCAGCTCGGTGCCCGGCGTCCGCTTCATCTCATCGGTGATACCGACTGTGGTGCGCACGGCCGAGCCCGAATTGGCTTTTGCTTCGTTCGCATTGAGCGACGCGACCTGCTTGCTGTCGGCCTTCAGGTCGTTCAATTGATCGATGTTGAGCTTTGCCACCGTGGCGAAACGGCCGGTCGGGAACTGTTCGAGATAGGCCTCATAGAAGGGAACAGCATTCTTCTTTGATGCTTCATCCCAGAGGCGCTGCTCGACCTCCCAGGATGGTGGCGTGCCGACCGCCGGCGCGGGTGCGTCCGTCGTCTTGGCTGCGTCGGCTACTGGGGCCGCGACTGGCGCGGCTGCCTGCGCCACAGGCTTGCCCAGGAAAACCTCGCGCCCCAGCGAAGCATTATGCCATGGCCGCTGCCGGCCTTGCGTGGCCTCCGTTACCTCGCCGCGGACGCGTGTCAGCGCGCTCTGGATTTCGACGCCGGGTTCGGTCAGGTGCTTGGCGAGCGCCAGCGAATAGGGACTGTCCACACCGTTGCCGTCGAAAGCGATGGCGCCGGGGTCCGTCGCATAGGCGATCAGCACGCCGCCGGTGCCGATGCCGTCGGCTTTTGCATCCACCGGAGCAAGGCCGGCGCCCAACGAGCGGCTCTTCGGCAAGGACGCAGCCAGCGTGCGTGCCAGCGGATTGTCGCGGCATGCATCGAGGATGATGATGCCGACAGCGGGATCGGCCGGCAGTGCCGCCATGAACTCATCGATCTGCACGGTGCGGGTCTTGAGATAGGCGGGAGATGACAGTTCGGCATCCACCGGGATGAGATAATTCTTGCCGTCGACCTGCATGCCGTGCCCGGCGTAAAAAATGACGGCAAGGTCCGCGTTGTAGGACTCTTCGGTGAACTTACCGATCAGGGCGTGCATGCCGGCATTGTCCTGGTCAATGCCTTCGACAACCTCGAAGCCGGCATTGCGCAGCGTGGACGCAATAAGGCGGGCATCGTTCGCTGGATTGGGCAAGGCGACGGCATTAACATATTTGCTGTTGCCGATGACCAGCGCGACGCGCTTGCTGCCGGGCGTGGCAGCCTGGACGCAGAACGCGGCCAGGATCACGAGAATGAATCCAGTCAAGAGGACGGTGAACGCTTTCATGGATCAGCCCTCCACCCCGTTGGGGCGCGTTATCGATGTCCACGCATTCGCAATTTCGTCAGCGACAAAGTCGCTTCTGCCAGAAAGGGCTCTGGGCGTATGTGACCCCTGTCACATTTTAGGTTCACAGGGCGCCAAAAAGCCTCTGCAAATGTGCTCTAATATACCACCCGTCCGCCTGAAAACCAATCAACCTGGCGACTGTTCCGATGTTGTCGGCGGCTTTGACTAGCCTGGCTTAAGCGGGTTTTGGATCGAGTCGAGCAGCGCCGTTATTGCCTGCTTGTATTTTTCGAACTCCGGCGATGTCTGCCGAATTTGCGTTGTCGCCGTCGGCTGGGTCTGATCGGCGGCTACACGCGTCACTTTCTGCCCCATCTTTCGCTCGGCCCAGTCGATCACGTAGCCGGCGGTCTTGCCTGTGAGAAACGGGTTGGCCTGAATAACGGCTGATCCCAGCACTGCGCTCAGCTGTGACGAGCCCTGTGCGGCCAGCACCTGATGCGCGCCTTCCATGCCGAGAAAATGGCACAGATAAAGGCGCCCAGCTGTGATCTGGTGGCCGCGTCCGCGCAGATACGCTTCGCCTTCGCGCGCCAGGTTGCGCACCATCTCACGCGAGAGCGTGGCGTCATAACGAAGCGCGAGCAGGTCGGCGGTCGATAGCGTTCTGGCAAGATCGGGGCGATAGGCGTTCATCATCCGGATCCAGGTCTTAGTGATGAACTGGCCGGCGCCGGTTGCAGACGAGTTTGGATTCTTGGCGCGAGCGCTGCCTCCGCTTTCGACATGAACGATCCGCTCGGTCAGGGTCTCGACAGCCGTATCGGATGAGCCACCGGAATTGCCGGTGGCAACCGTGGTGACTGTCCCCAAGGAATCGATGGCCTCGCCGTTCTGATAGAGCTCGAAATGGAGATGCGGGCCGGTCGAAAGCCCTGTGGTCCCGACATACCCGATGACGTCGCCAGCCTTCACCTTGGTGCCGCTGCCGCTTGCGATGGCGAATTTCTGCATGTGGGCATAGCGGGTCTCGCGCCCGTTGGCATGCGCTATCTTCACCAGGTTGCCGTAGCTGCCGCCATCGCCCTGGAAGGTGATCTCGCCGTCGAAGGCGGCCACGATCGGTGTGCCGATCGGAGCGGCCCAGTCGACACCTTTGTGGATTCGAACCGTGCCGAGGATCGGATGCTTGCGCGGACCGAAGGTCGAGGTCATCACCCCACTGACTGGCGTGACCATGCCGTTCGTCACGGTCAGCGAACGAACCTCATCGTTGCCCGTGACGCATGCATACTGGCCGTCACTCTGCTGGAAGACGAAACAGTCGAGGCTCTTCTCGGTACCCGATACGCCAACATAGAGAACCCTTCCGGAGGTCTCGTCCTGGCCGCGCGGCGCCTGCGAGTAGATCAGCACCAGACGCTGGTCTTCGCTTGCGAAGGCATCCAGGTCCTGTCCCCGCGACAGATACATGATCGCCTCGCCGATAACGCTTGTCGGGACCTTGTTGCGTGCTGCCGTCGAATAGATCGCGTCGAGCAGACGATACTGTCGTTTGGGCCCACCCTGATCGGAGGCTCCGGAATAGTTGAAGAGATCCTCGCTGACCCACGGATCGACGCCCGAAACGAAGGCTCCCGCCGTATTGCGCGTCAAAGTGCCGACATAGATATTCTTGGCGTAGACCGAAATCTGCATGAGCGACATGGTCGTCGTCTCGCGGGCCGGACGGAACCCGCGCATCGCGACGACAAACCCTGCCTCTAATCCGTCGCGGTTGAACAACGTCTTCAACGCCTCGCCTGATGCCTTTGCGTCATCGGCGGAGAAATGAGCATCGAGCACCACGCTATCCAGGCTACGATCATTGAAGATCTTTACGAAAGTGTCTTTGGTCGCCTCGAAGCGTTGATATTCGTTCGTGACTGTCGTGACGGTGGTGGTGTTTTCGATCGCGGTTTTCTTGAACGCGGGCAGGGCTGCCTCGCCTTGGTCGATCGTTTCGCCCCAGCCGGCTTCAGGATCGTCTGCGTCGGCCTTGGGAACCGAACTGGAAGCCGCGTCGCCATTGTCAGGCGCAGGCTGGAGATCGTTTTCCAGATCGCCCTGTTGATCGGCGGGCGGCGCGACCACAGCCGACGAAGCCGGTTGCTGGGCGTTCGGCGCCGTTGCCGAAGGCTTTGGAGCGGTCTGCCGCTGTGCCTGGAAGAATGCGAAATCCTCCTGCGTCGACGGGATCGTCGTCATGAATTTTTCGCTGGCGCTCAGCATCACGTCGGAGAGGATCTCGATCTGTGGCGACGCGCCGGAACTGTCGAGCTCGGCCGGGCGCGCGATTGCGCGGCCTTTCGTTTCGGTGTCGGCGTCGGGCGCAAGCGTGATCCACATCGGGTCCCCGGCGAGACCGATGATCGCAGGCACGTAGACCGACGCATCGGGTGGTACGTCTTCCATGCCCTCGACAGGATGCAGTTCCTCGTCCTCGTCACCGAACGACCAGTAGTCCCTGGTAAGATAGAAGCCGGTGGCGACCGCAACGATGGCGAGCGTTGCGAGGCCGGCAAAGGCTCTGCGCCAAAGTTTGCGCCGGCGCTCAGTCAGTCGCGCCTGCTTCTTGCGTTTGAAGCTCGTGTCGATGCTGTGCGTCACGGGCTATTTCCGGTCAGGAAATAGGTCCAGCGCACCTGCTCTAGCGTGTCGACCTCGACGAAACGCGCCGCGATGTGGCCGTGCTGCCAACACTTTTCAATACCGCGTATCAAGAAGCGGCGTCGGTCGATGCACATTTCGACCGATCCGTTGAGGATCGCGTGGCCGAAGACATCCGTTGCGTAGAGATAGATGTAGCGGTTGGCCAACTCCTCACGGATGACGTTCACGCACTGGTTGGCGCCGATGGTCCACCAGCCGTCAGTCTGGTCGGCATTGTCGACCTTCTGTCCGACGGCGAGATTAACGACGTCGAGCGTCTGGTTGCACACCGTGAATTCTGCATGGGCCTGGTCAATCGACAGGATCGAGAGCAGCGTTGCGCCGACCACAGCGGCGGCCGTCATGCGGCCGGAGAACTCAGGCCATATTCGAAACCAGCCATACCGCCTGGGCGATGACGGCTGGAACAAACGCGAGTAGCGGAGGTCCATCGGCATCCATATTTATCCGCCAAGTTGAAAATACTTGGCGGTGGCGGAAAACTGCGAACCGTCGGCTCCGATCTCCTCGAGAATCTTGGGCAGAAGCTCGGAGGCTGGTGTCGGTCTCGAAAAAACCGCCGCCCGGATGTCGCGGGGTCCGGTGATCACCAGCATGATCTGCGGAACGGCCTTGCCGGCTGCCTTGTCGGCGGCGCCAAGACCGATCGGGATGCTGAACGCCGCCTTGTCGGTCTGCGCGACCATGCGGTCGTCGAGATTGAAGGCAATGCCCTTGTGGTCGATCAGCATCACATTCGACACAAGCCCACCACGCGTAACCAGCGTGCCGCCGATCGGCGTGTCATCCGGCACCGATGTCCGGTCGAGGACCAGTTGCGGCCGTTCAGCGCTGCTGCGATCGAAGAAGTGCAGGAAACTGGTCACCTCGCATTGCGGTTGAGAGATAAGCCGAACGCCGATGTCCGGCTCGATATGGAACCTCGACCGGAAATCGCCGAGCATCTGCTCGAATGGCCGCACGGCCGTTCCGAAACCTTCGATGGCTGCCGCATTGTCCGTTGCCGACGTCAGTGACGCGTAGAAACAATCCCCGCCGCTGAAGTCACGCACCCACGACGCGCGCTGCGCCGTTTCGTCGGCTTTCTTCGCCGATGGAACTTCCGGCTTGGGTAGATTGATTGCGACATCGGTATTTCCGGGCTGCTTGGCGGCTGGCGGCTGCGGCGGTGACTGTGTCGGCGTGTTCGCTGTTTCCAGTTGCTGGGCTGTCGGGCCTGCCGCTTCTGGCTCTTTCGGTGGGGGTGTCGACTGCGCTGGTTCCTGGCTTTTCGCAGAAGGAGAGGATGAGGCATTGGCCTTGGGCAGCACGTCGACAGGGTTCGGTACGCCGGGCTTGGTTTCTATCGGCTTTGTATCCGGCGACGGCTTGCTTTCAGTTTCCGCGCGGTTCGGTTGGGGTGCGTCGGCTGCGGGCGGTTCGCTGGCCGGCAGCGCCGGCTTCTGGCTTTCGGCCGTCTTCGGCACGGGTGCGGTCGTCGGCGAATTCTCGGTCGAAGGTTGCGTAGGCTGGGCTTCGGCTGGCTGTGGGCCTTGCGTCTGGTTGTTGTTGGCAACCTTCTCAGGTTGAACAGCGGGCGGCGCTTCCACAGCGGGTTTCGGCGTGAGTGGCGCTGCCTTCTCCACAGGAGGCGAGGGGGCCAGGACGCCGCTGACATAGAGACCCGCAGTGGCCAGAACAGCCAAGGTTATGGCGCCACTTGCGATCACCGGCATCCGCGTGGGCTTTGGTGGCGTGGTCGGTGTGGGGGGGCTGGCCGCAGCGGCTGCCGGCGCCGGTTCCGACAGATGCGCCGGCCGCACATGCTGAACGAAGCGCTGCTCGCCTAAGGGTGGCAGCGAGGGCGGTCGGGCGCCGGGAGGTGCAGTCCAGCCGGCGTGCGGCAGTCCGGAGCGCTCGCGTGCGCCAAACGATGCCGGTGGCGATGTCGCATCGGCGTCGTCGTCGCGGGTCGCCCTGGCGATTTCTGCCATGCTGGCCGGGCGGTCGCGTGGATCCGGCTGAAGCATCGCTTCGATGAGATCGCGGAAATCGGGGTCAATGTCCGACAGGTCCGGCACCGTACGGCGCTTTTCGATAACCTCATATTGCGAACCGCTCATATCCAGCGGCTTTCCGCGAAGCGCTGCGGCCAGCACCAGTCCAAGGCTGTAAATATCGGATTGCTCGCTGACTTCGCCGCCATAGAGGCCGAGCTGTTCCGGCGAAACATAGTTGTATTTTCCGGCGAATTTTCCGCCGATCAGCGTCTCTCCCCCGACGGTCGCCGAGCGCGCTATGCCAAAATCGATGATCTTGGCGCGCTCGACCCGGCTACCTGGCAGGATGATGTTGTCAGGCGACAGGTCGCGGTGGATAGCGCCAGCCTGATGCACGGCACTCAGTCCCGAAGCGAGGCGATGGCAGAGCCGGCGCACATCTTGCGGTGGCATGGCGCCGAGCCGGAAGATGTCGAACAGCGAAGGGCCGTCCACGAATTCCATCGCGAGGTAGGGACGGCCGATCCCCGGATCGATGGTGAAGACGTGGTAGCGTACGACGGCGTCATGCGACAGGTGATTGAGGATCGACGCTTCCTTGCGAAACAGGGACAAGATGGTCTGATCGCGCGCGAATTCTGGCAGCACGATCTTGATCGCGACTTGGTCGCCGGTCTGGATGTTGTGACCGCGATAGACCTCCCCCATGCCGCCGGATGCGATCCTCTCATCGAGCTCGTAAATGGCGCTAAGTTGCGTGCCCACACCCGCATAGGTGATGTTCGTCGATATCCGTGTCTTGTCGTCATCGCTCATTTTGCGAGGCCCTCTGCTCCGGATCGAACCTCCCGTCGCGCTCGTCGCCCATCTTCACGAGGACAATGGTGACATTGTCGGTTCCGCCACGCGCCAGAACGGTCTCCAGCAGATTCCGGCACGCAGCCTGCGGCGTGGCGGACTTGACCGCTGCCTCGATCTCGGCGTCGCTGACATGCGCGGTCAGCCCGTCGGTGTTCAGAACAAAAACGTCGCCTGGCATCAACTCACCTTGCCGGAAATCGATCTTGAGCTGGTCGCTGACGCCGACTGCGTGCGTGATCACGTTACGGCGCGGCCAGGTGAGTGCTTCTTCCGCACTGATCGCGCCGCGGTCGAGGAGTTCCTGGACCTCCGAGTGATCTTTCGAGACCTGGTTGATCAAGCTGTTGCGAACCAGGTAGATGCGGCTGTCTCCGGCCCACAGACAGGCAAAGCGGCCGTCCATGGCAAGCAAGGCCGCGAAAGTGGAACCGATCGTGATGCCGCGCGATCGTGATATGTCGCGGATTTCAGCGTTGGCGCGGCTCAGCCGATCCTCGAAACGGGCGCGAAGATCCGGCGCCGAGCTGGCGATACCGATCGTCGCCAGATGATCAACGATGCTGGCGGAGGCGAGTTCACCGGCTTCATGCCCGCCCATCCCGTCGGCTACCACCCATAGGCCGGTCTGCGGTTCGACGAGGTAATTGTCCTCGTTGTGGTCGCGCACGCAGCCCTTGTGGCTCACGCCGAAGCTTTCGACGGGAAGGGCGACAGTGCTCAAATTGCCACCAAGCGCTTTGCGAGCGTCCTCTGTGACGAACGATGGGCTGCGTACCCAGACCATTTTGCCACAAGCACGTACATTAGAGTATCGAAATGACGGTCGAAGTTGGCGCTGATCTGTCGGGAACCATCTCAGAAAGCCTTCGGACAACTGAAACTGGACAAAGCCGGCAACAGAAAGGGGTTGGCTCCCGGGTCTGTCTGGATCGTGTAGGCAACGTCGCGTCCACCGATGACGAAACGCGCTTCGGTGTTGCCGCCATTGCTGGTCAGCGTCGCCTTGTCTAGCAGCCGCTTCAACGCCCACGGCCCTTCGAATTTGAGTGCGGACTCGCGGCCCGGCATTTCCGGCGCAAGGCTGAGGCTGGCAGAGGCGGAAGCCGCGCTGTTCGGCCATGTCACTGTGCTCGGCGTGTTCCCTGCTTGACTGCTTTGGACGATCTGGCCGTCGATGTTCAGGACCGCGCTGTCGGCATCGCCGTTGAGCGAAAAAGGCGTGAATGTAATGTTGACCGACGGCACCGAGCCGCCGGAAGGAAAAAAGGCGCTGCGGATCTCCGCGGCGGACTGGAATGCCTTCAAGGTCGATTTGGCGAGGCCGCGGCCGGAACGGGCATCCTGTTTCCAGGTCCATTCCTGGCCCGTCATGTCGATCAGCGGCGCAAGGTTCTGTGCAAAGAAGCGATCCATCAGGCCGCCAGGCGCGAACAGCTTGGCGAAATCCGCGATCGAGATGTCTTCCGTGCCGTCTCCAGCGAAAGGATAGTGGCCATTGACCACCGCCTCGCAGGCGCGCGTGACGGACTGATCGAGGTTCTGGTTGAGGTTGGCCACGGAAGTCTCGGCGACATTGCCTTCAAACTCGTCCGCCGTGGCCGTCACCATGCGCGCGAGCGGCTTGGGCAGGCGCGAGACATTGGCGCGTAGTGTCGATATCTGTAGCCGCAGGTTCGCGTTGACACGTTCGGTCTGCGAGGGGACATCGGCCGAGAGCTTCAAGCTCTGGAAGATATCGCGAAAGTTCTGCGTCAGCGCATCGAGCGGCCTGTGCCCGGCAGTGCCGCTGACCAGCGTCTGGAAAGACCGGAACTGCGCCTCGACGCTGGCGCCGGCATTTTGCGCCAGAGCTGAGCTTGTGCCCGCGCGGCTTTGCGATTTGCCCCCGGCGATTTGCAAGCCGATGCGGGCCAGGCCTTTGGCCATCCCAGCCGGGTCCTTCAGCGCAATTCCGGTCTCGCCCTCTGAGGCGGTGTTGTCTTTCGTCAGCGCGGTCTCATCGGCGATCGCCGTAAACAGCTGGTCGAGCGGTGAGTCCGGCGAAGCGGCCGCCGAGAGCGCGATATATTGCGGTTTGTCCTTCAGCATCGCCTTGAACTTCAGCTGATCGAGCGTGCCTTTCCACGCGGCGGCGAATTCCTTGCCGTAGCGGTCGACGAGTTCGGGGCCGAGTTTGGGCAGATCTTGATCGATGCCGCCTTGTTCGCCGCCACCGCCGAGCACCCATCGCTCGTCGACAAGCATCTGCGCGATGCGTGAAAGCTGCGGCAGGAAGAAGCTGTTGAATCCGGCGCGGGTGTAAAGACCGGGAACATGAAGATCGGCGAGGTCGCCGCCATCCATGCGTTCGAACAAAAGCTGCGCCTCGGGGCCGGCTTTGGTTGCGACGGAGAAGTCGCTCAGCGTTGCGGCGTAGACCGCTGACTTGATCAGCGCCGATGCGCGGTCAGCCAAGCTCATGCGCCCGAGCGAGCGTTGCGCGGCCTCGATCAGGGGTTGGTTGAGTTCGAAGACTGGATCATAAGCGTCATCGAGGGCAAGCATGGCGCGCAGATGTTTTTCGATCTGGACGCGGCCTTCGCGGTTGTTCTCACCTGGATAACGGTTTTCTTCCCAGTCCTGCTTCATCCATGAGACGATCAACTCGTCATCGACCTTCGGCGCCTTGCCGCCCAGCATCAGGTAGATCTTCAGCGGCTGGTAGAGCGCAGCCGGATCGGCCATCCTGGCCTGGATCGTCCGCTCTGCCTGAACCAGGAGCCGGGAGCGGAAGGTTCGTTCAAGCGCCTGTCGATAGGCCGTCTTGGAGGCGGACTGCAGCCTCTCCCGCTGGCTCAATCCGAAGGCTTCCTCAATTGGCTTGCCTTGGGCTCCGCTTTCGAAACCGGCCGGCAGGCTGCGCAACTGATCGAGCGGGCCGATGACGTTCTCCAGATCGACGTCGGTCACAGCCGTGCTTTTGAGCAGCGAATCCGCGCTGTCGCGATACTGCGCCATCGCTTGCCGGGTGGAGGCGATCAACGATTTGTTGGCGAAGAAGCTGAGGCCAAGCACCCCAAGTGCCGCCAAAGCCCCCAGCCCGATCGCCGCCAAGCCGCCAAACCTGGTCAAGCTGGCGCGCCGTTCAGCCACCCGGTCGAAAGATACCCAGCCCGATTCCGGGAAGATCACCTTGGTCAGGAGGTCGTGCAGGAAGAAGCTCTTGCCGGTGCCGGAAAGATACGCTTGCGGGGTGCTGCCGAAGCTGCGGCCGATCGCGCCCAGCACCTGGTCGAAGGGTGTCCCCTCCTGGGTGCCGGACGAGAAATAGAGCCCACGCAGGCTGACATTCACCTGTGATCGAGATGCATCGAACAGGCTGCCGATGAACTGCGTTATCCGGTTCCTGAGCGCGCCGAACTGAGCCGGAAAACCGAAGAGTGCGATCCGCGCCACCGGATCGGTCTCGTCCTGCAGACGGTCGGCAATTTCCTCGGCGAGCCGCCTCGCAAGTCCGTCGAATTCCGCCGGCGCCTCGCCAGCCATATTTTTGGTGCGGTCGGCGGTCTGAAAGGTCGCGCCCCACACCTTGCGCCTGCGCGCCTCGTCGAAATCGCCGAAATAGTCCATGAAGCCAGCGACGAGATCGGCCTTGGTGAAGAGCAGATAGACCGGGAACTGGATTTTCAACGTCTCGTGCAGTTCGCGCAGGCGGCTTCTGATTTCGGTGACATGCGCGTCTAGCTGCTGGTCGTCGAAGCCGATCAGATCGGCAAGGCTGATGGCGAGGATCACACCGTTGATCGGTTGCCTGGTGCGGTATTTCTTGAGCAATCGCAGGAAAGCGAGCCAACTCGCCTTGTCGCGCTCACGGTCCGACCCCTGGGTCGTGTAGCGGCCGGCCGTGTCGATCAGCACTGCCTCGTCCGTGAACCACCAGTCGCATAAGCGCGTGCCGCCGACGCCGGCCACCGGCTGTGCGCTGCCGGAACTGGCAAGCGGAAACTTCAGCCCGGAATTGACCAGCGCCGTCGTCTTGCCGGCCCCGGGCGGGCCGATGATGACGTACCAGGGGATGTCATAGAGGAAATTGCGCTTGCCGCTCGTCCGCTTCAGCGTGGCGATGGCTTCGCCCATGCGCGCTTCGAGCGCCTGCGAATCGTCGTTTGGCTCGTCGCTGCGCACAATGGCCGTTTCGAGCGCTTTTTGCGCCTTGCGTTGCTGCCAGAAGCGGATGCCGTAGAACAGCGCAAGCACCGCAACGGTGACGCCGATGATTGTCGCCCTGAGCCACATGGGGCCAAGCGGGCGGGTATCGGCGAAGCGGATCAGCGGTCCGGCATACCAGACGGCGGCCGAGAAGCCCGCCAGGGCGATCATGTTGAATATCCGCGGCAACCAGCGCATCAGTTGCCGTTCTCCGCTGAGCCGGCTTGTAAAGTTTCCTGTTTGGGGATCATGATGTCAACGCGGCGGTTCTTGGCGCGACCGTCCGCCGTTTGATTGTCGGCGATCGGTTCGTCCTCGCCCTTGCCGTCTGTGCTGAGCCGCGACGGGTCCTTCAACTGCTTGGTAAGCATCGCCTCCACTGCTTTGGCGCGGGCGACGGAAAGGTCGAAATTCGATTTGAATGTGCTCGTGTTCTTCGGCTTCACATTGTCGGTGTGCCCGACGATCCTGATCGGTCCTGGCTCGGCATCGAGCGCCGTGGCGATGTCGGCTGCGATCGGCTGGAACTGCGCCTTCGTCTCTGCCTGGCCGGAAGCGAACGAAAGCTGGTTGCTGATCTCGACAACGATGAAATCACCCTTCGTGCCGACACTCAGTCCGCCGCCGGTGATCTCCTTGGCGAGTGCGGTGCGGATGCGGTCGACCTGAGTGGTATCGGGGACCGTCGGTGGCGGCGGGCTGGCTTCCGCCGGTTCGCCGGGTGCCGCCACGCTGGCACGTTCGATGATAATTGGGGTCGAAGGATTGAGTGCCAGCAACGCGCCGGCGGTCGCGTCGCCTTCGTCGGTGATCAATATCCGCAGCCCGAAGAAGGCCGCTGTCACCAGGGTCGCCGCGGCGGCTGCGACCGCCCAGAGCGGTAGCCGTCCGCGTGGCTTGGACATCGGCGCCGCTATGCCTTGCCACCGGGGTGAGATGTCGCCGGCGGCGCGTGGCCTGAAGTAACGCAACGTGTCGTAGACGTCGCGCCGGACACGTTCGAGTGTATTCCGTTCGCCCGGCAGGCCTCGGTACTGGCCTTCGAAACCCAGCGACAGGCAGGCATGCATCAGTTCGAGCAGGTCGTAATGCGCTTCGGGCTTGGCGAGGATACTGTTCAGCGCGTCGTAAAAGCCGACGCCTGTTGGCTTCGTGTGGAAGAACTGCGCCACCAGGCTGTGCTGAAGCCAGGTTTCCTTGCTCGGCCAGGGCAGGTTGCCGACAAGGTCGTCAGCGGTTTCGCAAAGGGCGAATTTCGCGATGCGGGCATCCTCTTCGCCAATAGCGGCCTTGGCGATTGTGCGGTCGAAAGTCTCGACGGCGTCGGCGATATGCTCCGCCAAGGCCGCCGCTTGTCGTTCGACCGGTATGAGCCGCAACTGTCCGAAGAGCATCAGCAAAGGGGCCGCGGCGGCAAGGATAGGATTTGCCGCTGCATACTTCACGCCGGCGGTGGCGTTGAGCAGAACGTCCTGCTGCAACGCGAGTATCGGGGCAGGGGCTGCTCCTGGCGTGGCTTCCTGAACGACCACGGTTCCGGACGACCAGCCGAGCGGCATCTGCCGGCCGACGCCGGGGTCGAAGATCGTCGTTTCTCTGGCGGGTGTCGGAGCACGTTGCACGCTTTGCGGACCGGAGCCATCGGGAGCGCCAAGCGGCTTTTTTCCTGGCCGTGACGCGCGGATGATGGTTTTTTCCGGTGGTTCGGAGGGGTCGTCCTTCGAGCTCATCGGCGCACCCGTGTCGAGTTGCAACGAGCATTTCTAGGGCGGGAAGGGAGGCCTGGGCCGGGCTCAATCTTCGCTGCGGACCGGATGAAAAGGCTGATCTTGCGGAAACATGACATTCCTGCACACGCCCCAAGCCACGGCCGCATTGCCCGCCGGGCAAGCTCCCATGCGTTATCCTAATCGCACGGGAAGCCGATGGAAATCGGAAAGCAGGATGATCAAAGAGACGACTTCTTCTATGAGGCCCGTCACACAGAGCGCATCAGCGCCGCTGAGGCCTGCTACCTGCCCGGCTATTTTTGCTTAGCCGCCTTGGTGTAGGCTTCGGCGAAATAGGCGAGGAAGACATCCAGCATACCGTTTTCGTGCTTGTCCTCCATCATCCGCCACGTCGCAACAAGCGCATCCCAGGCCTGGCTTTTCCTGGACGAAAAGGAAGCAGGTGGAATTCTTTTGGCGATAGCCTCCGGCGACAGGTCGTCTAGCAGCCTCGAAAGCGCGACCTGCATGGCAGCGTAGGTGGCGATTTCGTGGGCCTTCAGGTCGCGGAACGCGTCCTCAACGCTATGCTTGGCATCAAGATAGCCGGCCCTGCGTTTGGCGAACATGATCTCCATTATGTCGTCGGTGCCCGGCACGAATTTCAGCGGGTTGTTGTCCTCCGCGCCGATCATCGTGCGATCCGCGCTCTTGGCGAGTACTTTGGCTGCGGCGCGTGCCTTGAGCAGCAAGGACAATTGCTCGACCGTGGTTCTCAGCACCGCGCCGATCTCGGCAGCCACGTCATGCGGGTCGCGCGATTGCAGCAACTCCGGTGCAATGCCGGCTGCTTTGGCGATCTCCCGCAACATCGCGTCCGCTTCCGCCGGCCGATTGGCAGGGACAGCTGGGCTGGGCCGCAGTGCCGAAGACGTCGATACCTGTGCCGTCTCGCCAGGGCGCTGCTGCGCCGGATTGAGGGATGGCGCATTACCGAATTCCTGCGGCCTTCCCGTTGACGACGGCAGTTCGCGTTGCGTCGAACCGGTCCTTTCTTGCGGATGACCGGTAGCAACACGCTCTTCGTCGATCGAAACGGCGACGACGTAACAGCCGATCAGCAGTCGGTCGCCTTGGGCCAGCCGATGCGGCGCGCCAATGCGCTGGCCTGAACCGTTGACGAAAGTACCGTTGCGCGAGACGTCATAGAGCCAGAACGAACCCGCCTGATAGCGGATTTCGCAATGTCGGCCGGAAATGAACTTGTCGGGGTCGGCCAGTGTCCAGTCGCAATTTTCGCGCCCGATTTCGAAGCTGCGGTCGCGGGCGGCATAGCTCGTCGCGATGCCTGCCGGCAGCCTGTCAAGATTGCTGATCTGTAGCGAGATGAACATCCGCAACCGCCGGCACGCCCAATATCCAGGCTATTCTAGCAGCTTGCAGGGGCAGCGGGCGAGGCGCGTTTCACATGAAGGCGCCGGGAGCAGTTCAGCCACACCGTTATTTAGCCTCCATCAAACATGTGCTAGGCTTATCGGGCTTCGGTGCGGTGGCTATGAAGTTCCCGAACGTGACGCAGTTAATAGAACGAGGGCTTCGATTCATCACACTGGCGGCCGCGTCCAGGAGAGGCACGAACCATGCCGAATGAACGCGCCACGGTTGTGCAAACGCCGGTGGGCGCTGACCTGCTGACCTTCACCCATCTCATCGGCCGCGATGAGGTCAGCCGTTGTTTTTCCTATACCGTTGGGTTCGTCAGCAAGAGCCGTGACGTCGACCCGTTGAAGATGCTGGGCGGTGTCGTTTCGGTCGAGGGTGAATCCGACCCGAAGCGCTGGTTCAGCGGTCTCGTGTCGGAGTTCAGGCTTACCCGTATTGAAGACAGGCTGGCCTTTTACGAAGCGGTGATCAGACCGTGGCTCTGGTTCCTCGGCAACACCACCGATTGCCGTATCTTCCAGAACATGACGGCGGTGGAGATCGTCGAAAAGATCTTCTCGAAATATGGCATAGCCAAATTCGAGAAGCGGCTGCAGGGTTCCTACCCCTCGCGAGAATATTGCGTCCAATATGACGAGAGCGATCTCGATTTCGTCCAACGGTTGCTCGAGCACGAAGGCATTTTCTATTTCTTCGAGCACGACGAAGGCAAACACACGCTGGTGCTGTGCGATGCGATGAGCAAGCTGAAGCCAGCGCCAGGCTACGACAAAGTGCTCTATAACTTCGAGGGTCAGGGCTCGCGGCGCGACGTTGAATACATCACCGAATGGATTCCAGGCAGTGCGGTGCGGCCGGGTGCATATGCCCATACGGACTATGATTTCGAAAAGCCCGGCGCGGATCTGATGGCGAAGTCCGCCCAACCGTTCGGCCATAAGGAGGCCTCGGGCGAAAACTATCGCCAACCCGGAGCGCATCTCGATGTCGGCCGGGGCGACACGATTGCTGGAATTCGCCGCGAGGAGTTACAGGCGGTGCATCGGCACAGCACGGCGGTGGGTACCGTGCGCGGTCTCTTTTCCGGTTGCAAATTCAAGCTCGAAAGTTTTCCGCGCGACGACCAGAACCAGGACTATCTGGTGGTCAGCGCCGAATACCGGCTGTTCGATCCGGGTTACCGGACACAGAACGAGGCCCATAACGAAAACTTCAAAGTGGTGCTCGGCGTTGCGCCGACCAAATTGCCTTACCGCCCGCCGCGCATCACGCCGCGGCCGGTCATGCGCGGGCCACAGACGGCGACGGTGGTAGGGCCTTCGGGCGAAGAAATCTTCACCGACAAATACGCACGGGTGAAGGTGCAATTTCATTGGGATCGCCTCGGCAAGAAGGACCAAAACTCTTCCTGCTTCGTGCGCGTGTCGCAGACCTGGGCCGGCAGCGGCTGGGGCTTCATCCAGATCCCGCGCATCGGCCAGGAGGTCATCGTCGACTTCATCGAGGGCGACCCGGACCTGCCGATCATCACCGGCCGGGTCTACAACGCCGCTGAGATGCCGCCCTACGGCTTGCCTGCCAATGCCACGCAATCGGGCTGGAAGTCCAATTCCTCGAAAGGCGGCGGTGGTTACAACGAGCTTATGTTCGAGGACAAGGCGGGTTCCGAACTGGTCAATTTCCAGGCCCAGAAGGACCACCACCTGCTGATCAAGCATGACCGTAACAAGACGGTGCAGCACGACCAGTCCGACCGCATCGACCACGATGCCAAGCACTCTGTCGGTCACAACCTCGACGAGGACGTCGGCAACAACAAGACCGTCAAGGTCGGCGTCAACCAGACCACCAACATCGGCAGCAACGACACCGAGACGGTAGGCGCAAACCGCTCGCTGACGGTCCAGGCCAACGAGACGATCCACGTCGTCGCCAATTCTACGGAAAATATCGACGCCAACCATTCGCAGACGGTTGGGTTGGTTCAGACGGTCACAGTGGGTGCGGCGCGTGTGGATACGGTTGGTGCCGCTGAAGCGCGGACCGTGGGCGCAGCGCAAGTGAATACCATCGGAGCGACACGGACGGTGAGCGTTGGCATCAGCCAAAGCCACAGCATTGGCGCTGCGGATAGCTGGGACATCGGCGCCAGCCAGAGTGTCCAAATCGCTGCCGATCAGGGCATCAAGATCGGCGGCGCGCAGAATTCGGAGATCGCTAAGACGTGGATTGTTAAGGTGGGCGAGGACAACTCGACCCAAATCAGCGGCGCTCATGAACTCAAGATCGGCAAGAAGAGCCTCATCCAGGTCGGTGAGGATTCCGGCATTTCTGTAGGTAAGACCCTGACGCTTGAGGCGAAAGATGAGATCCAGCTAAAATGCGGCGATGCCGTCATCACCATGAAAAAGAACGGCGAGATCGTCATCAAGGGCAAGGATGTGTCGATCAATGCCTCCGGCAAGATCAATGCGAAGGCATCGGGCGACATGTCGCTCAAGGGCAGCAAGATTACCCAGAACTGAAGGTGTAAGGCGATGGCGGATACACTGGAGCGCATAGAAGGTGTGGTGATCGGCGTCTTTCTCGGCTTCGACGACACCGCTCCGCTGGTGATCTTCCCAGGCAACCCCCGGGAAGAAGCGATTGCAGCGCGCAGTCTTACCGAACTGACATCGGCGATGGTGGGAGCGGAGGTAGCGCTGCTGTTTCAAGAAGGCGACCCAGCTCGGCCATTGATCGTGGGGCGCATTGTCGAGCCGACCCGCAAGAACGCGCCGCCGCAGGTGGTCCGAGACGGCGAAAACGTACTCATCGTCGGCAACGAGCGCATCGAGCTTCGCTGCGGCAAAGCGCGGATCGTCATGGAGAAGGACGGCCGCATCCTGATTCGCGGCACTTATGTGACAAGCCACGCCAGTGCCACGAACCGGGTGCGGGGCGGCTCGGTGAACCTGAACTGATGTCAGCCCCGATCCTTCCCGAGATCGTACGCCAGCATGCCGAGATGGCGGCGCATCTGTGGAATATCTACGACCGTCACTTGCTCAATCCCGGCGAGAATCCGGACATGGACGCGGAGCGCCTGGCCCGCCTGGTCGAGCGGCTGGAGGCGCATCTCGACGGATTGCGCATCGCCGGCAGGGAGGGTCTTGAGATCGCGAAGCGGCTCTACGATGAGTTTCCCGAAGCCGGGGAACTGTTCGTGCTGCGCATGATGACGGCGAAGAAACCCGTTGCCATCACCGAACTGGATCTCGATCAGGTCCGCCGCTTTATCAAGGTGACGCTCAAGACGATCGCCGGGAATCCATAGCTATCGTGGCCCGGCCCATTATCGCGGCAGCGCGACTACGTCTGGGGGGATGGCAATCTCTTCCCAGGTCCCTGCGACCAGGCGCCATACGCTCGACTCGCGGATGACATGAAGAATGCCGTCGGAACTGGACAGTTCAAGCATCCGGTCCGTCATTGGCGGCAAGGGCGGTTCGAATGGAGCGGTTCCGTCTGGCGCTAGTGTAAAAAGCGAGGCTTCGTCGGCCAGCAGCGCACTGCCCTGGTGAACGCCCAGCGCCGAAAGTCCTGCATCGTTGACTGCAACCTCGGTCATATCCGCGAAGTCTGTGGTCGAGTACACCACACCGGGGCGAAACCGCAGATAGACGATCTTGCCATCGGCGGTGACGATCTGATCCAGCGTGCTGTTGGTAGGCAGTTCGACATCCTGCCACCTGCCGTCCTGCAGCAGCCAGAGTGTTCCGTAGTCGCGACGTGCCTGCGCCCTGATCATGGCAGCGATGTTGGTTGCGCCACCCAGGCCGCCGAAGTCTGTCGGGATTGACAGGCCGGTAACCACCTCCCCGCCGAAGACATAACGGAATCGCGCCGACTGCAAAGCTGCCCAGCCGAACCGAATCGTATCCTGGGAAACGGGTGGAATCGGAAATGTCGGAGCGGCCGGCGCCCAATTCTCCCCGTCGGTGGCTCGATAAGCCTGGCCGCCATAACCGGTAGCGACTAATTCGGTGCCGAGGAGCATGAGGTTGTCCATGCGACCGAGATTGCGCGATCCCGGCCGGTTGAAGCCTGCTCCCGGTATTTGCACACTTGTACCGCTCCTGAGAAAGTAAACCAGCCCCTCACCAGTCAGTGCGAGGAAATCCGCGCCACGGGAATTCGCGGGAGCTGGGCACAAGGCAACAAATTCTCCGTCGAAAGTCTGTTGAAGCCATTGAGGCCGTGCGTCGGGCAGGTAAGTGACGACGGTGGATCGCCCCTCAACCCCCTCGGGCTGCCTCAGCAGAAGGCAAAGTTTCCCGCCCGTCGCAGTCGTCCCCATCAACAGGTCCATGGCCAGTCATCCTTGATTTCGTAGTACGTTCTGCGTGGACGTGTCGGTTATCGGCATCTTCTTGGTCCGGCCGAGCTTGTCCTTAATAGGATCGGTCTGCTCGGTCACCATCTTGACGGCGAGATCGAAGCAGTCCTGCGAAACGGGGTCAGGCACCAGCTTGAAGAGCGCCGCTAGGCATCCGAAGCGAATTTTCTCGATCGCCTCGCAGTCGGTGGGAGCGTTTGGCGTTCTGCCGGGATTCGCTGTCGCGCCGAACTGCTCAAGGGCGTTGTCGAGGTTGCCGTGCACTGATTTCGGATTGTCCGCGAGACTTCCCCGGTGGTTGCTCCGCGACAAGCAGATATTGATACCGTCGCCATAGCGCGGCGCTCCGGGAATTCTGTCGCCGCCGCCGATACGATAGACGCGGTCCGGGACGATATGATGCTTTTCCGGCTTGTCGAGGCCCGACGCGCGGCATTTCTCGACGATGTCGTCGTATTTCCCGACGATGCATTTCGTGTCGGCCTCGCCGCCGGGGCCAACTCCGCCGACTTGTGGCTGCGGTGTTGGCGCATTCGGCGGATCGGTCGAAGCATGGTTGTTGGTCGTGATATCGGAGAAACGGGTAACCGGCTCCTTGTCGGCTTTCACATTGGAGGACCAGGCACGGCAATATTTCTTGCCGGTATTCTTGGAGTTGATAATGCCCTTCTTCGCAGCGCAGCCGGCCTCGGTGCCAGTTGTCTTGGTATAATAGGATTTGTTCTTCTGATTGACGGTCTCATCGCCGATCTTGACCGTGCCAGTCCCCTTGTCCGTGTCGGAATCGAAGCCAAATGTCGGGTAGGGGATCGGCACGCCCGGTGGCGTCGCCGGATTTTCCGGCGGCGTGAAACAGACATCGGGGAAGGCAGCGATCACCTTGTCGGATTGGGCTTTGCAGGAGATCTCCAGGCCGTTGGCGTAGACTGCCATCGCCTACCCCCCGAAGATCGCCGTGCCGCAGGCGCCGGCATCGCTGGAGGCTTCGATGAGCACACTGTTTCCGCCGGCATAGCCCTTATGCGCCGCTGTATAGGCCATACCCAGCATCAGCGGCACGACTGCCGCACCGACATTGCCGACGGATTCCGTCGGCGACCAGATGTCCATAAATTCCCGCACGGTGCGTGTCACACGGCTCACCGCAAGCGTACTTTGCTTGAACCAGTAGTGTTCACCGATCAGGTCGGCGATACGATATCCGACCTGGTGCATCTGTGCACCCGCTTCCTTGAGCGCTGCCCGATAGGCGGAGATCATGCCTTCGCCCCGCAGGGGCAGATCCTGCGGGTTGTAGATGAAAGCAGTCTCCCGGGCGAGGCCGATGCCATGCAGCCCAAAGCCGCCGCGGCTTGGCTTCGCTAACAGCACCGCTGCCGCCGCTTCCCCCGCAATGAAGCCATTGGGATTGTCGCTCGTGAGCAGCCGCCTCTCGTTGAGGTAGTGTGTTACCGTATGCGGCGTCAGGTAGCTATCGACCCCGACAAGCATGACGTATTCGGCCTCGTCTGCCGCGAGTAGCCGTCTTGCATGATCCAGCGCCACAATACCCGATGGCCGGCCATGAGCGATCACGCGCGAGCGGGAATGGGCCTCGACTTCAACGATCTCGGCGATGCGGCGCAACAACAACGCATAGTCGCGCATTGGTCTGCCCGGCCGCCCTTCCTCCGGTACGCACAGCATCAGCACAGTCCGACCGCGCGCCTTGGGCAGCGCATCGAATACCTCGCAAATCGCTCCACCCGCGAGATGGGCCATGCGCTTCTCGCCCACCCAGGCGCGCGGCAGTGGAACCGGCGCCCCGATCAGCCAGCCGCCGCCGGGGATGGTGAAGCGCGTTTCCCCGAAACCGTCGATCCCCGCCCGCATCGCGGCGCACGAGGACGGCGCGTCGAGACCGACGGCAGTCACCATTCCGACGGCGACGATGTCGAGCGAGGCACTCATGCATCCTCGCTCTCTTCTTCAGGAGCTATCCCGTTTGCACGAATATAGCGGCGACCGGTTTCGCGGGCCCTGAGCATGGATTGGGTCGGCGGGCCGATCCAGCACTCAGTGAAATCGAGTATAGTTCGGCGGATGCGCTGCTGGATCCGCCACACCAGGCTGAAGCGTCTGTTTTCGGTATCCAATAGCACCGTATCGGGCGCGACCTTCTTCTCGAATACTTTTTCGCGGCCGATAAAAAGCGTTAGCGGTAACAGCGCTGGCGGCAGACGGAAGCTTTCCCTTCCGGCCGGCGTGAGGTTGATCAACTGCACATCCTCGCCGCCCCCTGGATGATCGATCTGCTGGTCGGGCGGCGCCATCTGGAAATAGCGCTCGTCGAAATCAGCCGGCAAGAAGGGCGCAATATTGTCGACCCAGTTCTGGTCGTAGGTGCCGCCAAATTCTATGCGGCCGGGCCAACCGCGGCCCGTCGGTCCGAAACTCATCGGCTTGTAATCGCCGAATGGCGAGAGGATTTCTTCCCCAACCGCTTGTGTGTTCGGAAGCCGCAGGCCTGGAATGAGACGCTGGTTCTTCGTTCGCGACCACCCAGTGCCGACGGGGTTGTATTTGTAGCAAGCGGGAAGTTTATCCTCCGGGTCGAGCCTGTCGACGCCGCCCCAGGCGACGTCATAGGAGATCGGCAGCTTCAAGAAAGGCCGCGGTGCAGTCGCTATGAACACCGGTCCGATGGCGCGCCATTCACGATGGCCGACGACTTCGAACAGTTTCGACCAGTTGCCGACCTTGATGCCGACGGGTACGCGCTCAGCCGGGCGTCCTCCGGGCGCGTAGGCGCAGCCATTGGCGATGATATCGCAGCTCGGCTTGCGGAAGGCGAAGTCGGTTTCCCACAACGTCGCCGAATAGCCGGGCGCGCCGGTTTGTGTGTCGGCCATGACAAACGGCACCTGCTCTGCCGATTTCTGCGCCAGCCCGCCGGGCTTCTCCGGAAAATCGAATGTGCCCTTCACCACGACGACGATCCACTCATGGCCAGCCTTGTCCATGCCCATGGTGAACTGGTGGAGATAGCCCATTTGGTTCCAGATCTGCATCAGCTGGTCTCCCAACTCGCGGCGAAGATCTGCTCCAGCATTGGTTGCGGCGCCTGCGGATCGACGTCGAAAATATCCGTCCGCGCGGTCCACATGACGAGGTCGTCGATCGTATCGCCAACCGGTTCGACTGGCGGCACGGGAAGGGCAGTCAAGGCCGCATCCAGGTCGTCAGGCGCTAGTTCGCCCCGTTGCGCAGCGAAGGCGGCATTCTCGATGTTGTCGAACCAGGCATCCGCATAAGCCAGCTTGAGGCGCGCCTCCGAGAGGCGCGCTACGACACTCAAAGGAAATCGCCGGCCAATCCTGTCGGCGCTTTGCAGCACGATGCCCGCCGAGGTGCCGAAGGAAGTGGGGCCGGCGAGGAAACGCAGTGCCGTGCTCTCCGGCCAAGCTTCCGTGCCTAACAGCGGCACGATGTGCTGCGCGAGCCACCGGTCCCAGACACGCACAAAATCCCCCGGCAGCCGCCGCGTCACGAAATCGCCGGTGGCGGGCATTTTGCCGTAGAAGCCGGGCACGTTCAGATCTGCGGCGGACATGTGAATTTCTTGAACATTTCGAGTGTGTAGGGGTTCTCGACGCTGGCGGCCTTGAGTTCGAAATCGGCCCACATGCCCTTCGTACCCAGCCGCAGGCTGTAGACGTCGGTGAGTTTGGTCGCGACAAACTTGCCGCCGCGCAGCATTCTCAGCCATGCCCAGCTGCCGGTCTCGTTGAGCATCACCTCAGGCGAGCCGTCGACCGGCTGGAAGGCGAGCGAAATCACCCCGGTGCCGTCCTTGCCCGGCCATGTCATCGGCTGCGGCCTGGTCGCATTGTTGTAGTAGACGAGGTTCTGGCCATCGAGGTTGAGCGTCACTCGCGCCACGTTGGGCGAAAGGTCCTTGGGTTCCAGCGTGAAGTTCATCACCGGGCCGGTGCCGCCGGGAAAGAGATCGTCGCGGATATGCCTTGCCTGCTCGAACGCGGCGAGCGCTGCCGGGTCAAGGCCGAAATCGGCACGCCATTTCCACGGTTCGCTGGCAGTGTCGACATAGTTGATCAGATGGTCGTTGGTGAAGGCGTTGATCAGGCCGGTCGGTCCGAACAGACGCTGGAAGTCGCGCACATTGACGTCGACAGCGCTGTCGGGGCTGAACGGGTAGCGGTTGTTGAGCGCCGCTTGGCAGAAGGGCAGGATGTCGGCGCGCCAGATGGCGTTGAGCTCGTTGGTCACGGCCTTCTGCGACAGGCCGCTGGTGTCGCCTGCAATACCGCCCAGCCAGTCGTTGATCGGCGAAGGCAGGATCTGCGCCTGCCTGGCGACCGCGCCTGTCAGTTCGGCCAGGCCGCCCTGCTTCTTGATCGCGTCCTGCGGGTCGGGATTTGCGGTCACCGTCTGCAGCACGTTGGACAGCGCCGTCAACGCCACAACGGCGGCGTCGAGCGCCGGCGGCTGGCCGTCGACCTGGGCGATCGTGCCCTTGAGCGGCTTGAAGTGATCGGCAACCAGGCTGCCGGTCATGTCGACCTGATCGGCCGAACCGGCGCGTGGCAGAAGCTTTGCGCCCGTCTTCACCACCTTGCCCAGCTTGCCGAGCTTGCTCAGCAATTGCGAGCCGGTCTTGGCAGCGCCGCTCTTGTCGTCGGCCGGCGCTTCGTCGGAACGGGTCAGATCCGTTTCCTGCACCACCGCCGTCAACAGCCGCTTCAGCGCGGAGTCGGCGCTGGAAAGGTCTTTCAGGTTCTCGCTGGCGACATTGAGGTCGGTCAGCGGCGCCAGCCGCATGTCGCGCAGGAAACTGTCCCACTGCGCGATATAGTCGTCATAGTAGAGCTTCAATATGTCTTCCGACAGCGCCGACACCGAGGTCTCGGAATTTTCCGAGCAGCCGCCGGCGAACACGGCGCGGTCGAGCGCGGCCTGGCCGGCGACGTCCTCGAGCCGGTCGAGGATCGCGTCATGGAAGCCGGCATAGGTATAAGGGCCGGGCACGCCGACGCGCAGCGTCTTGTCGGAGCGCCGCGCGAACACCTTGGCGCCGTTCGGCCCGGCGAAATTGGCAGGCAGCCATTCCTTGACAGCCGCCACTTCCGGGTCGGCCAGAAGCTGCTTGTAGGCCCGCTCCGGCAGCGAGATCGTACACACCGTCTTCAGCGCCTCGGCGACCAGCTCTTTGTCCGGCGCGATGTAGCTGTCGTCGACCGCCATGCGGCGGATTGCGGCAAGCTGATGTGCTTCCGCATCGGCGGTCGGGAAGGGCGCCGCCGGCGCGAATTGCGGCAGGCTGTTCATCCACCAGTTCTGGACGAAATCGGTGTCCATCTGCGACAGGCCGGTCATCATCCGGTAGGTCTTCAGCGCGCCGAGCATGAAGTCCGGATCGCGGATCTGCCGCCACATCGTCGCCTCCAGCAGGGCGACCATATGCGGCTCCAGCACATTGCGCAGTGCATGGTCGTAAGTGTCGGTCTGGGCGCGCACCAGTTCCGCCGAAGCCGTCGGGCCGAGCAGATTGTGGACGGCATCCGGTGGCGCGGTGCGCGCGGTCGCCACCGCATCCATCGCCGCCAGCGCACGATCCATGGTCGGCTGCTCGACCGCGGCCGGCATGGCGGCGACAGTCGTGAGTGGCGCCTGAAGCGCTTCGAATTGGTTGGCCTGTTCGGCGATGGCATTGCGGTTGTCGAGATAGGACCAGGTGAACAGTCCGCCGGCCAGCAAAGCTGCGAGCGCGCAGGCGGCAGCGGCACCACGCCAGATCCAGGCGCGGCGCCGCTGTGCCAGCGGATCGAAGGTGCCGAGGCCGGCCTCCTTGAAGATCACTTCGGTGAGAAGGTTCCTGAGGAAGAAGCTGCGCTTCTCGACACGCGCCACCGGTATGGCGCGGCGTGGCGGCAGCCCGAAGGAGGACGACAACGCCGCCGTCAGCCGGTCGATGGGCGCGCCTTCCTGCGTCGCCGACGTCAGATAGAGACCGCGCAGCCAGGCGGCCTCCTCGTAGCGGCTTTCGCCGAACATTGCCTCGATCAGCACCTGGATCGGTTCGGAAAGGCTGGCCAGCTGGGCCGGGAAGCGGAAGATCTCGGCACGCGAGCCGAGTTTGTCTTCGTCTTCTAGGCGCGGCACCAGCCGCCGCTCCAGCTCGCTGGCAAGCCGGGTGAGTTCGGTCTGGATCGTACCGGCGTTGACGCGGGCATCGAGCGGAAAAGTGGTTCCCCACACCTGCTCGCGCGCCGTGGTCGACAAGCCGCCGAAGAAGGCTTCGAACCCTTTGATCAGGTCTGCCTTGGTCAGCATGAGGTAGACAGGCAGGCGGATCTCGAGCCGGTCGTTCAGCTCCGCCAGTCGGCGGCGGATCTTGCGGCCATGGGCTTTGATCGCTTCGTCGCCCTCGGAGAGCGCGTCGATCGACAGTGCGACGATGACGCCGTTGAGCGCACGGCGGCCCCGGTGCTTCTTCAAGAGGTCGAGGAAGCCAAGCCATTCCGCTGCGTCGACATCCGGCTGGCTTTCCTGCTGGACGTAGCGGCCCGCAGTGTCGATCAGCACCGCGTTCTCGGAGAAGAACCAATCGCAGTTACGCGTGCCGCCGACGCCCTGCAGGTCATCGGTGAGGTCGATCGGGAAATTGAGACCCGACTGGCGCAATGCCGTGGTCTTGCCGGTGGCCGGCGGTCCGACGATGACATACCACGGCATCTCGCGCAGGAACTTGCGGCCACCGAGCTTGCGCCGCTTTAGCTCCGCCATCACCTCGCCGAACTTGGCGCCGACCGCGGCGACGCTCTCCTCGCCGGGGGTAAGCTGCTTTTCGGCCACTGGTGTCGCGATCTCGGCGACGAACATGCGGTTGGCGCGGATCGCGCGGCGCTGCGCGATGATCAGCCAGATCAGCCACAGGATGATCAGTCCCGCGATGATGGCGATGCGCACATTGTCGGATTCGAACGGTGCGTAAGGGCCGACTTGGACGATCGGGCCGAACACCCAGATCAACAGCGAAAGCAGCGCGATGCCGATCAGCGTCCACAGAAAACGCGAGGTGATGACGGCCCAGAGGAAGCGCAGGATGAACATCTCAGAGCCTCTTCTCAACCAGCACCTCGACGCGCCGGTTGAGCGCGCGGCCTTCCCGGGTCGAGTTGTCGGCCACCGGATCGGTCTCGGCGCGGCCTTCGGAATGGATGCGCTCCTGCGGCACGCCGGCTTGCACCAGAAGCTTGGCGATTGTCTCGGCGCGCGCTTCCGAAAGGCGCTGGTTGCTCGCAAGCGGGTTGGACTTCTGCAGGCGCACATTGTCGGTGTGGCCGACGACCGTGATGTTTCCGATCAGCTCCTGATTGGCGAGGATCACCTTGGCGATCGACTCCACCAGCGGCTCGTAGCCTTGCGTTAGTGTCGCCCGTGAAGACTGGAACAGCTCGGGGCTGGAGGACTGGATGATCAGCTTGGCCAGCGAGACGCTCTCGCTGCCGCTCAGCACGCTCTTCAGGCTCGCCGGCGCTTCGGCCTTGAACTCGGGCAGCAGCGCGAAATCGACCGGCTGCGGCGGTTCGGGTGCGGGAGCATCTTGCTTCGGCGCTGCGCGGGTAACTTCGCCGCGCGAAGCGGGCGGCAGCGTGCGCACGAGCGCCGAGAGTTCGACGGCCTGGCTGCTCAGCCCCATCGACAGGCCGACATAAGCGGCGGCGGCGACGGCGACCGCAGCCAGCGCCATCACCCAGATCGGGACGATGAAGCGCTGCGGTTCGTCGGAGGCGATCACGCCTTTCCAGTTCGGCGACAGTGGCGCGTCCTCGGCGTCCGCATTGCGCAGGAAGCGCGCCGCCGACACGCGCACCGCGTTGAGCGAACGGTCGCCCGCGCGGCCGGGCACCCGATACTTGCCACGGAAGCCGAGCGCCAGACAGTAATACTGCAGCTCCAGCATTTCGCGGTCGCGGTTCGGATGGCGCTCCAGCTCGTCAAGGCGCGTGAAGAACTGCGTGCCGGCATCGACATCGCCGCGCAGCATGACCACCAGCGGCTGGCGCGGCCAGGCGCTGGCACCGCCCCACGGCGTGTTGAGGGCGAGGTCGTCGAGCGTCGCTGCCACCGCCCAGGCTGCCTGGTCGGCGCGCTCCAGCGAGGAGCCCGCCGCCACCTCGGCATCGCGTGCCCGCACCAGCTCGTCCAGCAGGCGCGTGCGCATCACCTCCGGGTTCTCCGGCGCCAGCGCGCTTTCGAGCTCGGGCGCGAATTCGAGCAGCGGTGCGAAGATATTGATGAGCCGATTGGGGTGGGCGCGCGCCCTCTTGACCGGCGCGCCCGGCGCCAGCGGTCGGGGCGTAGCGCCCGTCAGCCTGATGCGTGTGCGCTCGCGATCCTCCGACAGTCCGAAAGGATCATCTCGGCTCATGGCCTCACCTGTTCACCGAATAGCAGTCGACCTGCGGCTCGCTCGGCAGCACACCGGAAACGCCAATGACGAAGCCGGGGGCGTCGAGCAGCGAGGCCCAATGCTCGCTCTTCTGGTCGAGCTCCAGGCACAGCCGGTCGCCGTCATAGGGGATCTCGCGCGGCTGCGAATGAAGCGGTTTCAGTGGAATGCCTGGCAAGCGCGACTTCCAAAGCCCTTCGAACTGGTCGGCGGCGCCGACGGTTGCCTGGTTGACGAAGATCTTGCGCAGCGCGTCTTCCGACAGTTCCGATCCGACGCGGACGACAATGCGGCTGGCGACCAAAAGCTTCGGGTTGTCGATGCGCACTTTCCAGACATTGGTCGAGTGCCGCATGACCGGCAGCGCGCGCGATTTCGGCTCGATGTAGCGGAGGCTGAGGATGAGCGAGCGCAAGGCATCGGCCAGCGCCATATAGGCGGGGCCGGGCGCCATATGGTCGTAGGCCGGCAATTCGCCAAGCCGCCGCGAGCTCGAGCCATAGGTGGCCATCTCGCCGGCGAGACCGGCAAGTTCGAGATAGAGCTCGGCCGGATGAAAGACATCCTGCGCAAGCATATGGGCGAGCCGTGGCCGCGCGGCATTGGCAAGGTGCAGCATCAAAAGGTCTTCGACGCTGCGGCCAGCCCCACCCATCACCATCTTGCCATGCGCTTCGGCGATCTGGTCGAGGCCGGTGACGACCTCCTGCAGCAATTGCCGGTACCAGTGGACAGCACCGGTGATCAGTGTCGGCGGCAGGAACGTCTCGTCTAGCGAGATGCCGTTGTCGGCGCGTACACCCTTGATGTCGGCGACGGGCAAGGCGGTATAACCGCCGACCGATTTGCCGGGGGCAAGGAGGACCGCCTGCGGGCGGGCGATTTCGATCTCTTCCGGATCGGCGCTGCTCTGCACCGCATCGCGCACTGAAACGACCTTGCCATGGTAGCGCGCGCCGGTCGATGCCCCATGCGCCGGATCGAACCCGACGCCACCGGGCGGCTCGAGCGGCAGCGCGACCAGCACCGGCCCGGCGCCGGTGTCGGCCGTGACCGGCAGGGGTTTCGGCGCATCCATCAGTTCCGGGATGGAGAAGGGCGTGCCGTCCGGAAAGATACCCCGGGCGGACACGATCGAGACTTGGCCGGCATCGAGCAGCGACTGGTCGAGCGTCAACTGCTGGAAGCCGAAGGTATGGAGCTGACCGGCCTGCAACGCGCCGCGCACCATACCCTCGAAGAACCGATCCTGCTGCTGGAAGTGCTGGGTCCTGAGAAACAGGCCCTCCGACCACAGCACCCTGTTTGCGTCGCTCATGCCACTACTCTCTGCACGGAACCATCTGCTGCTCGGTCGCTAGGCGGAGATGCCACCTTTGCCGAGGCTGACGTTGACAGTGAAATTCGAACCCGCCGAAACCGACTTGGTCGTGCGCCAGTTGCGCCCGCCAGGCTCGCGGATCAGCGCCACGAAGCCGAGCGCCGTCGCGTTCGGCTCGACGGTGATGGTCTTGGTCGCCGTCTTGCCAGGTGCGACCGAGATCGCGTCCGAGCCGATGAGGTCGGCACCGAGCGCCGAACTCGCATCGCCCTGCAGCGCGAAATAGTCGGCCGAATTGAATTTGCCGGTGCTGGCGAGCCGCATCACCAGCACGGTCACCGGCCGGTCGCCTCCACCCGGTCCCGGATTCATGCCGGCGCCGCCAGTCACATTGACCGAGATGACCGATGGTTTCGGCGGGCCACTCTGGCAAGCCGCAAGCAGTCCTGTCGCGCCGATGGCAACGATGAATTCGCGTCTGTCGATCATGCCCTACTCCTCTTCATATGCGTCTCTGAAGTCTGCGCCGATCTCGCCCAGGAAGCTCGATTCCGCGCTCTGGGCGATGTCGCGATGGCGTTTCTGGTAAAGCTCCCACAATTTGGCGTTGCGCCCGCCGGCGAGCAGATTGCCGATCGCGGAATTCGATTTGAGCTCTTCCTCGATCGCGGCCGGATCGAAGCGGTCGATCATGCGCCGCAGCGCCGCCTGCACGCCGCGCCAGGCGCGTACGTGATGCTGCGCGAGATCTTTCACCGCGTCGCCGATCGCCGCCTCGCCGGAGAGAAAGCCCGGACTGCGTTCCGCGATGATGGTGACGATGACATCCTCGACCGTCGGCAGGAATTTGAGCGGGTTGACCTCGGAGGCGCCGACCATCGTCTGGGCGACGCGCGCGCTTCCCTTTTCTTCAGCGCGTTTGCGCAGAAGCTGCATCAGGCCTTCCAGCATCTGCCGGTATTCACGCCCGAATTTTTCCATTTCGCCGATCGCGTCGCGGCCGGGAAAATCGGCCTCCTCGACGCCCATGCCGCGCAGGAACGCGGCGCGCAGCGCCATGTCGCTGGGCGCCGATAGCGTCGGACGCGATGCTTTGGGCGAGGGAACAGGGCGCGGCGGTGGTGCAGGGGGCTCGGTCGCCTGCACCGGTATTTCCCATGGCCGGGCGGCCTGCGGCTTTTCGGCCGGGCGCGCAGCATGGCCAATTGCCTCGGCGCTGTTGGTCGAGGCTGGCGCTCCGGCCGGCCCGAAGCCGAAATCGTCATCGAAGCTGGATGGTTTCGCCGACGTCTCCGCCGAGCCCGCACGAGATGGCATTTCGCCGAATCCGAATGCGTCCGGCCGATGGGGCACCGCGGCGCTGCTGGAATCCGGCGTCGCCACCGGGTCCAGGCTGAACGGGTCATCGAAGGCAGCAGAGCTGCGTTGACCCGAGGCGCGATCATAGGCTCCGGGAATGGGTTGCTCGAACGGGTTCGGCAGATCGGATGGGCGCGGGGGCCGCGGTTCTTCCTCGACCTTGGCCGAAAAGAAGTCGTCACCGCCGATGCTAGGGGGCGTCCGCGGTTGTGGCGACGGCCTCGCGGGTGCGGAATGGTTGGCGATCGGCGCCTGACCGATCGAGGTGTGGCCGGCGCTTGGCTGGACTTCGACATAGAGCACATAGTCACCCAGTCGAAGACGCATGCCGCTCTGCAGGCGTGCCGACTTTCCCGGGCCGAGCGGACTGTCGGAATCGTCGATGAACAATCCGCTGCTCGACGTGTCGGTGACGAAATAGCCATCCCGGCCGCCGCTGATCTTGCAATGCGCGCGTGAGACGAACATGTCCGGATCGTCGATCTGCCAGCCGGCATCCGCGCTGCGGCCGATCACCAAATCGCCCTCGTCCAGCCGGGTCTGCCTGACCACCTGCGAGCGCGGACCTTGTTCCAGCGTCAGAAGCAGGCTCATGCGGCTGCCTCCGCCATTTCCGGCCGCCAGCCGACGATGGTGCGCAACCTGAGATCGTCGGCGTCGCCCTTTTCTGCGGGACGTGAGAGCCACGAGGTTCGGCCGAGCTGGATGGCTCCCATCCGTGGCGGCGGCACGGCGTCGCGCGCCAGCACGACGCGCAAATCGACATCGAGCGCCTCGCCGATCATGTCGCGCACCGCCTTCTTGAACAAAGCGAGACGCCGTTCGCCGGGCAGGAACGACTTGAAGTCGTCGAGGTTGAGCGGACCGACGCGCAGTTCGATCCTGCTTTGGCGGCTGAAGACGCGCGGGCCAATCGTTGCCCCGCTGCCGAGCGCCGCATAGGCCTTGCCGATACGGGTTTGCAGCGGCGTTGGGATGGTAATCCAGGCGGCGACGAATTCCTTGAGCCGCACCGGCACCTTGAAGGCCGTGGCGAGAAACAGCGTCAGCCGCTCGGCACCGTCGACCTGGCTTGCGAGCGATCCAGCCTGGCGCAACCGCACCGTGTCGAGTTCCGCATCCTGCGTTCCGGGAAGGCCGATCCCGGACATTGCCTCCAGCATGGCGCGAACGCGCCCGCCGACGGAACGTTCGACCTGCACCGCCGGATGCGCGTCGGCCCAGGCACGGTAATAGAGCGCGATCATGCGATGCTGCAGGATGTTGACGAAATCGACGAAGGTCGTGTCGCTGGTCTGCTCGGCATCGGCGCCAGTGAACCAGCGCTGCGACAGCCGGTCGAGCACCCAGCGCGTCAGATGCAACGGCATCGGCCCTTCCGGTCCGAGCAGTCCAAGATTAGCGACCGTCACCCGCGCCGGAGCCTTGTCCTTGGCGTCCTGGAATTTGACCACGTCCCTGGCCGAGAAGCTCAGGCGCACGTGCTGGCCGATCCTTGCCGGCTCACGGTCGGCCTGGCCGGAATGACCGAACAATCCACGGCGCTGCTCCAGGCGCCGCAGCAGCTCGAAAAAGTCGAAACCTTCCCACAGAGCTTCGGCTTTGTCCGTTGCGCGCTCTGCTAGATCAGGTAGCGATTGCCGGGCGTCATCGGCCATGGCACATCCTCCTGCTTCTGCAGCAATCGCGTACGCGTCCGCACAAATCCGTTTATTCCTGCATGGCGGGCGAACAGCCGCGAAAGCAGGGCCGAAAGCAGCAGCGAGCTTTGACCCGCCAGAACGGACTGGTCGACATGCAGCGTCACCTCGGTACCGCGTCCGAAACACATTGGCCCGTCGATCCGAAGCCGCTCGATCACCGGGCGTGAATCGATGCGCACGATCGAATGCACGTTGCGGGCAAGGCTCGGGTCGCCGCGGTCGGCATAGAGGTCGAGCAAAGCATGCAGCGGATCGACGCCGCGGCCTTCCTTGGCCAGGCTGAGGAAATTCAGCGAAAGCTGCGCCACCAGCCGCCAGGCGAGATTGTCGGCACGGGATTCGCCCTCGGCGCCGGCCGGCAGTGACGCCGGAATCGCTGGCTGCGGCGGCCGCAGCGCCCCGAGCAAACGCACCGCTTCGACCGGATCGGCGGTCTCCAGCGTCAGCGTCGGCGTGTCGTCCAAGATGGGCAGGTCTCGGTTCGTGCAGAGCGCCATGATGTCGAGGCGCTTGAGCGGCCGGGCGACCGGGCTTCCCGCCGGGCGTGAGACTGCAAGAAAGACATCGTCACCCGTATAGGAGGTGCGGGTCAGGCCGTCGCGCCGTTCATCCTCGGTGGCCCGGCGCGGACGACGCTCCGTCGAATAGACCCACCCGCTGCCACGGTTCTGCCCCAGGCTGAACAGTTCCGGGATTTCGGCCTCGTTGCCCTCCACGTCGGCATCCTCGACCCGGGTGACCCTGAAAATCTCGAAGTCCCGTGCCCGTGTGCGATCGGCGTGCAGCACCTGGCGCGTTTTGCGCTGATCGATCTCGATGACGTTGCATTCGCGTTCGAACAGATTGATGACCGGTGTAACAAAAAGCTCGAAATCGGTAACGGTGACATCGGCGAGCTCGGGTACCGGACGCTGGAACAGGAAGATGATCTCCATGCCGACATCGCATTTGCGCACCACGGGCTGCAGGCCGGCGACGCGCACAAAATGGAAGCGTTCGGGGATCATGAAATACTCGCGCAGCAGCCTATATCCCTCGAAGGTCGGGCGGGTGCGCGGCATCAGCGCCTCGTCGTCGCGGATGCCGATCATTTCGGGCTCGGGTAGTGTCGTAAGCGGATTGGTCTTGCCTTCCGCCCGCGCGCCGACGGCTGAGCTGGCGCCGAAGATCGCATCGAACAGCAACGGCGCTTTCGCGCGTCCGGCGAAATAGAGGTCGAGACGGTCAAGCGACAATTCGTTGAGCTTGCCTTTTCCCGTCCGGGCAAACGCAATGCGGAATGCCGCCTCGCCGCGCACGCCGCCGATCGGCGCGATTCCGGCGGCGGCCAGCGCGCTGCGATCCTGGAAATAGCTGACCGAGGTGATCGCGATCGGCCACAACGTCACCTCCTGCGCCGTGGTGAAGGTGGAGCGCGTCGAAAGCCCTGGATGCAGGCCGGAGACCAGTCGCGTGCCGCGCGCGACGGCGTGGCCGGCGATCATCGAGTGCACCTGCTGGCCGGGTTTCAGCGCAGCCATCGCCGTCGCCGGCGCCGGCGTCACCAGATCCGGATAAAGCACATCCAGCACGGCGCGCGAAAAGCGCGAGCGCTCCGCGTCGACCTTCAGCCGCGTGCGCGCGGCAAGAAAGGCCACGCCGTCGAGCAGCCGTTCGACATAAGGGTCGGGGCAAGGGACCGTGTCGAGGGAAAGATTGCGGGCGACCGCCGGATGCATGTCGGCGAATTCCGCGGCCAGCGCGCGGATATGGGTAAGTTCCTCTTCGTAATACTCTACGAAGACCCGATCCATCTCAGGTCTCCCGCAATTCGGTTCGCGCCAGGCCGTTGTCGAGATTGATCGTGGTGCGAAGCCGCATGCGTTCCGGCGTCGGCGTCATGATCAGTACGGCGTCTATCTCGATTTTGAGGCCGACGTTTTTGTCGCCGAGCGTGACATTGACAGTCGTGGCGCTTTCCTTGAGGCGCGGCTCGAAGGTGGCGAGCACCGCACGGATCTCGCGGGCCAAGGTATCGCGGTCGAAATCCCGCGACGAGCGGCCCGAAAAGGACGGCACGCCATAATTGACGACGCTGCGCCGCACTTCCGGAAAGTCGGCGAGCGGCGGCAACTCGTCCAAGGGCTGTTCATGTTCGGCGTCGGTGAGCATCGGCACGGACTCGAAACGCTCTGTGTTGAACAATGCCTCTATGTCGCGCCGGACGGCTTCCCTCAGCACCCGCGCCGACACGACCACGCCACGGCTTTCGATCTCGGCGCGATGCTCAGTCTGGAAGACCAGCCTGTGCAGTCGCCGTTTCTGCTCGGGCGTCAGTTCGGCGTCGGCATCGATGGCACGCGCGCTGCCGGCAAGAAGTGCCTCGACGCGCTCGGCGCCGAGTTCTTCTTCCAGCAGGCGGCGCAGCCCATCGATCTCCGACGTCAGCCCGGGCAGATCGTTGACGAGGCGGTCCCAGAGGGAGGGTTGGACCGCTTCGCGCTTTGCCTGGGAGCTGCCGGCAAGCTGCGCTTTTGCGCCAGGCCGCTTGGCCTCACTTGCCGACATAGACGTCCATTTCGATCTCGTCGTCCTTGTTGTAGACGAACTTGATCTTCTTGTAGGCGAAGCTGACTTCTTCCTGGATCAGGTCCGCCTCGTCGGCGGCTTGCCGCATATCGTATTCCATGACCGATGCGTCGGTGAGCGTCACGACCAGATAGTCGCTGGTCTCGCCGTCAATGGTGCGACGTGCCGAAAACACCACTTCGTCAAGCGCCTTGTTTTCGAACAACGCTTTCTTCAGGTAGGGCGACGACTTGTCGTAGTGCTTGGAAAATTTGATCATTCCCATCGACACACGACCGCGCCGCGACAGCGAATTGGGGTCGTAGGGCGCGATCATCTTGTAATCGACGCCATGCACCTCGATTTCGTCTTCATGGCCGTCGCGCTTGCTCGGGCCTTTGATATCCGGAACTTTCAAGAAGCCGTCGATCTTCATCGAAGGCGCATCGGTTCTGTCTGGCATTGTCCTTCTCCACCGCTTTCAAACGAAACAAGATGACTTTGCTTTTCATTTCAGCCCTTGACTGACGGCAATTCCGACACCAGCCGAAGCGAGGCGTTGATGCCTTCCAGCTGGTAATGCGGACGCAGATAGAAACGGGCATTGTAGTAACCGGGCCGGCCTTCGACGCTGTCGACYTGGACTTCGGCCGCGGCAAGCGGGCGCTTGGCGCGCGCCTTGTCGTCGGCAAAGGCCGGATTGGCCAGCACGTACCGGTTGATCCATTCGGTCAACCAGATCTCCATGTCAGTGCGTTCCTTGAACGAACCGATCTTGTCGCGCGCGATCGCCTTCAGGTAATGCGCGAAGCGCGACACAGGGAACAGGTAGGGCAGGTTCGCCGAGAGCCGTTCATTGGCCTGCGCGTCGGGATCGACCAGCCGCCCGGCGCGCGTCTCGTCATCCTGCAGCGAATGCGCGCCGATGAAGGCCGCCAGGTCGGTGTTCTTGCGATGCAGGATCGGCATCAGGCCGAGCTTGGCCAGCTCCGCCTCGCGCCGATCGTCGATGGCGACCTCGGTGGGGCACTTCATTGCGATCGACCCGTCGTCGGTCGGGAAGGCATGGACCGGTAGATTAAGCACCGTGCCACCGTTCTCGACGCCGCGGATCTGGGTTCCCCAGCCATAGAGCTTGTGGCTGCGGTTGATGTTCACGCCCATCGGGAAAGCGGCGTTCATCCAGACATATTTGTTGTGGTCGCCTCCCACCTCTTCCTCGAAGGTGAAGCCCTTCACCGGAACGGTTTCCGACCCGTATGGCAGGCGTGCGAGAACACGCGGCATGGTAAGCCCGATGTAGCGGGCGTCCTCGCTTTCGCGCAGCGACTGCCACGAGGCATAAGCCGGGTTGTTCACGATCATCTGCAGGTCTTGTGGGTTCGGCAGTTCCTGCCAGCTATCCATGCGGAACAGCCGCGGCGACGCGGCCGCGATGAATGGTGTGTGCGCCGAAGCGCAGACGCCCGAAATGTTGCGCAGCAGGCCGACGTCGCGCGGATGGTTCGAGAATTCATAGGCGCCGACGATGCAGCCGACCGGCTCGCCGCCCAGCATAGAATACTCGTCCGTGTACACCTTCTTGAAGATCGGGCTCTGGTCCCACATCTGGCCTTCATAGTCTTCGAGGGTGTCGGCCAGCTGCTCCTTGGAGATGTTCATCACCCGGATCTTGAGCTTGGTATCCGTCTCGGTGTTGTTGATCAGATACCACAGGCCGCGCCAGGTGCCTTCCATCTCGCGGACTTCGGGGGCGTGCAGGATCTCGTTAACCTGCGTCGTCAGCATCTTGTCGATGCCGGCGATCAGCGACTTGATCGACTTGATCGCGTTGGACGAGATTGTCGTGGTCTCGGAGCGAGATTGTGCTGCAAGCGCCAGGTTGCGCACCAGTTGCTGCAGCTTTTCGCTGTCGTCCTTCTTGACCTTGAAATCCTTTTCAAGGAGTCCGCTGAATTCACCGAGATCGATGGCTTGAGCCTCGGCGGGGGCGGGCGCGGTCTTTTGCTGTTCAGCCATGACTTACTCCTCGCCCTTGCCGTCATCCATCGCCTGGCCGGCGATCTTGCTCAGCAGCGGCTCGTTGTTCAGAAGCTGCGCGATGCGCTTTTCGGCATCGACGCGGCCGTCCATGAAGCCCAGCAGCTCCTCGAGCTGGCGGCGCATCTTCAGGATTTCGGCCAGCTGCGGGACCTGCTCGGCAACTTTGTCCGGCGCGAAATCGCCCATTTTCGAGAAGGTGAGATCGACCGCGAGTTCTTCGTCCCGCTCCTGGCCCTCGGCTTGCGGCAACGTGTTTTTCACCCGAGCCTTTACGCGTGGCCCCATCGCCTCCATGAATTTGGGGAAGCGGTTGGCGTCGGTTTCAACGAAGTTACGGTCAAGGACCGACTTCGAGGCTTCCTTGGTCTGTGAATCGCCCGAAAGGTCGGCCATCACGGCCATGACAAACGGCAGTTCGATCGTCGTCGGGCTGCCATAGGTCTCGACGTCATAGGCGATCTGCACGCGCGGGGCGCGGTTTCTTTCGATGACCTTCGCTTTGCTCTCTGCTGGCATGCTTGTTACCTTTCATCCTTCTGGACCGGCTTCTTGGGATCGGGGACCCCGGCAAGCAGCCGGAATTCCTTCAGCCCTGACGGGGCGAGATCTTCCATCAGTTCCACGAAATCCATGTGCACCATCCGGCGCACGCGGCGTGCCAGATGCGGGATCGGACTTGAGGGTTCGGTGCGGTCGTAGAAGGCGACCACCAGATCGAGGCATTTGACGACCTCGTCGCGCGAGTTGATCCGGTCAGGCAGGCCGTCGCTCGCTTCCGAATGGCTCGCCATACTTGCCATCGTCTCGCCTCCATGACCGTTCCGGACGGGCGTCGCTGCCGGTTCCGCCGCCTGCGGGGCAGGCTTTGCCGCATCGTTGGCAGCGGCGCCGGCACTGGAATTCCGTTCCAGCGTCGTCAGCAAGCGCTGCAGGAATTTCTTCAATTCCGGCACGGCGGCGCCATTGCCGTCGATGCGGGCATTGAGCGCGGTATCCAACGTCTCCAGCGCTGAAATCGAGGTGCGCGCATCCGTCAACAGCGTCGTCATCGCGTCCGCCGCCTGATCGACCTGCGCGGTGCATCCTGCACGCACCCGGTTTAGCAACTGGCTGTGGGCGCTCGTCAGCGCAGCCTTCTCTGCAGTGCCGAGGCCGGAGGCCGCTTCCTGGAGCATGACACGCTCATCGAGCGCTGCCTGTTCCAAGTCACGTCCGCTGATCGGCCCGATGGGGCGCGGTGAGAAGAAGACGGTCTGCCTGAGGTTCGCCAGCAAGCCTTCCTGGCCGTTCTGCAGATCGAGCAGCGCATTGATGCGGCGCAAGGCGGCTTCACGCGGCGCGCCCGTCCGCAGTGACGGGTGCATGGTGTCCCAGTATTGCTCGAAGGTCTGCGCAATCAGCGTCAGCCCCTGGGTGAGGCCGGCCAGCCCGTCTTCATTGGCAAGCGCGCGGGTGACGATGACCAACAACCGCAGGTCCCGGCCCCGCAGCCGCAATTCCTCCGCCTTTTCCAAAACCGCGGGCCAGTCGACAGGAATGGTGGATTGCGAAGTCTTGTTGCCGCCGTCGTGGATAACCTTGAGCTGGGCCTCCGTCAGCCGCTCCAACTCGTGAAAAGCCGGGTCATTGCGCAAATCCTCTCCCGACGGATTCGCACCGTCCAGAGGATTCTGCCAGAGTGCGAGATCAATCACACTTACCCCCAGCAACCGGCTATGTGACGTTACGTTATCACTGGCCCAATGCCGCGACAATTGAGCACATGCTCAAAAACCAACAGCAGCTAAACGCCTCAGTTATCTTTTGGCGAAATCCATTGCGCGATTGGCGGACCGGGTATGTGAAATGGCTCGCATAGTTCGGACCGCATTCCGGGTTTGTTGCATGAGTTTGCAAGGCTTGTGTAACCGCGAGCTGTCGTTCGAGCGGGGTCCGGAGGCCCTTCCCGTCATGCGGCTTTGTCAGGCAGCCGCTTATGTGGCAGGGTACGGTCAGCAGATTTCGGGGGCAGGTTCGCATGGAACAGCGCCGGTTGTCGCAGAGCTTCAAGCGTAAGGAACTCGTTGCAAAGCTCAATCCCACGGGCGTGCGCGCCTTCAAGGCCGCTGCCGACACCGCCAAGCTGCGCGGCAACCCCTATGTTGAGCTCGTCCATTTCATTCAGCAGTTGGTTCTGTCCGAACGCTCGGACGTGCAGATGATCCTCGCCGACGCCGGCATCGATGCCAGCCGGCTGACGGCGGACATGACCCGCGCCATCGACAAGCTGCCCTACGGCGCCACTTCAGTTGAGGAATTCTCGGACCACATCTTCCACGCCATCCAGGAAGGCTGGAACCTGGCCACCTTGGAGTTCGGTGTCGAGGAAGTGCGCAGCGCTCATATTCTTCTCGCCTGCCTGAAGACGCCGGTGCTGGAAGGCCTTGTTGCGAAGATCAGCGCCGAATTCGACAAGATCGATGCGGACGGGGTCATTTCCCGCTTCGCCAATGTCACCGAAGGGTCGCTCGAGCAAGGCTCGCCCTCCGCCGCGGCTGCCGCCGAGACACCGATAAAACGCGGCCCTGGCGGGGATTCGGCGCTGGCCAGATACGCCACCGACCTCACCCAGCGCGCCCGCGATGGCAAGATCGATCCGGTCGTCGGTCGCGATCCGGAGATCCGCCAGATCGTCGACATCCTAATGCGGCGCCGGCAGAACAATCCGATCCTGACCGGCGAGGCCGGTGTCGGCAAGACGGCGGCGGTCGAGGGCTTTGCATTGCGCATCGCTCAGGGTGACGTGCCGCCGACGCTCCAGAACGTCAGTGTGCGCATGCTCGATGTCGGGTTGATGCAGGCGGGGGCCAGCGTCAAGGGCGAGTTCGAGAAGCGACTGAAGGCGGTCATCGACGAGGTCCAGGCTTCGGAGGTGCCGATCATCCTGTTCATCGACGAGGCGCATACGCTGATCGGCGCAGGCGGTGCGGCGGGCACTGGCGATGCCGCCAATCTGCTCAAGCCGGCGTTGGCGCGTGGCGAACTGCGCACCATCGCCGCCACCACCTGGGCCGAATACAAGCAGCACATCGAGAAGGATCCGGCGCTGACCCGCCGTTTCCAGGTGGTCAAGATCGACGAGCCGTCGGAGGCGGTAGCCGTGCTGATGCTGCGCGGTGTCGCCGGCGTGCTGGAACAGCACCACAAGGTGCAGATACTGGACGAAGCGATCGAGGCCGCGGTTTCCCTTTCGCACCGCTACATCCCGGCCAGGCAACTGCCGGACAAGGCAGTCAGCCTCCTCGACACCGCCTGCGCCCGCGTCGCGGTTTCGCAACATGCCACGCCGGCGGAGGTCGAGGACATATTGCGCCGCCGCCAGGCGTTGGAAGTCGAGCAAGGCATCATCGGCCGCGAGGCGGCGATCGGCATCGACGTAGCCGACCGGCAGGTCCGCGTGGAAGCCGGGTTGGCGGAAACCGAGACCACGCTTGCGGCAGCGCAAGCACGCTGGGATCGGGAAAAGGCGCTTGTGACCGAGATTCTCGACCTGCGCGCCAAACTGCGTGGCGAGGGCATGCCGCTCGACGCGGTGGAGGGCGAGGAAGCCGTTGCCGGTGAAGGGACAGGCGTAGCGGCAGGTAACGAAGCGTCCGAGACGAAGACGCCCGAAACCAAGGCGCCTGAAGCCAAAACGGCAGAAACTAAGGTCCCCAAGACCAAGGTCGCGAAGGTTAAAGCGGCCAAGGCGGAGGCAGCCGCTACCGGAGATGTCGCGCTGGCGCAAGATTCCGCGGCGGACTTGTCGCGGTTGCGCGAATTGATGGCCGAACTTGCCGAGGCGCAGGGCGAGACGCCGCTGATCCTGCCCTCGGTCGACCGCAACGCGGTCGCGGCCGTGGTGCAGGACTGGACAGGCATCCCGACCGGAAGGATGCTCTCCAGCCAGACCGAGAAGGCGCTGAAACTCGCCGCCACGCTGTCAGAGCGCGTCGTCGGTCAGGACCACGCGATGGAGATGATCGCCAAACGCGTGCAGACCAGTCGCGCCGGCTTGGGCGCGCCGGAGAAGCCGGTCGGCGTGTTCCTGCTTTGCGGGCCTTCGGGTGTCGGTAAGACCGAGACCGCGCTGGCGTTGGCCGAGACGCTTTACGGCGGCGAGCAGAACCTGATCTCGATCAACATGTCCGAATTCCAGGAGGCGCATACCGTCTCGACGCTGAAAGGCGCACCGCCCGGCTATGTCGGTTACGGCAAGGGCGGCATTCTGACGGAGGCCGTACGGCGCAAACCCTATTCGGTGATCCTGCTCGACGAGGTCGAGAAGGCGCATCCAGACGTACATGAGATCTTTTTCCAGGTCTTCGACAAAGGCATGATGGACGACAGCGAAGGCCGTCGGATCGATTTCAAGAACACGCTGATCCTGCTCACCTCGAATGTCGGCTCGGAGGTCATCATGGATCGGACGAGGAACGGCGCCGTGCGCACCGGCATCGACGACCTGGACATCGCCTTGCGCCCACCACTGCTGAAAGTGTTTCCCGCCGCCTTCCTCGGCCGTGTGGTGACCATTCCCTACTATCCGCTCTCGGATGCGATGATCGAGGCGATCACCAGGCATCAATTCGGCAAGATCGCGCGCCGTCTCAAGGCAACCAACGATGCCGAGCTGGTGATCGGCGACGGCGTCATGGATCTTATCAAGGCGCGTTGCACCGAGATCGAATCCGGCGGGCGCATGATCGACGCCATCCTCACCAACACGCTGTTGCCGGAGTTGAGCCGCGGCGTGCTCAATCGCTCGCTCGAGGGCGAGAAGATGACAAAAGTCATCGTCGGTGCCTCGGCGAAGGGATTTACCTACTCTTTCGAATAGAGTTCTCCTGGAATTTGCCGCTCGGCCTCGCCAACGGCCTGCCGCCAAGTACGATCACCGGTTGGTCCGCTGCGTAGGTTGGATGCTGACGATGGGACGCCGACGATAGTTTTGAAAGCATTGCCGACCTCCCTGTCAGGTTTGGACGTGCATCTCGACGAGCGATAGTAGCCGATAAAGTCATTCGCTGCGTTGCAAAAAACTATTTGGTAAAATCAAAAGTGCGGTTGTCTGTTGGCTGTCAGGTCAGTAGCATTTGAGAGCAATTTTTGTTAGTAAGTTCAATGCGTTGGTGTAATTCAAAGCAATCGGGTGGGAGTAGGAGGAGGGCGGTGAAAAGTGTGACTTCGACGGCGATCTTCGCCGCCATTCCACTGCCTTTCTCGACGACCACTCCGCTGAGTGGGTTGAAATGACATGTGCTCGCTTGGGACTAACTCCGAGCTTGGAGTGAGCAGTCTAGCGTTTATACGAGAGCCCACTCGGCCATCCGAGAAAACCGCAAGACCGCTTTGGCTGTCCTGGGTATGAGGTTTCAACTCCGAATATCGACCAGACGGAAACTCTAGCCGTAGAAGCGAAACTCAGCTCTCCGATGTTGGGGGCAGAGTCGAGATATCGAAGGAAAAACAGCGGGTCAACTACAGAACCAAAAACAGCCACAAAATTGCAATCGATTTGGCTCGCTCATCGATGCGATGATGTTCAAAAGAGATCTTCGAAACATCAATTCGAGGACGCTCCCATGAATATTATTTCCTGGATTCGACCAGACGTGCGTTTCGGCTTTCTGCGGGCGAGCAGATTTCGGGCTTCGGTTCTTGCTGTGGTGAGCCTGATGTTGCTGGGAGTAGATTTCCCAATGACGCACGCGAATGCACAATCAGCTCGCGAATTCTCACGAACAGGTCGTCTTACGATCTCGCTCATGTTGAAGGGCTCGGGCCGCCATGTTCTTCCGAACAAGGTCGAATGGTCTCGGCTGGATGTGGAGCGCAAACTGAACGTGACCTTCGCCATGGAACTATCGGCGATCAACACGGCCCCGGTGGTGGAAGTCGGGGGCACGTCCAACAACCATATCCGCGCGCCGAAAGGCATTCAGACGATTGCCGAAGCCATGGAGGCCTGTGGAGAAGACGAGGCTTGCCAGGCAAAGGCCATGCTCGCTATCGGCCTTCAACTGAAGGGTGATCCAGCTTCGCTCGGTGCCCTGAAACTCGATGAAACCCGATTTGCAAACTGGACCGCAAAGCAGGGCGAGGACTGCGCAGCCGGAACGATTTCAGTTTCCGATGAAGGGGCTGGCGTTAACATTGCACCGCCTTCGCCTGCCGCACCGTATCGCTTCCATCGCGCTGGAAAATTGTCGTTGCCAGCAGACGCTGCCATCATGGAACAGGTTTGCAGGGCGATTGTGACCGTCGATCGTCAGTCCGGTCTTGCGAGCTTGAGAATCCCCGCCGGAGCCATACCTGTTGCCGTACGATTGAGCGGGCAAGCCTTCACGAATGAGACCTCGGTTCCGTTCCGAGAGGGGCAAAAGGAACTCGAACTCCGCGACCAGAAAATCGAACCCGGCAAAAAATCGTGGCAGGGCGCAGGCCGCATCGCAAATGCCGGAAGCGTTTCTCACAATTCGGGTTCGACGACTGCGCCTGTCTCCGCAGCTGTCACGTGGCAATTCGTTCAGGATTGACTTCGAAGGGGGGCGTTCCGGAAGAGGTTGCCGCTGCCCGACGTCTATTCCTGACTTCGGAGGGCGTGCCGTCAAATCGCTTCCTGAACAGCCTGTTGAAGGCGGATAGATCTTCGAAGCCAGCATCGAAGGCGATGTCGCTGATGCGTAGATGCGCCAACCGTGGGTCGCTGAGCATCCGATGTGTCAGCGAAAGCCGTTGGTCGGTCACGAACTCCGACAAGCTGACGGCTTCATGCTCAAAGAGCCTGTGCAGATGGCGTGGGCTGAGCTTGTGTCGGACGGCAAGCGCGGCAATCGACATGTCGAACCGTCCGGTATTTTCCACGATATCGGCCTTGACGGTCAGCAATCTTGCGGCTCTTGCACCGCGCTGCTCGGCAATTTCGGACGCATCTTGGCCGGCGCCAATCGCCAGGGCCGCCAGGTCCACAATATGTGTGGTCACGATGTGGCGCAGCACCGGATCGTCAATCAGCTCGGATGTGCGGAACATCTTCACATAGTCGACAAGGAGCCTCAGTGCAGCGGTATCGGCAGGAAGCCGCCGTCCTAGAGCCGAGCCCAAATTGGGCACCAGGGGCGCCAGCAACTCCCTGGCGACGCGCAGCACCGTAAACGCGCCGCCCTGCGGCAAGGACCATGATCCCGGATCGACGGTCGAGCTCACGACCGTTTCGCCCGGGCCGACTTGCGTCTCCTTCCCGAATTGATCGATGAGCCCCGACCCGGAAAGCACAATGGGCAGGCCGATGCTGTCGGTGCTTTGGGCGATCAAGGGTGGTGTCGATTGATACCGCGCCGCTGACGAGACACCGCTTGCGACTGCGACCCCGTGCATCGACCGCAGCGTCAGATCTGCCTGGAACACCGATCCACCCAGTGGCTCGATCTCCACCTGATGGATGACGCGACCATAGACCTCGCGCCATGTGGCGAAACGATCCCGCTCCGGCAAGTCGTCGGTGCGCAACCGAACCGGCCCGGTATCGTCAGGTTTCACCATGCGAGCATTCTTCGGTTGACCGGAAGGTTTTGCGCGGAACGTCGCTCAGGCAAGAAACATCCCGATGTCACTCTGCGCAAGATTGCGTGTCCCTGTGGGCAAAGAAACCGGGTCCTTGCAGCGTTAGTAAGTCTTCATGAACACCCGCAACAAAGACCAGTCCCAAATGGCATCGATCGCTACGGCGTCCAAATCTTCGTCGGAAGGGGCTGCTCAACTGCTGGACGCGGCTCTGACCGAAGAACCCTCGCGCGTGCTGACCGAAGAACAGCGCGCAGCGCTTGCCGTCGATGTCGCTTGGCTGGCGTGGCGCAGCGAGTTTCGCCGGCGCATGATCAAGGAAGGCATGCTGAAACATCCCTGGCGCAGCGTGTTCGAGGCCGACATGATCTTCTCCATGGTGGCCATTCGCTGGCTGCAAGGCGACCCCATCACGCTGAAGGAACTGGCGACGCATTTCCAGCTGTTCACCACGGAGGCAACGGTGAGTCGCCATATCGACGACATGGAAGCCTCCGGCACCTTGTGCCGGCTGCCCGACGAGAACGACCGCCGCCGCTTGCTGCTGGTGCCGACCGAGCGGCTGGCAGAAATCGGCCGCACATTCCTGCAGGCCCGCGCGGACATAGCGCGCCAGCACGGCTTCGTCTTTGCTCCACCCGCCAAGGTCTGACACCGGCAGTTTAGCCGGCCAGCCACCGTGCAGGCGAGATAACCGAAAAATTGCAACTAATCGCGGCTGCACCCCGCGCCCTGTTTTCGCTAGGGAATTCGGACCTCTTCAAGAGGCTCACCGCCGCAAGGTTCAACCCGACCCCTGCTCGCGCTTGTGCGCGAGCGGATGAGCCGTGTTGCGCCTCGTGGAAAGCACAGCGCGGGGATTGCATTGATCGGACCAAACAAGATCGCCGGATATCTTCTGGCTTCAACGGCGCTGGCGGCAGCGAGTATGGGCATGTGCCTGCAGGCGTATGCCGAAACCATCACCTATTCGTCGGGAGAGGTCCGATCGGCCCCCATCGATACCAATGCGGGCAATGTCGTGCTCGATGCTTCCAACAGCACAATTGCTGTCCAGTCCGGCCCCATCACAGGTTCGAACGGAATCGAGAAAATCGGCTTCGGGCAACTGCTTCTATCGGGCATCAATACCTATACCGGGGAGACGCGCGTCCGCGGGTGGGGGCAGCTTCAGCTGGCAACGCCTCAGGCGCTGGGCTCCGGCAGCCTCTCTTTCGCCGATGGAGGAGGTATCCTGTTCCTCAAGGGCGGCGAACTTCATCTTCAGAGCCTGACGCAGGCCGACAATGCGGGCACTTCCATCGTCTCGGTGATGCCGAACGAGACATTGCATCTCATTGCCGATAGTGGCGGGTTCATGGGCCGCGTCGGCGCCGGTCACGACAGCTCGTTGAGATTCAGCGGCGGAGGTACCATCGAAATCGACGCCGCTGCGTTCGTCGGCGAAAACTCCCTCACGGCGATATACAACTCGACGCTCCGGCTTGGACGCAACAGCGGTTTTGGAACGTCGACGTCGCGTGGTCGGTTGTATCTCTATGACTCCGGGCGTTACGACCTGAATGGGAACGATGGCGTCACGGCGCTGGTCCTTGATGGGGCCGGAACAATCACCAACAGCGCGGCGGAAACGACGTCGCAAGTGGTGGTACGCAGCCGTGGAGATTTCACAGGTCATATCGAAGACAGCGCGGGCCGGGTCGAGTTGATCAAACAGGGCGTCGGCACGCTGACCCTGTCGGGCGCCAGCACCTATAGCGGCGGCACCGATTTCCGAGGGGGCGTCATCCGCATCGAGAACGCAAATGCGCTGGGCACCGGCACAGTAACCATGGCGGACGCCACGACGCTCGACTTCGCCTCTGGGATCGAACTGCGCAACACCGTCAATCTGACCGGCGTCGCGAAATTCCTGGTCGCGTCGGGATCGGCCGAACATGCGGGCATGATCGTCGAAGACGGCGGTGCGTTCGGCATTCACAAAACTGGCGCAGGGAAGCTCATCTTCAGCGACGTTGCCGCCTACACGGCAAGCACCGTCGTCAGCGCCGGCACACTATCGGTCAACGGCTCCATCGCCTCGTCCAGCCGTGTCACGGTCAACGCCGGCGCGACGCTCGCGGGTACCGGTTCCGTCAGCTCGACCTATCTCGATTCCGGGGCGACAATTTCGCCCGGCAATTCGATCGGCACACTCACCGTCGCCGGCGACCTTTCGCTTGCGCCCGGGTCGACCTATCTGGTCGAGATCGCCGGCAACGGCGCCAGCGACCGCATCGTGACGAGCGGACTGGCCTCTGTCGACGGCGCCAAGGTCGAAGTCACCGCGCTCGATCCCGAGACCAGCTACAAGAACGGCCAGACCTATACGATCCTGACCGCTGCCGGTGGTGTCACCGGCAAGTTCGATCCGACGGTTTTGTCGCATTCAGCCTTCCTCGATGCCACCGTCGTGGAAAAGCCGAATACGGCCGATCTGAAGATCGCCCTCAAGGGTTCAAATCCCGATGGCAACCCAGGTGGGAGCCCTGGCGGTGATCCAGGTGGCGACCCCGGCGGCAATCCAGGTGGCGACCCGGGCGGCAGCCCTGGCGGTGATCCAGGTGGTAATCCTGGGGGCGATCCAGGTGGTAAGTTGGTGTTCGGCACTGTGGCCGACACCTTCAATCGCAAGCAGGCGGCAGGCGCGCTGGACAGCCTGGAGCAGAGCGGGCCGTCCTTGGCGCTCTACAACAAACTGCTTCCGCTGTCGGCCAATGAAGCCCGTTCCGCCTTCGATGGCCTGTCGGGTGAGGTGCATGCCTCGACGGTGACTGGGCTGATCGAAGACAGCCGCCTGATACGCGATGCGATCAACGATCGGCTCCGTTCGGCGTTCGAGACGGTTGGTGCCGCACCGCTGCCTTTGATGGGTTATGGCGAGGCGGCAGAGGGCAATGCCGCGCTGGAGGCAACGGCTTCGATCGCGCCAGCGGGTTCGGCGACGGCGTCTGCTAGTTCCGGTGAACGCTACGGCGCCTGGAGTTCGGCCTTCGGTTCATGGGGTTCGAGCGACAGCGACGGCAATGCCGCCAAACTGTCGCGCTCGACCGGCGGCTTCGTCACCGGCATCGACGGTCTCGTCACCGACGATTGGCGGCTGGGTTTCCTCGCCGGCTACAGCCATTCTTCGTTCAAAGTCGATGACAGACGGTCATCTGCCTCCAGCGACAACTACCATCTCGGCGCCTACGGCGGCACGCAATGGGGTGCGCTCTCCTTGCGCTCCGGCCTTGCTTATACGTGGAGCAATATCGACAGCGGCCGCCAGGTATCCTTGCCCGGTTTCACCGACAGCCTCTCCTCCAGCCATCGCGCCGGCACCACGCAGATCTTCGGCGAACTCGGCTATGGCATGAAGGCAGGCAACGTCGCCTTCGAGCCCTTCGCCAACCTTGCCTATGTCAATGTCCATACCAGCGGCTTCACCGAGAAGGGCGGTGCCGCGGCACTCGCCGTCCGTGGCGGCTCCAACGCCGTCACCTTCACCACCTTCGGCATTCGCGCCTCGACCGACTTCGACCTCGGCGCCGTCAAGACGACAGCACGCGGCATGTTCGGCTGGCGCCATGGTTTCGGCGATGTCACGCCGACGATCACGCAGGCCTTCGCCGGCTCAAGCGCCTTCACCATCGCCGGCGTGCCGATCGCCCGTGACAGCACCGCACTGGAGGCAGGTCTCGACGTCGCGCTGACACCGACAGCCACCCTCGGCATCTCATACCAGGGCCAGCTCGCCGCCAACGCTCGCGACCATGGCGTCAGAGCCGATTTGAATGTCAGTTTCTAGCGAGCCGATCGAGGGCGGGCTTCTTTCAGTTTGGCTACTTAATCGAAGCGCTCTTGCGAATGCCACGCAGGATATCAACACTCAACGGGTCTGGGAGATGAGGCCCACATAGGCTTGTCGCCGCTACAAATATTGTTCCTAGATTGAAACAATCTGGATTTGTTAGGAGGTAAATTAACCACGACGGTCATTGTTCGGCAGACGCCTTGGCCAATCTCCGGACTGCACAAGTTGACTACACGTCTGGGCAATCTGGCGGGCGACGGCTTGCGTCGCCGCGTCGTCGGCAAATTTGTGCGCGACAGTTAGTCTTGCCGTGCGGGAAATGATCGGCTGGACAATTGGCAGTCCGCGTACGCGTCCGGCAGACCATTCCGGCAGAAACGCCGAAGGTGCAAGAATGGAAAACCCGTGACCGTTTGCGACCTGGTCGAGGATGCTCCAGAGCGAATCGATTTCGAGTTCGATCTTGATCGTCACACCGAGACTGTGCGCCACTTCGCCTATGATGCTTGCCGGACTATGACTGCCAGTGGGAAGCAGTAGCGGCAGTTTCGCGATCTCGTCCAGCGTGATCGTGGCGGCCGGATGCTCGAAGTTTGTCGGCGTAACAAGATGCAGATCCTCCTGGGCCAGGATCGGTTCGGCACCCTCGGCATCGGACCTGGCGTAGGTGACCGCCATGTGCAGCCGGCCCATGCTCAGCCAATCACGCAGGTAGCCCGTCATTGCCTCCACGATACGAATCGTGACGCGGGGCAGGTTGCTGTGAACCGCCTCGAGGAGCGGATTGACGAGAATGCGGCTTGCGCCCGAGGGAACGCCGATGGCGACCGTTCCGGCTGGCATTCCCCTGTCCGCTTTTAGCTCGTCCTGCGCCAAAGCGAGCTGGCGCAGGATGATATTGGCGTGATCGAGCAGCTTCACGCCAGCCGACGTCAGCCTGACCCCCTTCGGTTCTCGAATGAAAAGGTCGACACCGAGATCCTCCTCGATGCGCCGAATGTGAAGGCTGAGCGCGCTCTGGGCCACATTCATCCTTAGCGCTGCTCGCGAGAAACTCGCCGCCTCCGCCACCCCGACAAAATACCGCAACTGGCGAATGTCCATCCCTAACCTCGCAGCAGCACTCAGTGCGCCGAGCAACCACATTTGCCATATCGATTCAAGATGGGCGCCTACGCGAAACGCTATTTGCGTCTGTAGATGCATCAATATTAGGTATCGCGAAACACGACGACAAGAACGTGAATTTACCCGAGCCAAGGCGCATGCGGGTGTTTTGGTGGGGTCGAGCCTTAACGCGCGCTCAGTTCGGGCGATAGCGACGCTGGTTGCAAGGCCAGCGGAACAAAATCAATAACCGTGGGAGGACTAAATGAAAGAAGCACTTATCAGTCTTGTTGCCGTCGGCACGCTCGCAACAGCTACGATTGCGAGCGCCGAGGAGGTTAAAATTGGTGTCGAACTGGGCTTCACGGGCCCGCTGGAATCGATCGTGCCTTCGATGGAGAAATCGGCACAGATGGCGGTTGTGGAGGCGAATAACTCGAAGACGTTTCTCGCCGGGACACCTGTCAAAATCGTCACTGGCGATTCAACCTGCATCGATAGCGCCGCGGCAATCGCGGCCGCTCAGCGGCTGATAACGTCGGAGCGCGTGGCCGCGATCGTTGGCCCGGACTGCTCGGGGGTGACGGGAGCCGTTCTGCAATCGGTTGCTCGTCCCAACGGCATCGTCATGATCTCGCCCGATGCCACTTCCCCCGCCCTGACCACCGCTCCGGACGACGGCTTGTTCTTCCGCACCGCGCCGTCCGATGCGCGGCAGGGCGAAGTCATGGCCAGCGTAATTCTCAAGCGCGGCGTCAAGTCGGTTGCACTGACCTACACCAACAACGACTACGGCAAGGGTCTCGCCGACAGCTTCAAGGCTGCTTATGAAAAAGCAGGTGGCAAGGTAACGATCACCGTGCCTCACGAGGACAGCAAGGCCGACTATTCGGCCGAGGTTGGCACGCTTGCATCCGCCGGAGGCGACATGCTGGTAGTCGCAGGCTATGTCGACAAGGGCGGCAAGGGTGTGATCCAGGGCGCTCTCGACGCGGGAGCCTTCGACAAATTCTATCTGCCCGATGGCATGTATGGCGATAGCCTTCTGAAGGCGATCGGCAAGCCGATGAACGGCTCCTTTGGGGATGTGCCGGGTATCGACAGCCCTGGTCATGCAAAGTTCCTGGAGATGACCAAGGCTGCGGGTTTCGACGGTACCTCGTCATATACCGGCGAGACTTATGATGCGATGGCACTCATTCTTCTTGCCATGCAGGCGGCAAAATCGCCGAAGTCTGCCGACTTCAAGGACAAGGTGATGTCGGTCGCGAACGGCCCCGGCGAGAAAATCTACCCCGGTGAAATCGCAAAAGGGCTGAAGCTTCTGTCCGAGGGAAAGCCAATCGACTACGAAGGCGCGACGGGCGTCAAGCTCGTCGAGCCTGGCGAATCCGCGGGAAGCTACCGCGTCTATTCGATCAAAGACGGCAAGCAAGTCACGGACTACTACGCGCAATAGGTGCTTAACCTGGTGTCGTTTGAACGGCCGCATGTCGGCCGTTCACCTGCCAATTGGCCCCGCTTGCCGCCTTGCCGGCGAGAAGCGAGGGACCGGAAGGAAAGTAGTCCGCATGATTATCGTCGAAGACTTGCACAAAAACTTTGGCGGGTTCCAAGCCGTGCGTGGGGCCTCGCTGGAGATCGCCAAAGGCTCGATCACCGGTCTGATCGGGCCGAATGGCGCGGGCAAGACCACGCTTTTCAACGTTATCGCTGGAAGGCTGCCTCCGTCCTCCGGCCGCGTCTTCATGGACGGTGAGGACATCACCGGGTTGTCGCCTCACGAGCTCTTCCACAGCGGTTTGCTGCGGACCTTTCAGATCGCGCATGAGTTCGGCGCGATGACAGTGCGCGAAAACCTGATGATGGTCCCGAGCAACCAGAAGGGCGAGACACTGTGGAACACCTGGTTCCGCCGACGCGAGATCGCCAAAGAGGAACGCGCGCTTGCGGAGAAGGCCGATGCGGTGCTCGACTTCCTGACTATCTCGCACCTGGCGCATCAAAAGGCCGCGAACATCTCGGGCGGGCAGAAAAAGCTGCTCGAACTCGGACGCACCATGATGGTCGACGCCAAGGTCGTCTTTCTCGACGAGGTCGGCGCAGGCGTCAATCGCAGTCTTCTGAACACCATCGCCGATGCGATCGTGCGGCTCAACAAGGAGCGCGGTTACACATTCTGCATCATCGAGCACGACATGGATTTTATCGCCCGGCTCTGCGACCCCGTCATCGTCATGGCCGAAGGTAAGGTGCTCGCCAAAGGATCTGCCGCGCACATCATGGAGAATGACGCAGTCATTGAGGCTTATCTCGGCCGGGGCCTGAAGAACAAGGTCAAAGCCCATGCTTGACGCGACCGTCCTTTCGAAGCCCGGCGAGGTAAAGCAGCGCTCGCTCGTTTCCGGAATGTTTTGGCGTCTGATGTCAATTTCTGACCGAACGAAGGCCATGACATCTGATAGCGGATCTTCGCAGTTGCGCGCTGATCAACACTCTACCCCCGGTCTCGGTCAACCGACGGGTGCGGCCGAGAGTGGAGGTGGTGCCAGTGCGCCATTCCTCGTTGGCTCTGCGATGACAGGCGGTTACGGCACAGTCGACATTCTCCAAGGCTGCAGCATTTCGGTGAATAAGGGCCAGGTGGCGGTGATCGTGGGACCGAACGGTGCCGGCAAGTCGACCGCCATGAAAGCTCTCTTCGGCATGCTCAAGCTTCGCGCCGGCCAGGTGAAGCTCAATGGCGAGGACATCTCCGGCCTGTCGCCACAGGATCGGGTTGCCAAGGGCATGGCTTTTGTTCCGCAGACGTCAAACATTTTTACGTCGATGACGGTCGAAGAGAACCTTGAAATGGGTGCCTTCCTGCGTCGCGATGCAATCCAGTCGACGATGGACCAGATCTACGAGCTGTTCCCGGCACTCAAGAACAAGCGTCACCAGCCGGCTGGAGAACTCTCAGGGGGACAGCGCCAGCAGGTTGCGGTTGGCCGCGCGTTGATGACACAACCCAAGGTGTTGATGCTCGATGAGCCGACGGCGGGCGTATCGCCTATCGTTATGGACGAACTCTTCGATCGCATCATCGAAGTGTCCCGTACGGGCATTTCTATTCTGATGGTAGAGCAAAACGCGCGCCAAGCGCTCAACATCGCCGACAAGGGTTATGTGCTCGTCCAGGGAGCCAATCGCTACACCGACACCGGAGAAGCGCTGCTCGCCGATCCGGATGTCCGCAAGACCTTCCTGGGGGGCTGAGCGACATGAATTTCCTCAACTCTCTGGTTGCGTTGTTAAATTTCGTAGTCATCCCGGCGACGTCCTACGGATCGCAACTGGCTCTGGGTGCGCTCGGTGTGACGCTGATCTACGGAATACTGCGCTTCTCGAATTTCGCGCATGGCGACACCATGGCTTTCGGGACTGCGATTACAGTCCTGATAACGTGGTGGCTTCAGTCGAAGGGAATTGGCTTAGGCCCACTGCCGACGGCACTGCTGGCACTTCCCTTTGGAATTCTCATCACGGCGACGCTTCTCCTGTTCACCGACCGCGCTGTCTATCGTTTCTACCGTGAGAAGAAGACCGCTCCGGTGGTGCTGGTCATCGTGTCCATGGGGGTCATGTTCATTATGAACGGGGTGACCCGCTTCATTATTGGCGTGCAGGACCGCAATTTCGCCGATGGGCAGCGATTTATCATCGACACGATCCAGTTCCGCGAGATGACCGGCCTCAAGGAGGGATTGGCGCTGCGCACGACCAGCGTGATTACCTTTGTCACGGCTGTCGTCGTGGTCGCGCTCCTGTTTTGGTTCTTGAACCGCACTCGTACCGGCAAGTCGATGCGTGCGTTCTCCGACAATGAAGACCTCGCCCTCCTGTCAGGCATCAATCCCGAACGCGTGGTGATGGTTACCTGGCTGATCGTCGCGGCACTCGCCACCGTTGCCGGCGTGCTCTACGGACTCGACAAGTCGTTTGCGCCCTTTACCTACTTCCAGCTTCTACTGCCGATATTTGCCTCTGCGGTCGTCGGAGGGCTCGGCAATCCGGTTGGTGCGATCGCCGGCGGTTTCGTCGTCGCGTTCTCCGAAGTCACGCTCACCTACGCATGGCGCAAGGTACTCGGCTACATGCTGCCGGCGGACCTGGCCCCGCACGGGCTCGTCCAGCTTCTGGCCACCGAATACAAGTTCGCGGTCTCCTTCGCGATCTTGGTGATTGTGCTTCTGCTTCGACCGACGGGGCTATTTAGGGGGAAATCGCTATGAGTTCGACGTTTCGTTCGACCCTCTTTTTCCTGGCTGTCGCCGCGCTCTACTTGCTTGCGGGTATTTTCCAGAGCTGGTCTTTGGCCATAACCATCCTCAACGATAGTCTGATCGTTGCAATCATGGCGCTCGGCGTGAACATGCAGTGGGGATATGCTGGCCTCTTCAACGTCGGCGTAGCAGGCTTTTTTGCTTTGGGCGGACTTGCGGTCATACTGGTCTCGAAGCCGTTTGATGCCGCCGCCTGGTCAGCAGGCACGCCTGCCATTCTGCTTGCGCTGGTTCTCGGGGCTGTCGGCATCTTCATCGCCACCCAAATCCGCAGCCGGATGGCCCGAGGCCCTAAGCGCATTGGTGCGATGATTGCAGTGTTGCTTGTCGGCTTGGTCGCGTTTCGCACCATCTTCGATCCGGCGGTAATTTCGGTCGAAGCGATCACGCCTGCATCTACCGGCAATATCGGCGGTATGGGTCTTCCGATCCCTATGTCCTGGCTCTTTGCAGGAGTGCTTGCGGCAGCCGCCGCTTTCGCAGTCGGAAAAATCGCATTGGGGCTACGCTCCGATTATCTCGCCATCGTGACGCTCGGCATCAGCCAGATCGTCATCGCGATCATGATGAATGAGGACTGGCTAGATCGCGGCGTGAAGAACGTCACCAATATTGGCCGATGGCCAGTGCCCGAAGAAGTCGCTTTGCAACAACAGCCGTGGTTCGCCTCACTCGCTCAATCGGTGGGCATGGATGTCCGCGCCGGTTCCACGGTCTTTGTCGGACTGTGTTTCGCGGGACTTTTCACGGCTGTGCTCATCATCGTACTTACGTTCGCCGAGCTTTCACTGAAGTCGCCCTGGGGTCGCATGATGCGGGCGATCCGGGACAATGAGGTCGCGGCTGAGGCGATGGGCAAAGACGTTAAGCGCCGACACTTGCAGGTTTTCATACTGGGCTCGGCGGTGATCGGCGTTGCGGGTGCGCTGTATGTGACGCTGCACGGGTTGCTTTCCCCCACGAGCTACAACGATCCCCTTCGTTACACCTTCCTGATCTGGGCCATGGTGATCCTGGGCGGTTCTGGGAACAACTGGGGTTCCGTGCTGGGAGCACTGATTGTCATGCTCGTTTGGGACGAGGCGGAAAGTCTTGGTCCCGCACTATTCAGAACCGCAACCGCGTTGCTGGATGATGGACCGCTGAAGCAGCATCTGCTCGACGCGGCGGTGCAGACGCGATTGCCGATCGTGGGCCTGGTACTTCTCCTGGTGATGCGATTCCGGCCAGCGGGGCTGGTGCCCGCGAAGGGCTAAACGCCAAAACCAGATCAACAATCCGATACCGCATTTAGACAACCCCGGTCCTGGAACAGCAGCAGGCGAGCGAAAGCCAAATGTCAGAGCAGCACGACAACAACATTGCGGGTGTCGCCGTCGACGGGGAAATCCTGTCACGTCTGTCACCGAACCGGATCGAGGCTATGAGCAGGGAGGCATCGGAGCTCTCGGCAGCAGTATCGAGAACGCCGCTTCCCCCTCATGCCGAACCTTCGTCCTTTCTGCGCGCAATGACGTTTTACGCTTCCAAGGTCGGTCAATGAAGACGCTCGCGGAACTTTCATACGCCATCAAGACACGCAGGATTTCTTCGGAAGAAGCCGTCGGCCGTGCACTCGGCGCCGCTGATAAATGGCAGCCTCGTTTGAATGCTTTCCGTGCGACTTACCCTGAGTCCGCGGCCCTGCTCGCCAGGCAGATCGACAATGCCAGCGAGGAGAAAGCGACAAAGCCTCTTTGCGGGGTGCCTCTCGCTCACAAAGACATGTTCGACTATCCGGGGCATCGTTCCTCTTATGGATCTCGCATACCACAAGAGGTCCCGGCCAAAACCGCGGCGACCGTAGTTGATCGCCTTGAAGCGGCGGGAACGGTTACGGTCGGGTTTCTCTCGATGGCCGAGTTCGCACTTGGTCCCACCGGACACAACACTCCCTTTCGACACTGCCGCAACGCGCGCGATCCCGAGCGGATCAGCGGAGGCTCATCGGCAGGATCTGGAGCCGCAGTGGGTGCCGGTATCGTGCCGGCGTCACTCGGATCTGACACCGGTGGTTCGGTGCGCATCCCGGCATCGGTCAATGGCATTACGGGGCTAAAGCCTACACAGGCACAGCTCAGCCGTGCCGGTGCGATGTTGCTTTCACCATCACTTGATTGCGTCGGGACACTAGCCCGCAGCGCCGAGGACTGCGGAATACTGATGGCGGCCGCTTCAGGTCGCGATCTCCGCGATCCCACTGCGCTTTCGGGCGCATTCGCGGGCAATGGTGTTTTTGATGGCCGCGCGGCCGACCCGGGCAAACTTCGGCTTGGTTTTCCGAAGGATGTCAGCGATGTAGATAGCGACGTGCTGATCGCGCTCACGGGCGCCACGCTCGATCTCGAACGAGCTGGCGTTGCGATCGACGATGTCGAACTTACCGATGTCAGTCATTTGCACAAGCTCGCAGACGTTATCCAGAAGGCCGAGTCCGCCGCCGTCCATCGCGGGCGCCTCTCGGAGCGCGGCGCTGACTATACGCCCCATATTCGCCGGAGGATCGAACCTGGCTACTTCGTGTCCGCCGCGACCTACATTGACGCTCTGTCGCAGCGGGAATTGTGGCTCCAGCGATTTGTCGAGGAGACGCTTGCGAAGGTCGATGCCTTGATTGTGCCGACTGTCGGGGTTGCCGTTCCGACTGTCGAGGAAACCGACGAGGAATTGCTGGGCGCAATGCCTGATCTCGTCGGCCGTATGACCCGATGGACCCGCTGGCTCAATTATCTCGGCGTGCCTGCTTTGACAGTGCCGTGTGGGCGCGACCGCAATGGAATGCCCGTTGGAATGCAGATCGTCGGCCGTCCGTTCTCGGAGGCTCGTCTCATCGAAATCGGCATGCTGTTCCAGACCCTCACGGACTGGCACCTCGATGTACCCGACCTCTTCTCGGATCCGCCACGGACGAGCACACGACAGGATCAGATCGAAAATAGGCAACACGCATGATAGTCAAGGACGTTATCTTCGCGCCAGGCATGGGCGCATTCTTCTACGATGACCAGGCCGCCATCCGCGCGGGTCGTGACACAGACGGCTTCGTCTACCTTGGCGCGCCGATCACCCCGGGGTTCGACACTGTCCGCAAGCCTGGCACCTCGCTTGGCATAGGGCTTGTACTCGGCCAGGGCACGACGGCTTGGGGCGACATGATGAGCGTTCAGTACGCCGGAGCAGGCGGGCGCGACCCGTTGTTCGATCCCGTCACCGCCCAACGATTGTGTGAAGAGGTTCTACTTCCGCGGCTGAACGGTTTGGACGTCACGGACTTTCGGGCTGCCTGCCGGGTCGTTTTGGCCGCTCTTCCCGGCGGAAAGCGCCTGCCACTTTCGATCGAATATGGCGCAAGCCAGGCGCTGTTGGCTGCTGCTGCAGCGGCGCGCAAGGTGACGATGGCCGAAGTCGTGGCGGCGGAATTCTCCTGTCCAGTCGTCGCGAGGCGGGTCCCGATTTACGCACAAAGCGGCGACGATCGGCGCAACAACGTCGACAAGATGATCCTGAAATCAGTCGATATTCTGCCGCATGGCCTTATCAATTCCCGCTCCAAGTTTGGCGAGCGGGGAGAAGTGTTCCTTGAATATGTGGACTGGGTCGCGCGACGCGTCGAGCGGCTCGGCCAACCTGCGTACAAGCCGGTACTCCATTTCGACGTCTACGGATGGGTGGGGCTCGGGCTCGGGCTCGATGTCGATCGGATCGCGGATTTCATGGCGCAAGCCGCGGAGCGCGCGGCGCCCTTCGATCTCCAAATTGAAAGCCCTGCCGACTTCGGCAGCCGCCAAGGTCAGATCGACGGCTTCATCATGATTATGGAAGCGCTTGCTCGAAAAGGATGTCGAGCGAAGATCGTCGCCGACGAATGGTGCAATACGCTCGATGACGTCAGAGCCTTCACTTCGGCCGGTGCCGCTCACCTCATCCAGATCAAGATGCCGGATGTGGGCAGTATCGCCGACAGCGCAGAGGCCGTGCTGCTTTGCAAGCGCCACGGCATCGGCGCCTATCTGGGAGGAAGCTGCGTCGAAACCGATCTTTCGGCCCGCATAGCAGTCCACATCGCAGTAGCGACCGGCGCCGACATGATCCTTGCCAAGCCAGGCATGGGTGTCGACGAGGCGATCTCGATCGTCGGCAACGAACAATCGCGCCTTCTCGCTGAACTGACACGGAAAGAGGCAGCTAACGTTAGAGGGCAGGATCACTGATGCAGGATGATCTCAAAGGCTTGACTGTCGTAGCGATCGAACAGGCGGTCGCGGCACCTTATGCGACATGTCGCCTCGCGGATGCCGGCGCACGGGTCATAAAGATCGAGCGGCCGGATGGCGGCGACTTTGCTCGCCACTACGATCGATTGGTCGAAGGGCAAAGCGCATACTTCATCTGGCTCAACAGGGGCAAGGAATCGGTCTGTCTTGACCTGAAGTCCCCGGCCGACGCGGCGCTGCTGAAGACGATGATCCTGTCGGCGGATGTCTTCATCCAGAACCTCAAGCCCGGTGCGCTCGATAAACTTGGTCTTCGTTCCGCTTCGCTCCGCGCCGAGAACCCCCGCTTGATTACCTGCGATATTACCGGATTTGGCACCGAAGGGCCACGCGCCGGCCTCAAGGCCTACGACCTTATCGTACAGGCAGAGAGCGGCCTATGCGCCATAACCGGAACCGTCGCGGGGCCGGCCCGCGTGGGGGTATCGGTTTGTGATATATCTGCCGGAATGACAGCCCATGCGGCAATCCTCCAGGCGCTGGTTGCCCGGAACCGTACCGGCAGGGGGCGTTCGATCCAGGTGTCGCTGTTCGATAGCATTGCCGACTGGATGAATGTTCCAATATTGCAGTACCTCTATGGCGGCCAGGTGAGCTCGCGGAGCGGTGTCGCTCATCCAAGCATCGCACCTTACGGAGCATTCGCCTGCAGCGACGGCTCCCAAGTCATCTTCTCCATTCAGAACGAGCGGGAATGGCGACTGCTGTGTGAGCAATTCCTGGAACTGCCGGACCTCGCGCGCGATCCCCGGTTCAGAGATAACAGCAGCAGGGTAGCCAATCGCCCTGAACTCGACCAACTGATTGCGGAGCGCTTCTCGCTGCTCGATGTTGATGTGGCCGTTCAGCGCCTTGAAGACACAGGCATTGCCTATGGCCGATTGAACGATCTTCACGAGGCGTCTGCCCATCCCCACCTGCGGTTTGTCGAGGTGGCTACGGAGACTGGCGAAATCCGCGTCATAGCGCCGGCTGCCATCGAGGACGCCATCGCGTTCCATGCCCGTCCGGTCCCGCCACTCGGCGAACATACGGCGGCGGTGCGACGCGAGTTCGCGACGGCGTTGAGCGCATGACAGGGAATGTGCAAGTGCGCCGCGCATGGCGGTCGCTGTTGTTCGTGCCGGGCAACCAGGCTCGCCTGCTTGCCGGCGCGGCAAAGAGAGGTGCCGATGCTGTCGTTGTCGATCTCGAAGACAGCGTTCCCGAAGCTCAAAAAAGCACAGCGCGCGATGGGTTCGCTGCCGCGCTCGCCCGGAACGAATGGCATGATTGCGACCTGCTCGTTCGAATAAACAACCTCCCGGATCGGTGTGAAGCAGATGTGATGGCGGCGATCCAGGCCGGTGCAAACGGTATCGTCGTTCCCAAGGCGGAAGATGCTGACAGCCTCAACCGTTTTTCCGATTTGCTCGGCAAAGCGGAAAAGGGGTGCGGCCGTGCCAGCGGTGCTACCGTTCTCGTACCCTTGGTTGAAACACCCGGCGGCCTGTTCCGCTTGCGGGAGATCGCCGCAGCAGCCCGCGTGGCGGCCATTGCATTCGGTGATGAGGATTTGGCGCTGGCACTTGGCTGTTCAGTCGAGTCCAGCACCCTGGCGACCTACAAGCATATGCTGATTGTTGCTGCGGCTGAAGCTGGTTGCCAGCCGCTTGGGCTCGGGGCCAGCATCACGCAGTTTGGCGATCTTCAAGTGTTCCGCGCTGGTGCGATGGCGGCACGGTCGTGGGGAATGACAGGTGCGTTTTGCATACATCCGGCCCAGGCCGCGGTCCTCAACGAAGTTTTTGCTCCAAGTGAGGAGGAAGTTGAGCACGCAAGAAACATAATACGCCATTTCGAAACTGGGAATCGGAACGGCCATGGCGCCGTAGCCTACAACGGCACCATGATCGACTGGCCCGTCGCTGCTCGCGCCTTTCGAATTCTGGAATTGGCAGGGTCTACACAAAGTCGCGCGCTTTGCGGAACAGGCAGATGATCGTCATTCGCGAAAACGACCTCCGCCAGAGTATCAGGGATGCCTTCCAACTGATCTCGTTTGCCCATCCAAGGGATTTCGTCCGTCATCTCGCCGCGGCATGGGAGCGTGAAGAAAGTCCACTCGCCAAGAGTGCGATGGGCCAAATCCTGGTCAATTCTCGAATGGCACTCCTAGGCCGGAGGCCCATTTGCCAGGATACGGGTGTTGCCAGCGTCTTCTTGCGCGTCGGCATGAATGTCCGCATCGATACAACCCGCGCGCTCGAAGACATCATCAACGACGGTGTACGGGCTGCCTATTGCGACGATGCAAATCCGTTGCGTTCTTCCATAGTCGATGATCCGCTCTTCGGCAGAAGCAACACGCACGACAACACGCCTGCAATTGTTCACGTGGAGCTGGTTCCCGGCGACACGGTTGAGGTTTTTGCCGTGGCGAAGGGGGCCGGCTCTGAGAACAAGACAAAGTTCGCCGTGCTGCTGCCGCGTGATGACGTTATTTCCTGGATAGTGGATCAAGTTTCGCACATGGGAGCTGGCTGGTGTCCGCCAGGCGTGCTCGGAATTGGCATAGGCGGCAACGTCGAACGCGCCATGCTCATGGCGAAAAAGGCGCTGCTCAGCCCACTTGACATGCATGAGCTCGTGGCAAGGGGAGCTGCGGATCGGCTCGATGAGATGCGCCTTGAAATATATAACCGCGTGAACGCTCTCGGTATCGGGGCTCAGGGTCTTGGTGGAAATACCACGGTACTGGACGTCAAAATCCTTACGCAGCCCACTCATGCTGCTTCCCTCCCCATCGCGCTGATTCCCAACTGCGCGGCGCACAGACATGTTCATTTTGTTCTGGACGGATCTGGACCCGCGGAGCTTGAAGCACCATGCGCGGATGACTGGCCGCAGGTCGTCCTCGACCAAACCGGGATTGTTTCTCGACAGGTCGACCTGGACACACTCTCCCGCGAAGACGTGCAGTCGTGGCGCGCAGGCCAAACCCTGCTGTTTTCAGGAAAGCTGCTGACTGCCCGTGATGCCGCCCACCACCGGATTACCAGACTTCTCAGTTCTGGAGACCCGCTTCCGGTTCCACTTGCAGGGCGGGTGATCTACTACGTCGGACCGGTGGACGCCGCAGGAGACGAGATCATAGGCCCGGCCGGGCCGACGACCGCAAACCGGATGGACCCGTTCATGGGTACGGTCCTCGGTGCGGGCGGGGCTTTCGCTACGATCGGCAAGGGAGAGCGTGGACCCGGTGCCATAGAGGCGATCCAGAAGAATGGCGCCGCCTCGTTGATCGCTGTCGGCGGTGCGGCCTACCTGATCTCGAAATCCATTCGTTCCGCAAGGGTCGTGGCATTCGAAGACCTGGGGATGGAGGCGATCCACGAATTCGAAGTAAAGGATATGCCGGTCATCGTCGCTGTCGATGCCAGCGGTCGATCCATCCATGATACGGGTCCGGCAAAGTGGCGCCGGTCGTAGGTTCGTTTCAAGACAGTCGTCGGAGCGTATCGCTGATTTGGCTGGTTCGCAGCGCCGACCTCTGGGCAAGCATAGAAAAATTGGGCCTCTGCTTGGCAGGTAATCTCCTCTGCGTGCAGGCTGAACAATTGTTGTACGAGCACACTGAGCACTCTGACGAAGCGACGATCGAGTAGCGTTGCCGAAAGATCGCCCGAAAACTGGATGTCTGTGACTTCAGCGTCTTTCCATGCAGCAGAGACTGTCAGCCTGACAGTCGAGAGACACCCTCGTATCACCCTCCTGCGTTCATCGTCCGGGCGAAGGTCTCGGCGATTGCCAGAACGGCGGCGTGGATCGGCCCCGCAGTGAGACCGGGCATCACTGAAGCATCGACGACAAAAAGATTGTCGAGCGCTTTGAGCAGCAGGTCCGCGTCGACGACGGCATCGGTATCCTTGCCCATCCTCAAGGTGCCGCAGGGATGATGATGGGTGATCACCGCCCGCGCTATAAAATTGTCGATCTCGGCTTCGTCGTTCAGGGACGTCGGCAGAAGTTCGTGCTCGCGCCATTCGGCGAGTTCGTCCCGATGGCCGATCTCTCTTGCCGCTTCTAGAGCCTGGCGAAACAATGCCCGATCCCGGTCAGTTTGCAGATACGCTGGGTCGATGATCAACCGGTCGCCGAGTTCCGGCCCACTGATGCGCAGGCTGCCGCGGCTGGTCGGATGGGTGATGCCGAACAGCAGTGAGTAGGCTGTGCCGGCGGCAGGCGCCTGGAAGCGTTCGGATACGATCGGCGCAACGCCGCAACCGACGACGATTTCGGGCTGCCCGCCGGCGGTGAAATTGCCGGCGCGCATATAGGCCATCGATTCGGAATGTTGCAGTCGCGATGGCGGGACAGGCTTGCGGGCGGCATAGAGATTTCCGGCGCCCAAAAGATGGTCCTGAAGGTTGCGACCGATTTCCGGCATGTCGATCAAGCAATCAACGCCGGCGGCCTGGAGTATGTCGTGCGGGCCGATGCCCGAGCGCATCAGCAAGGCCGGACTTTCCAGCGCCCCGGCGCACAGCACCACCTGATCCGCAGAGACTTCGAAAGGGCTACCCTGCCGCCCCACGACTTCGAGGCTACGCACCTGATTGCCGTCCAGGGTAAGCCGCCGCACCAGCGATCCCGTCAGGATGGTCAGGTTTTCGCGGCTTCGAACAGCCGGCGTGAGCCAGGCATCGGCCACGGTTACCCGCTTCCCGTCGTGAATGTTCAGCGAGTTCGGCGTGACGCCAATCATCTGTCCGCTGTTGTGGCCTTCAAGGCGCGGCAGGCCGAGTGAAGCGCCGGCTTCGATGAACGCGCGCGCGACCGAGCTTATCTCGTTCGTCGGCAAATGTACGGGCATCGGCCCGCCCTTGCCGTAAAGGCCGTTGCCTCCGCGAGGGTGATCTTCGACGGCTTGGAAGGCGGACAGCAGTCCGTCCCAACTCCACCGGCGATCGCCAGTCGCGTCGACCCATGTCTGAAAATCCGAAGGATGGCCACGCATATAGCCCATCGCGTGCAGGCAGCTCGAGCCGCCGACCAACCGCCCGCGCGCCCAATGATGTACCCGGCCCGCAGTCCCGGCTTGCGGCTCCGTGCGATAATCCCAATCATAGCTGCGGCCCTGAAGCGCCGGCCAAGCGGCAGGGTTCCAGATATCCGGGTCCTTCGCTTCTTCGCCGGCTTCGATCAGCAGGACACGACGGGCAGGCTCCTCACTCAAGCGCGCGGCCAACAACGCGCCGGCCGAGCCGCCACCGACGATGACGACATCGGCATACAGTTTGCGCTCAACAGCCGCGTTGGTCATTGCCACTCCCTATTGCGCGTGCTGGCTCCGATAGCCGGCATGTCCGGCATCGCCACGGCAAGCCCCCGGCGCGCCGATCTCTGTTGAGCGGATACGCAATCCGCGACGTCAGGAAGGATTTCGAGACTTCAGACGGCAGTGCCACCTTCCGGTAAAACTCAGCCCGCACTATCCATGGATATCTTTGCCGCCGCCTTTGCCTTCAGAAGGTGTTTCTTCGAAGCTTTGCGAGCGGCCTTCTCATCGCCGGCGGCGATGGATTCATATATCTCCCTCATCTCCGCCAGGCTGCTTTGTGCTCTGCCCTCAAGGGACATCGACCGTCCCCGGAAGAAGCTGATCCTGGCCACCAGGCCACGATGGACTTCCTCTAGGATGGGATTGCCGCAGTTCGCCAGTATGATCGAATAGAAGTCCGCGGCGGTCGCAACCTGCGCCAGGCTGTCATGGCTGGCTGCCGCCTCCTCGAATGCGGAAAGGGACTTCTCGAGTTCACGCAGCTGTTCCGCTGGAATTCGTGACGCGCATCGTCCCGCCGCCTCGACTTCCAAAAGCTCTCGAACCTCGTAGATGGCGGTTGCCTCTTCCCACGAAAGCGCTGGCACCGACGGCCCGCGATTGGGTACGATCTCAATCAGGCGTTCGGCCTCGAGACTCCGCAATGCCTCTCTTAGCGAGGGGCGGCTGATGCCGAGCTGCGCGCACAGCTGGCTTTCGACAAGGCGGCTTCCCGGCTGGAACAGACCGGACAGGATGGCGAGCCGCAACTTGTCGACGGTCTCCTGCTGAACCGTTCGTGGCGAAATCCGCAAATTCAGATCTGGCGGCATTGGTTACGACTCATCGGCTCCAGGTCACAGTCCGGCGCATCATATGCGACGCCATCAATATTGGACAGCAGGAGCGGTCAGATTGTCAATTCTCAAGATTGCAAGAATGTCAGACAATCTTGTTGACGGGTCTTTGCTAATATGATCCTCTTGCCTGAGACGGGCCGCAACAAAAAGGGTTATAAACATGGCGGCAGACACACCTTCCGACCAGCCAGGCTTGCGACGTATCGATACGGGTCGCATCGTTTTGAATGTACGCGAGACAGGCAGCGGCCCGTCGCTGCTGTTCTTCCATGGCATCACGTCCAACTCCGCCGTTTTCACGCCCCTGATGGCGCGGCTCTCGGATCGCTTCACGACCATGGCGGTTGACCAGAGGGGGCACGGCCTCAGCGACAAGCCGGAAAGCGGCTACGAGGCCAATGACTACGCGGACGATATCGCCAGCCTGATCCGCACGCTCGACCGGGGTCCTGCCATCCTCGTCGGTCATTCGCTCGGCGCGAGAAATTCCGTCACGGCCGCAGCGAGATATCCCGATCTGGTGCGGTCGGTCATCGCAATCGATTTCACGCCCTATATCGAGACCGAGGCACTGGATGCGTTGGAAGCCCGGGTGAACGCCGGAAACCAGCTTTTCAAAGATGTCGCTGCCGTCGAAGCTTATCTTGCCGGTCGCTACCCGAACGTCCCCGTCGAGGCGATCAAGATTAGGGCCAAAAGCGGCTATCATGCGGTCGATGGCGGATTGCGCCCATTGGCGTCGCCCCCGGCCATGGCTCAGACCGCCAAGGGCCTGCGGGCAGACCTGACTCCGGCCTATCGGGAAGTGAAAAAGCCTGTCCTTATCGTTCGTGGCGAACTCAGCAAGCTGGTGTCGGCGGCCGCGCTGGCGAAGACAAGTCGGCTGCGGCCCGATCTGCCGGTCGTCGTCGTCCCGGGCGCCGACCACTACGTCAATGAGGTGTCTCCCGAGATCACCCTGAAAGCCATCACCAATTTCATCGATGCCTGACGGCCGAATAAGCCGTCTTCTTGTACGCAGGATCAGGATAGAAAATGGCCAATGTAAACAAAACTCCGGGAAAGGCTCGTCGTGCCGAGGTCGCCGGCGGCGGCTTTGCCGGCCTGACGGCTGCCATCGCTCTGAGGCAGAACGGCTGGGATGTCAGGCTGCACGAAAAGAGCTCGGAACTCAGGGCCTTCGGCGCGGGCATCTATCTCTGGCACAATGGCCTTCGCGTACTCGAGGGACTGGGCGCCCTGGATGATGTTCTCCAGGGCTCGCACACACCGCCGACCTACGAAACCTGGATGCACAACAAGTCGGTTTCCAAGGAGACGTTCAACGGTCTTCCCTGGCGCATCATGACCCGGAGCCATTTGCATGATGCGTTGGTCAAGCGCGCCCGCGCCGTGGGTGTCGACATACGAGCCAACTCCGAAGCGGTCGCCGCCGATCCGCAAGGCCGCCTGACCCTTCAGACCGGCGAAGTTCTCGAAGCAGACCTGATCGTCGGCGCCGACGGCGTTGGCTCCAAGGTCCGGGACTCCATCGGCTTCAAGCAGGATCGATGGGTTTCGAAAGATGGTCTGATCCGACTGATTGTTCCTCGCAAGAAGAAGGAACTCGGTCATGGCGAATGGGACAACACCATCGACATGTGGAATTTCTGGCCGCGCGTCCAACGTATCCTCTACTCGCCCTGCAATGAGAACGAGCTCTATCTGGGCCTCATGGCTCCGGCCGCCGATCCGCGCGGATCAGCGGTCCCGATCGACCTCGAAGTCTGGGTTGAGATGTTCCCCTTCCTGGAGCCGTGCCTGATCGAGGCGGCGAAGCTGAAAACCGCCCGCTACGACAAATACGAGACCACCAAGCTGGACAGCTGGACAAGAGGCAAGGTCGCTCTTGTGGGAGACGCCGCGCATGCAATGTGCCCGGCTCTTGCCCAGGGCGCCGGTTGCGCGATGGTCAATGCCTTCAGCTTGTCGCAAGACCTGGAGACAGGCTCCTCCGTCGAAGACGCGCTCCTCGATTGGGAGAAACGCATTCGCCCGACCACCGATCGCTGCCAGGCCCTTTCAGGCGACTATGCGGCGAACCGCTCGCTCTCGAAGGGGAACATGTTCACGCCGGCAGCCCTGGAAGCAGCCCGCTACGACCCGCTGCGCCGCGTCTATTCGTGGCCGCAGTAGGACCTGACAGGCTGATCAACAAATGACTTGGCGCGGCGGAAACTGCGCTCTCCCCAGGAGATGGAAATGAACTATTCGGTAGAAGTTGAAAAACACTACGAGGTGCGGGGCTGGTATTCCACCGTCCACGAGATCCGGCATGACGGCGGAGAGCCGGGCGATGTTCTCGTCAAGGCCGTGGTGGGGGTTGTCATCCGCAATCCTTTTGCCGGCAAATTTGTTGCTCAGTTGTCCGATCTGACGGACCCGAGCCCCGTCATCGGCCATGCGCTCGGCGAACGAGCGGCCGCGTTGCTCGGCGGCCGCAAGGTCGAGAGCTATGGCAAGGGCGGTATCGCAGGCACGGCGGGTGAGCAGGAACACGTCGTGGCGTGCATCACCACAGTGTTCGGAAATCCCCTGCGCGAGCAGGTCGGCGGCGGCGAAGCCTGGATATCGTCGGTCAGCAAGGTCGGTTCCGCCGGCACGGCCATCGATATTCCGCTCGCCCACAAGGATGAGCTCTACATCCGCTCCCACTACGACGCCGTCACCTTTTCGGTGCCGGATGGTCCGCGCCCCGATGAGCTTCTGATCTGCGTCGCCGTCGCATCGGGTCCGCGCGTGCATCAGCGTGTCGGGGGCAAAACCGTCGCCGACCTCGAGACCGCCGTCTAGCTCGATCGATATTGCTTAAAGGACAATTTTTATGCCCCTGAACATCAAGGACCTCAAGATTACCTCGGCGGATTTCCAGCCACTCGGGAAATTGCGCGACGAGCATGCCGGCGACAAGGGCAACGTGTTGCCGAGGCTGACCGTCAGCGGCGTCCCGGCGGGCGCGAAAGAACTTGCGGTCATCTGCCACGATCCGGACGCCCCCTTGCCCAACGGTTTCACGCATTGGGTCGTCTACGGCATCGATCCGTCGACCACCGATCTTTCGAACGTGCAGGAAAAGTTCCGTGTGGCACCCAACGGCGCCGGCAACGCGTTCTACTACGGGCCGCAGCCGCCCGCTGGCCATGGCCCGCACCATTACTACTTCTGGGTCTATGCCCTGGACACGAAGGTCGAAGGGATGCCCAGCCGGGAGGAATTCCTCCAGAAATATGCCGGAAACATCATCGAGCAAAACCGGATCGTCGGCATCTACCAAAATTAATGAACGGCGCGGTCTCGGCGGTCAAAAACAAGAAGAAAGATCGAGACCGCCGCTTAATGGGAGAATTTGGATATGAAAGACAGCAGTCCCGCTCGCCGGAAGGTTTTCGAGGAACTGGTTACAGCGACGAAGATCCTGTTGAACGAAGGCATTCTGGACACGTTCGGGCACATCAGTGCCCGTGACCCAGAGGATCCTGAAAGTTTCTTCCTAGCTCAGAAACTTGCTCCGAGCCTGATAACGACAGCCGACATCCAGCGTTTCAATCTCGACGGCGAGACCTCGGACAATCGGCCGTCCTATCTGGAGCGCTATATCCACAGCGAGATCTACAAGGCGCGGCCGGACGTTCAGTGCGTGCTCCACAGCCATTCCCCGGCCGTCTTGCCCTATTGCTTCACGGATCAGCCGCTGCGTCCGGTGACCCATATGGGTGCATTTCTCGGCGAGAGAGTTCCGGTCTACGAAATTCGCGACAAGCAAGGTGACGCCACGGATCTTTTCGGGGGCAGCCCGAGCGTCTGCCGGGATATCGCCGAAAGCCTCAGCGACCGGCCCGTGGTCCTGATGGCGCGGCACGGCGTCGTCAATGTCGGCACTTCTGTCCGGCAGGTGGTGTTCCGGGCTTTCTATCTCGAGCAAGAGGCCGCGGCACAGACCGCCGGCCTGCGGATCGGCACGATCAAGTATCTGTCGCCGGGCGAGATCAAGGCAGCGGGAAACCTGGTCGGCGCCCAGATCGATCGAGGATGGGATCACTGGTCGGAGCGCCTCAGGCAAGCGGGCCTGGGCTAGCGTCCACGGGCTTTTGAGCACTACCTGGAAAAGCTTGGTCTCTGCCAAGGCTTCCAGCCCAACCTCAATAATTCTCTGACGCCATGGCGTCGGGCGAAGGCAATGAAACCATGCCGCACGCGGAAAGCTACGATTACGTTATCGTTGGGGCCGGATCGGCCGGTTGCGTGCTCGCCGACCGGTTGAGCACCGACCCGCGATGTTCGGTGTTGCTGCTCGAGGCCGGCGGCTGGGATCGCGACCCGATGATCCACATCCCGCTTGGATGGGGCAAGATCTTGACCGAGCGCCGCCATGACTGGATGTATTTCTGCGAACCGGAGGACAATGTCGGCGGACGCAGGGTTGAGTGCGCGCGCGGCAAGGTCATTGGCGGGTCGTCGTCGACCAACGCCATGGCCTATGTGCGTGGCAATAGAGGCGACTACGACCGATGGGCTTCTAGCGGGCTCAGCGACTGGTCATACGATAAAGTCCTGCCATATTTCCGGAAGCAGGAACGTTGGGAAGGTGGCGAGGACCGCTTTCGTGGTGGCTCAGGCCCGCTCAACACCCAGTTCTGCCGCTACAAGGACACGCTGATCGACGCCTTTGCGCAAGCCAGTGTGCAGGCAGGCTATGCCCAGACCGACGACTACAATGGCGAGCGGCAGGAAGGTTTCGGCCGCCTCCAGATGACCATCTCGAAAGGTCGACGCAGCTCGACTGCTTCCGCCTATCTGAGGCCGGCCATGAAGCGGCCGAATCTGACCGTGCTGACCGGAGCGATGGCGACGAAGATCGTCCTCGAAGGCACGCGTGCCGCCGGGGTGACGATCAATCATCAGGGCCGCGAACGGACGGTCGTCGCCCGCAGGGAAGTCCTGCTCTCGGGCGGCGTGATCAACACGCCGCAACTGTTGATGCTGTCTGGCATCGGGGCACCGGACGAGCTGGCGGCGCATGGTATCCAGACACGGGTCAATCTGCCGGCAGTCGGCAAGAACCTGCAGGATCACGTCTCGGTCATTCTGATGTACCGGCGCAAGACACCGGGTCCGTTCCTGCGCAACATGCGCGCGGACCGGATCGGGCTGGATTTCGCCAAGACCTATCTCACCGGCCAAGGCTTTTCGGCAGATGTGCCCGGCGGGGTCGTTGCATTCCTGAAAAGCGGTCCCGAGCGGCCGCTGCCGGACGTCCAACTGCTGTTCACGGCGGCTCCGCTCGCCGCTTGGCCGTATTTCAAGCCGTTCAAAGCGCCGTTCGCCGATGGTTTCGCGACGCGGATCGTGGCGACGCAGCCAGAGAGCCGGGGGACGGTGAAGCTGGCCTCGGCCGACCCTTCCGCCGCGCCGCTGATCCACCAGAACTTCCTCGCCTCGCCGAAGGACTGGCAATCGCTGCGCGCCGGCTTCCGGGTGGCAAGGGACCTTGCGGCCCAGCCCTCCATGCAGCCCTTCATCGAGGCGGAGTTCTTCCCCGGTCCCAAGTGCCAGAGCGACGACGAGATCGACGAGCACATCCGCAAGACCTCCATCACCGTGCATCATCCGGCCGGCACTTGCCGGATGGGCGCCGACGCAGCCTCGGTGGTCGACCCCGAACTGCGTCTTCGCGGCGTCAGCGGCCTTCGCGTGGTGGACGCCTCCGTCATGCCCGACCTGGTCTGCGGAAACATCAATGCGGCGGTCATCATGATTGCCGAGAAAGCCGCGGACCTCATCGCGGCATCAAAAGCAACAACGGAAAGCAGGGCAGCGTGATGATCCAGCGTATCGCCATCATCGGTCTGGGTACTATGGGACCAGGCATGGCCGCCCGGCTCGCCAGAGGCGACCTTCAGGTGACCGCCTATGATGTGGCCCCGGCAGCGATCGAGCGCGCACGCGCCATGCTGGGCACTGCGGAGGGCGTTCTCGACGCCCTGGGCATCGCGCCGCCGCCGGCAGGCGTTGGAACGGTTCGGTTCACCGACGATCTCGGCGAGGCAGTCTCAGGCGCCGACCTTATCATCGAAAACGTTCCCGAAAACATTGTGGTCAAGGCCGATGTCTATCGCGCCATCGACGGCCTGATCGCATCGGACACGATCGTTGCATCGGACACCTCGGGCATTCCGATCACCCAACTACAGGCGCATATCTCGCATCCAGAGCGCATGGTGGGGATGCATTGGTCGAACCCGCCGCACATCATCCCGATGATCGAGGTCATCGCCGGCGAGAAGACGGCGCCGCAGACCGTGGCGACGATCCGCGACCTGATCCGCTCGATCGGCCTGCTGCCGGTGGTGGTGAAGAAAGACGTTCCGGGCTTCGTCGAGAACCGCGTACTCTACGCGCTGTTGCGCGAGGCGGTCGACCTCGTCGAACGCGGCGTCATCGAACCGGAAGATCTCGACACCTGCGTCTCCTGGGGCATCGGCTACAAGATCGCCGTCGTCGGTCCGATGGCGCTGCTCGATATGGCGGGGCTGGATATCTACAAATCCGTCTCGTCCTTCCTGAACGCCGACCTTTCCAATCGCGACGACGTGGCGCCGATGGTGCTGGAGAAAACCGGCGCTTCGAAGCTCGGCATCAAGTCGGGCGAAGGCATGTTCTCCTACACGCCAGAGCAGACAAAGGCCCTGCAAGCCGACCGGGCGCGCAAGCTCGTCGCGGTGCGGCGCATCCTGGAAGGCCGGGAGTAGCCGATGGCTCACAACACGCAGCAGGGAACAGGCAGGATCGGGGATCACGCGGCGGCGCGAGGAGGTACAAGCCATGCGCATTGACACGATCCGGGCCGCCGGCGACAGGCCGGCTCACTTCCGCCATGACGACCTTATCGCCGTCAAGGGCGTGTCCGTGGTCTACGCCCGGCAGCTGGTGCTCCAGAACATCGATCTTTCGGTGCCGAAGGGATCGTTCGTCTCGCTGATCGGCCCTTCCGGTTGCGGCAAGAGCACCTTGCTCAAGGTGCTGGCCGGGCTGGTGGAGCCGACAAGCGGTAGCGTTTCGATCGCCGGGCTTTCGCCGGTCGAGGCGGCGCGCAAGCGCATGATCGGCGTTGTCTTCCAGGACGCCAACCTGTTGCCGTGGAAGAACGCCGTCGACAATGCGTCCATGCTGCTCGGCATCGCCGACAAATCGCTTTCGCGCGCCGAGCTTCGGGCACGCGGCCAGGAGATGCTGGAACTGGTGGGGCTTGGCGATTCCGCCCACAAGCGTCCGAACGAATTGTCGGGTGGCATGCGGCAGCGGGTGGCCATCGCTCGGGCCCTGGCGCTCGACCCAGCCGTGCTTTTGATGGACGAGCCCTTCGGCGCGCTCGACGCCATCACCCGCGACTCGATGGGCCAGTCGCTGCTGGAGATCTGGCAGCGCACCGGCAAGACGATCGTGCTCGTGACCCATTCGATCGACGAGGCCATTCACCTCTCGCGCCATGTGCACGCCCTGGGCATCAAGCCCGGTCGGATCACCGGCAGCATCGATATCGGCCTGCCCTATCCGCGCGACCTGGCGGTAACGGAAGACCCGGAATTCGTCAGGTTGGTGGTCCAGCTTCGCACGATGCTGCGCGCCAGCCATCAACCGGGAGACGCGTCGTGAGCGAGCAACCCATCAGCAGTGTTTCCGAGCCTCGGCTGACCTCCAGTTTCGCCGCCGCGACAAGCAGCTGGCTGCCGTCGGTCATTCTGCTGTTAGTCACGATCGTGGCCTGGGAAGCCGCGGTGCGGATCTTTGCCATATCGACCTTCATCATTCCGGCCCCATCGCAGATCGCACAATCGCTGGTCGCGCAATGGGGAACGCTGATGCAGGCCACGCTGGTGACGGCGGCCGAGATCCTGCTCGGCTTTGTTGTCTCGGTCGTCGTCGGCGTTGCCATTGCGCTCGTCATCGTGCGTTTCGACTGGCTCGGCCGGGCGCTCTATCCCCTGGTGGTGCTGTTCCAGAACGTGCCCAAGGTGGCGCTGGCACCGATCTTCATTCTGTGGTTCGGCTATGGGCTCGCACCCAAGATCGGCCTGATCCTGGTCATCGCCTTCTTCCCGGTGACGTTGTCGATGCTGGCGGGCTTGCAGTCGGTGGACCGCTCGCTGCTGTCGTTGATGAATTCGGTTGGCGCTAGCCGCACGCAGATCCTGTTCAAGATCCGGGTTCCACACTCGCTGCCGAACCTGATGGCGGGAACCAAGATCGCGGCCACGCTGAGCGTCATCGGCGCCATCGTCGGTGAATTCGCCGGCGCCTCGGATGGGCTGGGCTACGTCATCCAGTTCGCCTCGACCCAGCTCGACACCCCATTGGTCTTCGCGGCGCTGCTGCTCGTCTCCGTGCTCGGCATCGCCTTCTATTACGCGGCCGAGATTCTCGAACGCATCGTGGTGCCATGGGCACCCAAATTCAGCCACGCCTAGGTTTCTGGGCAGTCAAAGTCAGGGAAGGATCGAACAATGCTAAGACGCTCTTTTATCAAAGCAGCCACGCTTGTGGCGTTTGCCGGTGCGCTTGGCTTCTCCGGCGCGGCGCAGGCGGCGGACAAGGTCAATGTCCAGCTCGACTGGGTGGTGCGCGGCAACCACGCCATGTTCTTCGTGGGCAAGGAAAAAGGCTTCTTCGCCAAGAACGACATCGACCTGGCCGATATCCGCAAGGGTTCTGGTTCGCCAGACGCCATGCGGCTGGTCGGCAATGAGAACGCGGATTTCGGCTTCGGCGATCTTCCCACGCTCACCGTCGCCCGGTCGCAGAATGTCCCGGTCGTGGCGGTGGCAGCCGTCAACCAGCATTCGCCGCTGGCGATCATCTCGCTCGCCAAGACGGTGAAGCTCACCAAGCCGGCCGATCTCAAGGGCCTCACCATCGGCATTCATCCAGCCGGGTCGACCTACATCTTCTTCAAGGGCTTTCTGGCCGCCAACGGTCTGACCGAGAAGGACATGACGCTGAACAGCGTGTCGCCGCCCTATGAAAGCTACCTGCTCCTGGGGCGGGTCCAGACTGTGGTCGGCTATGTCGATGCGGAGGTTCCCGAACTGGAAGCCAAGGCAGGCGGTCCGGGTTCGCTCAGCATCATGATGGGCGCCGACCATGGCTGGAAGGCTTACGGCTCCGGCCTGTTCACCTCGGAGAAGATGATCAAGGACAAGCCCGATGTCGTGCGCCGCTTCGTCAAGGCCTACCGGGAAGCCTTCGACTATGTCGTTGCCCATCCGGAAGAGGCCGCCGAGATCACGGCCAAGGCGGCACCCGGCTACGCGGACAAGAAGGCCGTGCTGCTGGCACAGATCAACGCCGACATCGCCTCGACGTTCACCAGCCCCGAAACCAAGGAACACGGTCTCGGCTGGATGGCGAAGGCGCAATGGGAGGAAACCCTGAAGACGCTCACCGATCAGGGCGTGCTCAAGACAGCGCTGTCGGCGGACGATGTCTTCACCGACAAATTCCTGGCCAAGGAATAGGCGCGGTGCTCAAGGGGCGTGGATCGATGAGCGCCTACCGGCACGCCAGGCTGCCCTGCTCCATGCCGCAGGACACGGCGCGCATGCCCTTGGCTACATCAGTGCGGTCAAGCGCGATTTGCACGCGGGTCGCGTATGCGCGGCCCGACAGCCCACACCAGAGGCGCTCGACCGGCAGGTTTTCGCGCTTGTCATTGAGGATGGTGAAGGTGCCGGTCTTAGGATCGAACCAGAGTTCGACGTGGGCGCTCTTGCCCGGTTCGACCGTCGCGACCCCGCCCGAATACCAGTGGGCGAAGTCGGCATTGCAGGACAGGCCGTCCTTGCCGGAGTTCGAAATCGTTAACGGCACCATGTCGAGCCCATCGGTGCCGATGCGGACGATCACCTGGTGCAACTCAACCGCATTGGCGAGCGATGTAAACGCCAAAACCACCGGGAGGACATAACCGATTTTCACTTTGCCTGAGCTCCATACTTATTTGATCAGGCAGTCTATCTCGCAAACGCGCAATAACAATAAGAATAATGATCGAAAATCAACAAAAGAGGGTAACATGATAAAGCTCCTTAAAAGCAGTGTAAGTGCAATTATACTGAGCGGCGTCTTGCTCGGCGGCGCGTTCGCCGGAGAAGTCAAGTCGATCGCCATCCTGACGCCTGAAGAAGGCACGGACTATGGCTGGAACCAGCAAGGCATCGACGCTGCCAAGGCGGCCGGCAAGGCAGCCGGCATCGAAGTGGTCGTCGCCCAGGGCCTCGGCTATGGCGACGTTCGTCCGACGCTGCGGGAACTCGCTTCCGACGGCGCCAGCCTGCTGATCGCGCACGCCAGCGGCTACAACACCTCGGCGCCTGAAATCGCCAAGGAAACGAAGGTTCCGGTGGCGATCGTGGACACGCCGAACGGGTTGGAGAAAGGCCTCGTCGCCGACTACACGCTGAGCGGTCACGAAGGTGCCTATCTCGCCGGTCGTCTCGCCGCCAAGATGTCGCGCTCGAAGTCGGTCGGCATCGTGGTCTCCGGCGAACCTCCGTCATGGAACTCGCAGTCGGCGGCTTTCGCGCAGGGCGTGAAGGCGGAGAGCAAGGACGTCAAGATCACCTATGCGGTGATCGGGCCAGCCGCCTACAGCGATGCGGCAGGCGGCAAGCGCGTCGCCGAAAGCGTCATCGCCTCGGGCGCCGATATCATTTTCGGCCAGGGCAACGGTTCGAGTTTCGGCATGCTGCAGGCGGTCGAGACGACCAAGGCCGCGGATGGCGGCAAGGTCTATTTCATCGACGTCATCGGTGACAAGTCGCCGATCGACAAGGGCTTCCTGCTGTCGTCGGTGGTGTGGAACATCGAGCCGGTCTACGCCGCGATGATCGCCGATCTCAAGGCCGACACTTTCGGCACCAAGCATTACGGCATCGGCCTCAAGGACGATTCCGTGAAACTGCTGAAGACGGCCGCCATCCCGGACAAGGTCTGGTCCGAGATCCAGGCGGTGCGCGAGGACGTCATCTCCGGCAAGATCAAGGTCGAGCCGGTCTATGACGCGGCCGCCGTCAGGGCGTTGATGACAAGCGTCGCCAAGTAAGGCGATCAAAAGTCAGTTGCCGAAGGGGCGGTCGGGTCGCCCCTTCGGACGCTTCCCCTTTTTCAGTGCTGGGCTTTCATGAGCAATCCTTCTTCATCGCCCGTTGACAGGCGCGACATCGTCGCACTCGAAGGCGTGACCAAACGCTTTCCCGGCATCGTTGCCAATGACAGCATCGACCTGTCGATCCGGCCGGGCGAAGTGCATGTGCTACTCGGCGAGAACGGGGCGGGAAAATCCACCTTGATCGGCATGCTGTCCGGCCTGCAGCAGCCGGATGAAGGACGCATTCTGGTTGACGGCAAGCCGACGCCGATCACCTCGCCGCGCCGGGCACTGGCGCTCGGTATCGGAACGGTCTTCCAGCACATGATGCTGGTGCCGACGCTGACCGTGGCTGAAAACCTGTTGCTCGGCGGCCCCCGGTGGCAGCGCCCCAGGACCGAGGAGCTTGAGGCACGCGTCGCCGAGATCACCGAAAGCCTCGGCATCGTGGTGAAGTTGCATGCCAAGGTTTCGGAGCTTTCGCTCGGCGAGCAGCAGCAGGTCGAGATCCTGCGCGCCATGGTGCGCAACAGCCGGGTGCTGATCCTCGACGAATCCACCTCGATGCTGACGCCGAAGGGCATTGACGAACTTGGCGCGCTGATGCGCCGCCTCGTTGGGCAAGGTCTGGCGATCGTCTTCATCACCCACAAGCTCAAGGAAGCGGCCGCTTTCGGTGACCGCATCTCGGTGCTGAAGCTCGGCCGCAAGGTCGGTGAGATTCCACCCGAGCGTTTTCGCGCGCTCGGCGAACAGGAGATCATCTCCGAGATCGTGGAGTTGATGTTCGGCAAGCAAAAGGACGATCCGGAAGCGGCCGAGCTTCCCGTTCACGTCGTCCACGCCGAAGCCGCTCCACTGCTTCAGGTCACCGATCTGGAGGTAGCTTCCACCGACAACGCGCCCAGCCTGTCGTCGATCTCCTTCGACATTCGTCCGGGCGAGATACTTGGTATCGCCGGCATCGATGGCAACGGCCAGAAACAACTGGCGGAGGCATTGTCTGGCCAGCGCGCGGCGAACAGCGGTTCGGTACGGCTCGAGGGGATCGCGATCGAGGCGCTGAGCGTCGGCGAACGCAGCCAGCTCGGTCTTCGCTACCTGACGGACGATCGGCTGGGCGAAGGCACGGTCGGCACTTTCCCGGTCTCGATCAACTTCTTCCTCAAGCAGGTCGGCGCAGCGCCGTTCTGGCGCAACGGCGTCGAACAGCGCGCCGAGATCGACAGGCGCGCCGCTGAGCTCACGCGCGAATACGATGTGCGCACGCCAAGCCTGAAGACGCCCGTTGCGCGGCTCTCGGGAGGCAACATCCAGAAGGTACTTTTGGCCCGTGAACTGGCCGAAGGCGCGAAGGTGGTGATCTTCAATAAGCCCACCTACGGGCTCGACCTCGCCAACACGCTGGCATCGCGGCAACGCATCCGCGAGACCGCCGCGCGCGGTATCGCCGTGCTGCTGATCTCCACCGATCTCGAGGAGTTGCTCAGCATGTGCAACCGCATCGCCGTCATGGCCAACGGATCGCTGGTCGGCACGGTCGCGAATGCCGACGATGCCCGTACCAAGGTCGGCCGCCTGATGATCGGACTAGCCGCATGAGCATCGACACCGCCCCCACCGTCAGCGCCACCGCACTCGATGCCGCCAGCAGCGTCGCCACGCGCCGCGACATCCTGCGCAGGCTGGTCATGACACTTGGCCCGATCCTCGCCGCTCTCGTCATCGCCGGCTGCATCCTGCTTGCCGTCGGCGTCGATCCACTCGCCTATTATGGCTACGTGCTGGAGAAAGGGCTGTTCTCGCCGCTCGGCATCCAGCAAACGCTGACGCGCATGGCGCCGCTTCTGTTCCTTGCCGCCGGCCTGATCGTGGCTTTTCGCGCTGGCATGTGGAACCTCGGTGGCGACGGCCAGTTCCTGCTCGGCGCGGTCACGGCGGCGGCTTGTGCCCCCGTGTTCGTGCAGATCATGCCGGCCTGGCTGGCATTGTTCTGCGCATTCGTCGTCGCCACGGTTGCCGCCATGATCTGGTCGCTGGTGCCGGCGCTGCTGCGCGCCTATCAGGGCGTCAACGAGATCATCACCACGCTGATGATGACGTTCCTCGGCACCTCGCTCGCCAATGTGCTGGTCAAGCTGGTGTTCCGCGATCCCGGCACGACCGTGCCGCAGACTCGCACCTTGCCGGTGGAAGACAGGCTGCCGCGCCTGCTCGATACGACCGTCACCAGCGGACTGCTGTTCGGTCTGGCGGCGATCATCATCGTGCATCTTGTGATGACCAGGACGGCATTCGGACTGAAATTGAGGATCGTCGGAGCCAATCCGCGCGCGGCTATCCATGCCGGCTTGGCCGTGCCCGGCCTGACCATCGCCGTCTTCGCCATTTCAGCCGGGCTCGCGGGCCTTGCCGGCGCTGTCGACATCATCGGCGTGCAGGGCAATGTCCGCGCCGACTGGAACCCCGCCTATGGGCTGGCGGTCATCCCCGCCGTGTTCCTCGCCCGCATGAACGGCTTCGCCGCAATTGGCTTCGTGTTCCTGCTTTCGGTGCTGTCGATCGGCGGCGAGAGCGCGGCGCGGCGCCTTGGCGTGCCCAATCATTTCACGCTCGTGCTGGTCTCCATCGTGCTGATCGTGCTCGCACTCGCCGAATATGTCGACCACCGCTACAACCAGTCGAGAAAGGCCTGAAGCATGACCGGGCTCTTCAGCGAAGTCTTTCTCAGCGCGCTTCTGTTTGGCGCGATCACCGCGGCGATCCCGCTTTTGCTCGCCGGGCTTGGCGAGCAGATGTCGGAAAAGGCCGGCGTGCTCAACATCGGCATCGAAGGCATGATGCTGGCCGGCGCCTATCTCGGTTTCGTCGGCGCCTTCTATTCCGGTTCTTTGTGGCTGGGTTTCCTCACCGGCATCGCCGGCGGCGTTGCGGTGGCGTTGATCATGGCACTCCTGTGCGTGCGCATCGGACTGAACCAGATCGTCATCGGCATCGCGCTGACACTAGGCCTCGAAGGCCTGACGGCGCTTCTCCATCACTTCCAGTTCTCGCGCAGCTACCCGCGCCTGCCGGCGCCGAACGCCACCGTCATCCCGCTGCTGTCGGACATTCCGGTAATCGGGCCGGCCTTCTTCAAGCATCATCTGATCGTCTATCTGGCGGTCGCGCTGGTGTTCGGCATGGGCTACCTCTACCGGCGCACGCAGCTCGGCCTCAATTTGCAGGCCGCCGGCGACAAGCCGGCCGCGCTCGACGTCGCCGGCATCGATGTCATCCGAACCCGCACCATCGCCGTGCTGTCAACCGGCGCGTTGGCAGGGCTCGGCGGCGCCTATCTCGCCAATGTCGGGGCAGGTCTGTTCATTCCGTTCATCACCAACGGCGCCGGCTTCCTCGGCATCGTGCTGGCCATGCTTGCGCGTGGCCGGCCGATCTGGGTGCTGTTCGGCGCTCTTCTGTTCGGCGTCTGTTTGTCTTTGACCACCGCCATGCAGGTGGCGGGCATCAACATACCGACCGACATCATCCAGATGCTGCCGTTCCTGGCGGTGATGATCATGCTGGTGCTGTTCGGACGGCGGGCCAGCCTGCCGGCCGCGCTTGGTATTCCCTACGAGCGCGGCGCGCGCTGACAACAACGGATGCGCGGATGGGACCCGCGCCAAAACAGGAGGCAAGAATGTCGGATACCAAGGTTTACCTGCTCGACGGCGGCTCGCTCGTCCTCGACGGCTATCACGTGTTCTGGAATCGCGGCCCGGGCGGCGAAGTCCGCTTTCCGGTCTATTCTATCCTGATCGAGCATGCCGAGGGCCGTTTCCTCATCGACACCGGCTATGACTACGATCACGTCATGAAGGTGCTGCCCTTCGAGAAGCCGATCCAGGAAAAGCACCAGACCATTCCCGGCGCGCTGGCACTTCTCGGGCTTGAGCCGAAGGACATCGACGTCGTCGTCAACTCGCACTTCCACTTCGACCATTGCGGCGGCAACAAATATTTTCCGCATGCCAAGAAGATCTGCCACCGTTCGGAGGTGCCGCAGGCTTGCAATCCGCAGCCCTTCGAGCATCTCGGCTACTCGGATCTGAGCTTCTCGGCAGAGGCGGCAGAGGCGCGCGGCGCGACCTCGCAATTGCTGGAAGGCACGACGCGCGCCAACTCGACCTTCGAGGGCATCGACGGCGACATTGAGCTCGCCAAGGGTGTCAAGCTGATCTCGACGCCCGGCCATTCGATCGGCCACTACAGCCTGCTGGTCGAGTTCCCCAGGCGCAAGCCGATCATGTTCACGATTGACGCCGCCTATACGCAGAAGAGCCTCGAAACGCTCTGCCAGGCGGCCTTCCATATCGACCCGGTCGCGGGTGTCAATTCGATGCGCAAAGTGCAGAAGCTGGCCGAGGATCACGGCGCCGAGCTGATGTACTCGCACGACATGGACAACTTCAAAACCTACAAAACCGGCACGCAGTTCTACGGCTGACCGCCGCCATTCTGGAGACCAAGACCATGCGCTATTCCGATCATGCCGATCCGGTCATCACCCTGACCGCGGGGCCGGTGGACGCCTATGCACAAGTGCTGCGCGGCCTCGGCCGCACGGTGCTCTACGACTACGATCCGGCGTTCCAGCTCTTCTACGAGAAGGTCGTCGATAAGGCGCAGAAAGCGATGCGTCTGCCGAACAAGCCGGTCATCCTACACGGCGAGCCGGTTCTCGGCCTGGAAGCTGCTGCGGCATCGCTGATCACGCCCGACGACGTCGTGCTGAACCTCGCCTCGGGCGTTTACGGCAAGGGCTTCGGCTACTGGGCAAAACGCTATTCGCCCAACCTGCTCGAAATCGAAGTGCCCTACAACGAGGCGATCGACCCGCAGGCGGTCGCCGAAATGCTGAAGAAGCATCCCGAAATCACCATCGTTTCGATCTGCCATCACGATACGCCGTCGGGCACCATCAATCCGATCGATGCCATCGGCGCGCTGGTGTCGGCTCATGGCGGCTATCTGATCGTCGATGCCGTCTCGTCCTTCGGCGGCATGAAAACGCATCCGGAGGATTGCAACGCCGACATCTATGTCACCGGCCCCAACAAATGCCTGGGAGCCCCTCCCGGCTTGACCATAATGGGGGTGAGTGAGCGCGCCTGGGCCAAGATGAAGGCCAATGAGGCAGCACCGCGCGCATCGATGCTGAGCATCGTCGACTGGGAAAACGCCTGGTCGCGCGAAAGCCCGTTCCCGTTCACGCCATCGGTCTCGGAGATCAACGGGCTCGACGTGGCGCTCGACCTCTATCTCAGCGAAGGACCAGAAGCGGTGTGGGCGCGTCACGCGCTGACGGCAAAGGCCATGCGTGCCGGCGTCGCCGCCATGGGGCTGTCGATCTGGGCCGCCAACGAAAAGATCGCGTCGCCGACCACAACCGCCGTGCGTACGCCCGAAGGCGTCGACGAGAAGGCGCTGCGCCAGGCCGCGCGCGCCCGCTACGGCGTGGTGTTTTCGTCGGGGCGCGGCGAAACGCTGGGCAGGCTGACGCGCATCGGCCACATGGGCCCGACGGCGCAGCCGATCTATGCGATTGCCGCGCTGACGGCGCTGGGTGGCGCGATGAATGCTGCCGGCCAGAAGCTTGCCGTCGGCAAGGGCATCGACGCGGCGCTGGCCGTCATCGACGCCGACGCCTGAACACACCTCATCGGATTACGCATTAAGGGAGAGATTTCATGACTGAACGGCTTGCGGGAAAGACGGCGCTGGTGACGGGCGCCGCACAGGGCATTGGCAAGGCGATTGCGGCGCGGCTGGCGGCCGATGGCGCGACCGTCATCGTCAGCGACATCAACGCCGAAGGCGCTAAGGCCGCAGCCGCATCGATCGGCGGCAACGCGAAGGCTATTGCCGCCGACATTTCCGATCCGGCGTCGGTCAAGGCGCTGTTTGCCGAGATTCAGGCGCAATCCGGTGGCATCGACATCCTCGTCAACAACGCCAGCATCGTGCCGTTCATCGCCTGGGACGACGTCGACCTCGACCATTGGCGCAAGATCATCGACGTCAACCTGACCGGTACCTTCATCGTCTCGCGCGCGGCGACCGACCAGATGCGCGCGGCGAACAAGGTCGGACGCGTGATCAGCATCGCCTCCAACACCTTCTTCGCCGGCACGCCCAACATGGCGGCCTATGTCGCTGCCAAGGGCGGCGTCATCGGTTTCACCCGGGCGCTGGCAACGGAGCTCGGCAAATACAACATCACCGCCAATGCGGTGACGCCGGGCCTGATCGAGAGCGACGGCGTCAAGGCGAGCCCGCATAACGAGGCGTTCGGTTTTGTCGAAATGCTGCAGGCCATGAAAGGCAAGGGCCAGCCCGAGCACATCGCCGACGTCGTCTCATTCCTCGCCTCGGACGACGCGCGCTGGATCACCGGCCAGACGCTCAACGTCGATGCAGGCATGGTCCGACATTAGGTCCATTATCGCGGCGAGACAGGTGCGCGAGCGGCATGCAGGGCTTGGCCGAAGCGTTGCCGTCAGGATGTTCGTTCCATTGTCGCATCCGGATGCTCGCGTGCAGGCCGACTTCGGCGAGGCCCTGATGGTGGTCGGTGGCGTGGAGCGGAGGGCATTCTTCTTCGTGTTCGACCTGCTCCATAGTAACGCCCGCTGTATGTGGACCTATCCTGCGGCGGCATCGGGGGCTGGGTGGGCTAAGAGACCAACAAGCTGTTCGCGGTCCTCGTGCGTGCCGACAACCATACCGCGGAGATTTTGCCACAACGGAAATCAATCGCCGCAAGTGGAAGCATCGCCGACACCATGCACTACAACGACCGGGATGAGCCGCATGTCCTCGTCCTGAGGCGCGTGTTTCGCCGGCCATGGAGTATGGGTGCGAATATCCGATATCGGCTCTTGTTGCCTTGAACCTGCAACCCGTCAAGAAACTAACGTGTTTCGTCCACCTGCAGAGCACGGTTCTTTCCCGCTCAACCGAAGTTCCGCTCATAGGTGTCGGCAATGAGCTTTTCAGCCGCCTTGGCGGCTTTGGTGGGGGCGCGTTGTTCAATGGCCTTCACGATTGCCTCGTGCATGCCAAGCGCGTGGCTCATGCCGCCGAATTTGGCGAAGGTCTTTGGAACGCTGATGGTAAGGGCCGCGCGGATGACGGAACCGACGGGTGCGAGGAAGCGATTATGCGCGGCCTGGATGATGCCGAGGTGGAAGGCGATGTCGGCTTCCATGGCAAGCCGCGGATTGGAATTGTCTTCGGCCATCGTCGCGAGCGCGGCACGAAGCTGGGCAAGGTCTGCCTCGGTGGCGCGCGCGGCCGCCAGCCTGGCCGCGAGAGGTTCGATCGCCGATCTGATCTCGAACAATTCCTGGGCGAGGGCCTGTTCGTCCTCGTCGTCGTGCCATGACATGACCATGGGATCGAGTGTGTTCCAGGCACTTGGCGCGCGCACGCTCGTGCCGATCCGCTGCTTCGCCTCAATGAAACCCTTACTGGTCAGGATGGTGAGCGCTTCGCGCAGCGTCGTGCGGCTGACTTGAAGCTGGTCGAGCAGGTCGGTTTCCTTCGGCAGCTTGTCACCGGGTCGCAGTTCGCCGCGCAATATGCTGCGCCCCATGCGGGCGGCGATCTGCGCGGGTAGACCGCGTTCGGCAGCCGGCACGGATCCTATCGTCTCGTTCGCCGATATCAGCCTGTTCGATCTCGTCATCTGCAGCCGTCCTCCCGTAGCGGCCCGCCTATTCAACCGCCAGCGGGCCGAGTTGTGCCGCGAAACGCTCCACCATCTCAAGCCCGATCTTGTCGGGGCGTAGCGCGGGGCCACGATCGTGGATTGGAATGCCCGAGCGGGCGCCGAATAGGCGCTTGCCGTAGCAGATCAGGTTCTCGATGCCTTGCATGACGAAAACGGCCGCCGGCAACATGGCCCGGTACTCGGCTTCCGCACCGTCTTCATCGCCGGCGTGGAAGGCATTATAGGCGCGCACCGCATGGTCGATACAGTCGGGGGCAAGGATCATGCCCCGACAGCCAATGCGGAAATTGTCGATCAATTCCAGTCCGCCGCGACCGTTGAATATCGGTACACGATTGTCGGTGCGGGTAATCAGGCCGGCTATGTCGACAACAGGTCCTTCACCCTTGATCAGACTGATGTTGGGGTGCTGCCTAGCGAGATCGCGTATTTCATCCGCTGTCAGCCCACGTCCGAAGAAGGCCGGAGCATTCTGAATGGCCACCGGCAGATCGGTTGCCCCGGCAACGCGCCCGAAGAAGCGGATATACTCGGCCGCTCCATAAGTGCCGACCGGCGGCGGTTGGAGGATTACCCAATCCGCGCCGACGCTTTCGGCATGACGGATCTGGCCGATCTGCTCGGCGACGGAGGCACCGAAGATGGTGAAAGCCAGCGGTACCCTGGCACCGGTGTCTTCCGCCACCCAGTCCATCAGCGTGCGACGTTCAGCCCCCGTCAGCTTCGAGACCTCGGTGGCGAGGCCGAGCGCCGCCATGCCGTGTACCCCGGCTGCAAGGCAAAGTTCCACCTGCCTTCGAATGGCGGCGCGATCCAGTCGTTCCTCGCCATCGAACAGCGCATAGACAATGGCATGGATGCCGTGGAAGTCGACCGTTTCGAACTTGTTCATATGATGCCTCAATGGCTTTCGCGGGGAATGGCGTGGCCGCGGCAACCAACGAGGAAGTCGAGATCGGCACCGCGATCCGCTTGCAATACGTGCTCGACATAGAGGCCTTGATAGCCACCCTGCATGGTGGGGACCGGCGCTTCCCATTCGAGCCGCCGCCGCTCCAGTTCTTCATCGGTAACGTCGAGATGGAGCTTGCGCGCATCCACGTCGAGCTCGATGATGTCGCCGCCGCGCACGAGTGCAAACGGTCCGCCAATGGCGGCTTCCGGCGCCGTATGCAGCACAACCGTGCCAAAGGCGGTGCCGGACATACGCGCATCCGATATCCGCACCATATCGCGCACGCCTTTCTTGAGAAGCTTCTGCGGCAGCGCCATGTTGCCGACCTCGGCCATGCCGGGATAACCCTTCGGGCCGCAGTTCTTCAGCACCATGATGCAGCTTTCGTCTATGTCGAGCGTCGGATCATCGACGGCGGCTTTGTAGTGATCGATGTCCTCGAACACGACCGCCCGACCCCGGTGGCGCATCAGTTCGGGCGAAGCGGCGGAAGGTTTGATGATTGCTCCACCCGGAGCCAGATTGCCGCGCAGGACGGCAATCCCGCCATGCGGTGTCAGCGCTTGTTGCCTCGGCCGGATGACTTGTGGATTGTAGTTCATCGCCCCGGCGAGTTCTTCGCGCAGGGTTCTGCCAGTCACCGTCAAGGCGTCGAGGTCGAGGAGGTTGGCGATCTCCTTCATGACGGCGGGAATGCCGCCGGCGTAGCAGAAATCCTCCATCAGAAAGCGTCCTGAAGGCATCAGATCGACAATGGTGGGTATGTTGCGCCCAAGCTCGTCCCAGTCGTCGAGCGTCAGTTCCACACCGATGCGTCCCGCAATCGCCAGAAGATGCACAACGGCATTGGTCGACCCGCCGATTGCTCCGTTGACGCGGATCGCGTTGGCGAAGGCTTCCTTTTTCAGGATCGCCGACAACCGAAGGTCCTCCCTGACCATTTCGACGATGCGACGGCCGCTCATCCGCGCCAGCCGTGCGCGGTGGGCATCCACTGCGGGGTAGGCCGCGTTGCCGGGCAGGGCGATGCCGAGCGCCTCCACCATCGAGGCCATTGTCGAGGCCGTGCCCATCGTCATGCAGTGACCGGGTGAGCGCGACATCGCACTTTCGGCCTGGGCGAATTCTCGTTCGGTCATGACCCCGGCGCGGACGTCCTCGGAAAACTTCCACACGTCCGTCCCAGAGCCAATCTCCCGGCCCTGAAAGCGTCCATTCAACATCGGACCGCCCGAGACGACGATGGAGGGCAGGTCGCAGGACGCGGCGCCCATGACGAGAGCCGGCGTGGTCTTGTCGCAGCCGGCCATTAGCACCACGCCGTCCATCGGGTTGCCGCGGATCGATTCCTCGACGTCCATGGAAGCGAGATTGCGGAAGAGCATGGCGGTAGGGCGCAGATTGGATTCTCCGCAGGAGAAGACGGGAAACTCCAGCGGCAGCCCGCCGGCCTCGAGCACGCCAGCCTTGATATGTTCGACAAGCCCCCGGAAATGCGCGTTGCAGGGGGTGAATTCGGAGAAGGTGTTGCAGATGCCGATCACCGGCCGGCCATCGAAGGCATCGTCCGGCAGGCCATTGTTCTTCATCCAGCTGCGGTGGATGAAGGCGTCTTTGCCGTGTCCACCGAACCAGTGCTGCGAGCGCCGTTTCGTCACCTTACCAACTCCAGTTTCCGTGCATCGGGCTTGCGGTCATTTGACGGCTCCCATGGTCAGGCCGCGGATCAATTGTTTCTGGAAAACCAGGACAAACAGCAGCACCGGGACCAGCAATACGATCGAGGCTGCCGACAGTTCGCCCCAGCGCACCTGCTGGTATCCGACAAAGGCATAGAGCCCGAGCGGCACGGTCCGCACATCATTGCCGCCGAGAACCAGCGCAAACAGGAACTCGTTCCAGGAAAACAGGAATGCCAGGATCGCCACGGCCGCGATTCCCGGCAGGACGACGGGAAGGCAGATGTGGGCGAAGGCCTGGAAATAGGTCGCGCCGTCAATAGCCGCGGCCTCTTCCAGTTCGCCTGGCAGGTCCTCGAAGAAACCTTTCATGAGCCAGACGACAATGGAAAGGTTGATCGCGACATGAGCGATGATCAGGCCGGCATGCGTGCCGATCAGGCCGGCCTTCACATACATCACGAAGAACGGGATCAGCACGGCGACCGGCGGTGTCATGCGGGTGGTCAAAATCCAGAAACCGTAGTCGGCATTGCCGCGAAAACGGTAGCGTGCCAGCACATAGGCGGCGGGAAGGCCGATCAGCAAGGCAAGCGCCGTCGAGGCGAGCGCTACAACGGCACTGTTGGCGAAATAGGTCCAGATCGTCGGATCGGAGAGAACCTTGAGGTAGTTGTCGAGGATCGGAGCGAACAGGAATTTGGGCCGGCGCGCCATGGCATCGACTTCCGTCTTCAACGACATCATCGCCAGCCAGTAGATCGGAAATAGGCACCAGAGAGCAAAAGCCCACAGTGACAGGCGGCGGGCGAAAGGCGTCAGGATGCGCAGCGCTTTCATAGAGCCGCCCTCGGCACGAACATGCGCATCCGACGCAGGAACATCTGCGCGGCGACGATGGTGATGACCAGCATGACGATCGCGATGGCGGCGGCATAACCCATCGAAAGGAACTCGATGCCCTGTTTGTAAGCCAGGAGATTGAGCGTTCTGGTCGCGATGCCCGGACCGCCGCCCGTCAGCACGAAGATGATGTCGAAGGTCTTGAAGGCGTCGATAGCGCGAAAGACGATGGCCACACCGAGATAGGGCAGAAGCGCCGGCAAGGTGTGATGGAAGAACACTTGGGTCTCGGTCGCGCCATCCATCCTGGCGGCCTGCAACGGCTCCTCATCCATCGCCGCAAGCCCGCCCGCCGCGATCAACAGGATGAAAGGCGCCCACTGCCAGGTGTCGACGACGAGCAGTGACGTCATGGCCATCGCTGCCGTGCCAAGCCAATCCTGCGGCGGCAGGCCAACGAGCTTCAGCAGATAGTTGAACACGCCGAGTGACGGGTTGAGCATCATGCGGAAGGTGAAGACGGCGGCGACGGGCGTGATCGCCATGGGAAGAAGATAGATCGCCCGCAGCAGCGGAACGGCGCGTGTCTCGTGGTGCAAAAACGTGGCTATGGCCACGCCGAGCATGAGCTGGATTGCGACTGCAAGCACGGTGAACAATGCCGTCGCGCGCAACGCCGTCCAGAACTCTTCCGACCGCAATAGGTTGAAGTAGTTCTGCAATCCGGCAAACGCGAGCGAATCCGGTGTCACCAGCGAATAGTTGCTGAGGCTCATCGCCACGGACGCGATGAAGGGAAAGATGGTTAGGCCGAACAACAGCACTGTCGTTGGCGCCAGCATGAGAATGATGAAGCGTGTGCGCGCGTCCATTTCTAGATCACGCCCTTTTTTGGAAGTTGCGCCGTCGTAGTGGCGCAACTCTTATCGAACGATTTCCTGTGCAAGTTCCTGGCCTCACATACTCAGGACCTGCCGAACCTTGCCGTCGGCATCGCCGAAGGCTTGGGTCGCATCCTTGCTGCCGGTGACGACCTCGTTGACGGCAATTCCGACCGCATCGAGGATTTCGGGCGCCTTGGGATGGAACCAGGCGGCTTTGAACAGATCGCCATCGGCGACCTGCAGGTTCTTCAGCGCGGCATCGGCGGCTTGAGCGCCGAAGCGATCGCGAAATGCCGATGTCTGCCAGGCCGAGCTGCGTGGTGTTGCAAGTCCGGCGGCGGCGGTGAGTGCCGATGTCGGCTTGGAAGTCGCCCACATCAAGAACAGCCAGGCAGCCTCCTTGTTTGCCGACTTGGCATTGATGCCAGTCATCCAATGCCACATGTTGGGCTTGGCCGACTTGTTCGCAGGAGCCGGTAAGACACCGAAAAGGGTGTTTCCGGCGACGGTGCTCTTGGACTTGTCTTCGATGTCGGTGGCGAAGTTTGAAGAATCGCAGCCGATGGCGACCGCGCCCTGCATGAAGTCGTTCAGGCATTCCATCCAGTGATAACCGGCGATGCCGACGGGACCTGCCTCGCGAAGCAGCCGGCCATACATGTCGAGCCCGGCGATCGATTCCGGCATCGTGAGGCCGGACTTGCCGTCCTTCGTCACATAGGCGCCGCCATAAGAGAAAACGAAACCCGCCAGCGTCCAAGGGGCGGCGTCGCCCGTCGGCTTTGCCCGCATGGCGATGCCGGCAACTTCCTCGCTCTTCAGCGTTTTGGCGAGTTTGAACAGTTCGTCCATCGAGGCCGGAGCGGAGAAACCCTTCGCGTCCAGCATCGACTTGTTCATGAACAGGGTCTGCGCTTCCGCGGTGATGGCCAGGCCGTAGGAGGCGCCGTCACTCCATTTTTCGAAACTGCGCGCAGAGGAAAAAATATCAGCGTCGTCGTACCAGGCGGCATCGAACAACGATGCGTCGTTGCGGTATGCATCGAGCGGCTGCAGCCATTTGGCAGAAATCGCTTGGCCAAGCGCCCAGATCATGAAGATGTCCGGCGTGGCGCTGCCGCCGCCCAGCTTTACCGGCATGGAGGCGGCGAACTCCGTCTCGGATTGCTTCTCGACCTTGACCTCGATCCCGGTCAGCTGCGTGAAAAGCGAGATCAGCGGCACGATCGCGTGCATCCAGACGTGTTCCAGCCCGCCCAGCACGATCGTTTGCCCCTTGTATCTTTGCCAGTCGACTTTCGCGCCGGCATAGAGCTTGAGCAGTTCGGTGCTGTTCTCCTGCGCATAGACCGGTAGCCCTGAGTGGAGGGCGATCACACCGCCCGCAGCCAATATCGAAGTCGCACGCAGGAACGAACGACGGTCCACTGCAAGGTGCAGTCCTCCCGTCGGCATTTTCACCTTGTCCATCACATCCTCCCACGGAGCCGGCGCCATGCCGGACAACAAGATCAACTCGCATCTTGAATACTCATATTATCGGAGTTATTGATGGTCAAGACGGAATGAAGGAGAGGACATTTGGTCGACGTCGAACTGTCCAGTGTGGGAAAAAGCTGGGGTGCGGTGCAGGTCATCCGCAACCTGGATATTCATGTGAAGGACGAGGAGTTCCTAGTGTTGCTCGGCCCGTCGGGCTGCGGCAAGACCACGACGATGCGCATGATCGCCGGTCTCGAGGACGTCACCTCGGGCGACATACGCATCGGTGGCCAGTCGGTCGTGGGCAAACTCGCACGCGAGCGCGACATCGCCATGGTTTTCCAGAACTATGGGCTCTACCCGCACATGAGCGTGGCCGACAATATCGGCTATCCGCTGCGGCTACGCAAAGTCCAGGTCGACGAGCGGCGGGAGCGCGTCAAATCCGCTGCCCGCAAGGTTCATCTCGAAGATCTACTCGAGCGCAAGCCGCGTGCCCTATCGGGCGGGCAACGTCAGCGGGTTGCACTGGCCCGGGCAATCGTGCGCACTCCGCGCCTGTTCATGCTCGATGAGCCGCTTTCCAACCTCGATGCCAAGCTGCGGGTTTCGATGCGCGCGGAACTCAAGCACCTGCATCATGAGATGAGGACGACCACGATCTATGTCACGCACGATCAGATCGAGGCCATGACGCTGGCAACCCGCGTTGCCGTCATGCATGGTGGCCGCATCGTCCAGCTCGACACGCCCGAAAACATCTACAAGGACCCTTCCGAGCTGTTCGTCGCCGCTTTCATCGGTTCGCCACCGATGAACCTGCTACGTGGGACGATGTCTATTGGAGCCTTCCGCGGCGCCGGATTTGAAATAGCCTCGCTACCGGCATCGCTTGGCGGAAGCGTCACGCTGGGTATCCGCCCCGACGATGTCGCGCTCGTGCCGGGGCCGGACGGCGCAGACATCGTCGCCACGGTCTTTGCCACCGAGTTCGTCGGTCAAAGCACCCTGGTTTCGATCAAGGCTGGCGACGACCTCTTCTGCGCGGTAGCCGACGCCAATCGGAAGGTAACGATCGGCGAGACGGTCTTTCTCAAACTCGATCGCAGCCGCATCTTTTTCTTTGATACGGCAAACGACAAGCGCCTGCGGCCGGCTTGAATCAACCCATGAAGGATTACGACTATATCATCGTTGGCGGCGGTAGTTCGGGCTGCGTGGCGGCCTGGCGCCTGGTCGAGGAATTCGGCGCCCGGGTCCTGCTCCTGGAGGCAGGAGCACGCCGCATGAGCCCGCTCATGCATATGCCCGCCGGCTACATGAAATATCTGGGGCGCGATACCTATCTCGACATGCATCACATGGTGCCGCAGCCACAACTGGACGGCAGAAGCACGATCGTGCCGCAGGCCAGGGGTCTCGGCGGCGGTTCGTCAGTGAACGCCATGGTCTACATGCGCGGACAAGCGGCCGACTACGACAATTGGGCCGACATGCTGGGCACCGGTCACGACTGGTCGTGGGCCGACATGCTCGAGCACTTCAAGGTACTCGAAAACAACGATCACCTGGGCGCGCCCGCCCATGGCAATGCCGGTCCGCTTAACGTGTCCGCACCTTTTCACCGCTGCGCGATGACCGACGCTTTCGTGGCCGCCGTCCAGAATGCTGGCGAAGTCTTCACCCCGGATTTCAATGGCGGCCGCCAGCGCGGTGTCGGTTACATGCAATCGACGATCGGGCCGGATCGCCGTCGTTGCAGCGCCTCCGATGCTTTCCTGTCGCGGGTGCTGGACGATCCCAGGCTGGAACTGCGCACGCAAACCACGGTCGACCGGGTTCTGGTCGAGGCGGGCCGGGCCAAGGGTGTCGAGTTCCGCCGCAACGGCCGGGTCGAGCGTCTCTATGCCGGCTCCGGCGTCATCCTCGCTTCCGGCACCTACATCACTCCCAAGCTCTTGATGCTGTCGGGGATCGGCGATGCCGATCATCTGCGATCGCTGGAGATTGCTCCGGTCTGCGACCTACCCGGTGTCGGACGGAATTTGCAGGATCACTGCGAGGTGCCCGTGATCTTCAAGAGCAATGGACGGTATGGTTATTTCGGCGAAGATCGCGGTTGGCGGATGCTTCGCAACGGACTGCAATATCTGCTTTTCAGATCCGGGCCCGTCACGTCGATCGGCGTTGAGGCCTGTGCTTTCGTCAATCCCGACGATGCTAAGGCCGATGCCACGCTCAAGATCTACTGTGTTCCAACCGTCTATGTGGACCGCGATATCTCCGGCGTCGAAGCCTGCGACGGCCTGACGATGACCTGTTGCCTGCTGCGCCCGCGTTCGCGTGGCAAGGTCACGCTGCGCTCAAACCGGCCTGACGACATGCCGCTCATCGACGGTGGCTTTCTACGCGATCCGCATGACGTGGAAACGATCATCAAGGGGCTGAAGACGGCGCGTTCCTTCGCGCGCCAGCAGCCGCTAACCGGTCTGCTCGAAGAAGAGATCGTACCGGGCGGCACGGCCGCTGACGATGAGGCTTTGCGCGTTCACGCCAAACGAATGGTCAAGACAAATTATCATCCGGTAGGCACCTGCCGGATGGGGCCGGACGGCGACCCGTCGGCGGTGGTCGACCCGAAATCCATGTCGGTCCGCGGACTGGAGGGGTTGCATGTGATCGACTGTTCGGTGATGCCGACGATCGTCAGCGGCAACACCAATGCGCCGGCCATGGCGATTGCCCACAAGGCCGCCGGCCTGATCCACGCGGCCCAGCGCTAGAGCCGCGCAGACGAACTTCGCCCGTTCACCACTCGGCGAAGGATCCGTCCGCATGGCGCCAGATGGGATTGCGCCAGCGATGACCCTTCCGCGCCTGCTCCTTGACATAATCCTCGTCGATTTCGACCCCCAGCCCCGGGCCGTCGGGAATGGCCACGAAGCCGTCTTCATAGCGGAAGACGTCCTTGTTCTTCGCATAGTCGAGCAGGTCGTTGCCCGTATTGTAGTGGATGCCGAGGCTCTGCTCCTGGATGAAGCAGTTGTAGCTCACTGCGTCGAGTTGCAGGCAGGCGGCCAGCGCGATCGGCCCGAGCGGACAATGGGGAGCCACCGCAATGTCGTAGGCTTCGGCCATTGCGGCGATCTTGCGGCATTCGGTGATACCGCCGGCATGCGAAAGGTCTGGCTGGATGATATCGACGGCGCCTTCCTCGAACACGTGCTTGAAATCCCAGCGGCTGTAGAGACGCTCGCCCAAAGCGATGGGGGCGGACGACATGGCGGCGATTTCCTTCAGCGCCTCGCGGTTTTCGCTCAGCACGGGTTCTTCGATGAACATGAGCCGATACGGTTCCAGCTCCTTGACGAGAGCCTTTGCCATGGGGCGATGTACGCGGCCGTGGAAGTCGACGGCAATGCCGATATGCGGCCCGACGGCCTCGCGCACGGTCGCCACGCGCTCGACGGCGGCATCGATGCGGTCGTGGCTGTCGACGATCTGCAGTTCCTCGGTGCCGTTCATCTTCAGCGCGGTGAAACCGCGCGCCACGACCTGCCTTGCGCCCTCGGCGACCTCCGACGGACGATCGCCGCCTATCCAGGAGTAGACTTTGATGCGGTCGCGGCAGCGGCCGCCAAGAAGCTCGTGGACGGGCACGCCAAGCGCCTTGCCCTTGATATCCCAAAGCGCCTGATCGATGCCAGCGATGGCACTCATCAGGATAGGCCCACCGCGATAGAAGCCGCCGCGATGCATGACGGACCAATGGTCCTCGATCAGCCGCGGATCCTTGCCGACAAGATAGTCCGCCAGTTCCTTCACCGCTGCCTCGACCGTCAGGGCGCGTCCCTCCACGACGGGTTCGCCCCAGCCGCAGATACCTTCATCGGTTTCGATCTTCAGGAACAGCCAGCGCGGCGGCACGATATAGGTGGTGAGGGCGGTGATCTTCATCTTGTCGGGTCCGGCTCAGCTGTTCTTGATTTGCTTGGCGCTCACCAGGTCACGGGCCGCGAGATCGAGAATATGGTTGGCCGCCTTCCTCGCCGCGTCGCCGTTGCGCAGCCGCAACGCCTCCACAACTTCCTGGTGGGCCTTCACGGCCTCGGCGCGCCGATCGAGCGAGATCACGGCGGTTGCTTCCAATGAAAACTTCAGCGCCGTATCGATCATCCCGCCGATCTGCCGGAAGATCGGATTATGGCTTGCCCGGTAGAGGGTCTGGTGAAAGGTGATGTCCGATCGCGAGAACTTGACGATGTCCTCGCCGGCGTTGGCCATTCCCTCCCAGGCCGTTTCCAGATCGGCGATTTCGCGCAACGTTGCTCGTGTGGCGGCAAGTTCCGCCACCAGCGGCTCTATCGCACGCCGAGTTTCGAGGATGGCGTCGAACAATTTGTCGTCCAGCGCATGCGGAGCATGCCAGGCGAGCACCTGGGAATCGATGATGTTCCAGTTGTCTTCGTCGCAGACGATCGTACCCACCCTGGGGCGACTCAGGACCAGTCCCTTGGCTGCCAATACCTTCAAAGCTTCGCGGATCACCGTTCTGCTGACGCCATGCTCGGCACCCAGATCGTTTTCGGTCGGCAGGAAGGTGCCCGGCTGGTAGCGGCCCGAAAATATGTCGGACGCGATCGCCTGCGTGGTGTCTGACATCACGCGAGGCCGCTGCACCTTTCGCTCCTTCTCCCGCAGTCCCTGCGAGGTGTCAGCCATTTATTCCTCCCTCCACGGGCAATCTCGTGATTCCCTTGCCGAGACTACTGGGGACAGCGGTTACCGCAATCTTCCTAATTCGTATTCTGTTATCTCATTTATCATACCAAGACAATTGACTGGTATGATGATATCAAATATTGGTGCAACCAGGGCATGCAGCCCAAGTCGCGTTCTGGGAGGAAACCATGCGATTTCTGAAGAAGGCGCTCGTCGCCAGCGCATTTGCCGTGACTGCCATTGTCATGAGCGCATCAGCCTATGCGGCGGACGTGAAGATCGGTTTCGTTGTCAAGCAGCCGGAGGAGCCCTGGTTCCAGGACGAATGGAAGTTCGCTGACCAGGCTGCGAAGGAAAAAGGCTTCACGCTTGTGAAGATCGGGGCCGAAGACGGCGAGAAACTCATGTCGGCGATCGACAATCTGGGCGCCCAGGGCGTTCAGGGTTTTGTGGTCTGCACACCCGACGTCAAGCTCGGCCCGGGTATCGTCGCCAAGGCTGCGGCGAACAATCTCAAGCTGATGACGGTCGACGATCGACTGGTCGGCGCCGACGGCAAGCCGCTGGAAGACGTTCCGCATATGGGCATTTCCGCCACCAAGATCGGCGAGGCCGTAGGGCAGGCGATCGTCGACGAGATGAAGGCGCGCGGCTGGAATGCCGACGAGGTCGGCGCGATCCGCGTTTCCTACGACCAGCTGCCGACCGCAGTGGACCGTGTCGAAGGCGCGATCTCGGTCCTCAAGAAGAACGGCTTCAAGGCTTCGAACATCTTCGACGCACCGCAGGCCAAGACCGACACGGAAGCTGCGCTGAATGCCGCGACCGTCGTGCTTAACGCCCATCCGAATATCAAGAAATGGGTTGCCTTCGGCCTCAACGACGAAGCTGCGCTCGGTGCGGTTCGTGCCTCGGAGAGCGTCGGCATTCCGGCCACCAACATGATCGGCGTCGGCATCGGTGGCGCGGATTCGGCGATCAACGAATTCAAGAAGCCGCAGCCTACCGGCTTCGTCGGCAGCGTCATCATCTCGCCCAAACGCCATGGCTACGAGACGTCGCTCAACATGTATGGCTGGATCGCCGACAACAAGGAGCCGGAAAAGCTGATCCTGACATCAGGCTCCCTTGCCAAGCGCGACGACTACCAGAAAGTTCGCAAGGACCTCGGTCTCGAATAGGTTCGAGTAAACAGGTGGAATGGCGGCGGGTTTTCGCCCGCCGCCCCTCTCAGGGGCTTGCCGATGTCCTTTCTCGAATTCTCCGAAATTTCCAAATCCTATCCCGGCGTACGGGCGCTGTCCGGCGTATCCTTCGGTGTCGAGAAGGGCGCCGTGCATGGCCTCATGGGAGAGAATGGGGCCGGAAAGTCGACGCTGATCCGCATTCTTTCCGGCGATCAGAACGCCGATTCCGGAGAAATCAGGATCGACGATCGCGCTCAGCATTATCATTCGACGCGCGACGCCTTTCATGCCGGCGTCATCGTCATCCATCAGGAACTGCAACTGGTTCCCGAATTGACCGTCGCTGAAAACCTGCGGCTGGGCCGCTTCCCCAGCAATGGCGGCGTCATTCAGGCCAGGCGGATGTTCGCCGATGTCGGCGACAAACTGAAGGCGGCCGGCATCGATATCGACCCCGGGCGCAAGATCAAGACACTCTCCATCGGCGAACGGCAGATGGTGGAGATCGCCAAGGCGATGATGCTCGACGCGCGTGTCATCGCGCTGGACGAGCCGACATCCTCGCTTTCGTCCCGCGAGAGCGAAATCCTCTTCTCGCTGATCGACCGGCTTCGGGCCGAGGGCAAAGTCATCCTCTACATCTCCCATCGCATGGACGAGGTCTTTCGCCTTTGCGACAGCCTGACGGTGCTGCGCGACGGCAAGCTTGCGGCCCATCACCCGCATCTGGCGGGTGTTACGCGCGATCAGGTCGTGGCTGAAATGGTCGGGCGCGAAATTTCCAACGTCTGGGGCTGGCGCGGCCGACCGGCCGGCGAAGTGCGCCTGAAAGTCGAAGGCGTCGCCGGCGACAAGCTGCGCCTGCCGGCAGGCTTCGAGGCGCGTGCCGGTGAGATACTGGGCTTCTTCGGCCTGATCGGCGCCGGTCGATCCGAATTGATGCGGCTGGTATTCGGCGCCGACCCACGCTGGGCAGGCACGGTGCATGTCGATGGCAAGGCTGTCGCGGCTTCCGATCCGCATCACGCCATACGCTCCGGCGTCGTACTGTGTTCGGAAGACCGGAAGTATGACGGCATCATCCAGGGTCGCTCGATCGAGGAAAACATCAACATCTCCTCGCGTCGGCACAATGCACGCCTCGGGCTGCTCGACCGGAAACAGGAAGCGGACACGGCGGAAACCTTCATCCGCAAGCTCAAGATCCGCACGCCTTCGCGTAAGCAGGATGTTGTCAACCTGTCCGGCGGCAACCAGCAGAAGGTCATCCTGGCGCGCTGGCTAGCCGAGCAGGGCATCGGCACCCTGATCGTCGATGAGCCGACCCGCGGCATCGATGTCGGCGCGAAATCCGAGATCTACGAAATCCTGTACCAGCTTGCCGAAAGCGGCATGGCGATCGTCGTCATCTCCAGCGAACTGCCCGAGGTCATGGGCATCTGCGACCGCATCCACGTCATGTGCGAAGGGCGCATCCGGGCGGAATTGACACGCGACCGTTTCAACGAACGCGAAATCCTGGCCGCCGCCTTGCCGGACAAGAGCGTTCCGGCGGCAATCGCATCCTGAGGAGCTTGTTCATGCATACATCGCTCAAGAAAGTCCTCCTCGGCGAACAGGGTCTGGTGGTCATCTTCGTGCTTGCCTTCGCGCTGGTTTCGCTGCTCGTCCCGAACTTTCTGACCGAGCGCAACATGCTTGGCCTGCTGCAATCGGTGGTCACGGTCGGCATCGTCGCCTGCACCATGATGTTCTGTCTGGCGGCGCGGGATTTCGACCTGTCGGTCGGTTCCAACGTGGCGTTTGCCGGCATGGTCGCGGTCATGGCCTCCAATGCGACGGGATCGATCCTGCTCGGGCTCCTGGCCGCCTTGGCCTGCGGCGCCGTCGTCGGCGCCGCCAACGGCGTGGTCATCGCCAAGTTTCGCATCAACGCGCTGATCACCACGCTCGCCACCATGCAGATTGTGCGCGGCCTGGCGCTCATCGCATCGGACGGGCGCGCGGTGGGCATCAACGATCCCAATTTCTACCAGCTTGCCTTATCGAAACTCCTGGGTGTGCCGACGCCAATCTGGGTGTTGATCCTGCTGTTTGTCGCTTTCGGCTTCGGGCTCAATCGCACCGTTTTCGGCAAGAATACGCTGGCCGTCGGCGGCAACCCCGAGGCGTCGAGGCTTGCGGGCGTCAATGTTGACATGACGCGCATCTGGATTTTCGCCCTTCAGGGCCTCACCTGCGCGGTGGCCGGCATATTGCTGGCCTCCCGCATCACCTCGGGGCAGCCCAACGCTGCGGTCGGACTGGAACTCTCGGTGATCTCCGCGTGCGTGCTGGGGGGCGTTTCACTGGACGGCGGCCGCGCCACCATGTCGGGCGTGATCGTTGGCGTACTCATAATGGGCATCGCCGAGAACGTCATGAACCTGCTCAACATTCCGGCCTTCTACCAATATATCGTCCGCGGCGTGATCCTGCTCATCGCGGTACTGCTCGACAATCTGCGTTCATCCGCCCTCGGCCGCCGTTAAACATCCATGGCAGACAGGCTTCTGCGACACAACAGGGTGGCGAAGTCGGCACAAGTCCGCGCGGAGGGGCTTCCGTCGGATAAGCTTTGCCAACACAAAGGCGCTTTCTACGAGTGGCAGGCCTTACTGTTACCGATGGTCTGCCTGCTCTACAGGCGGCCTCACGATGACGATCAAGAACTGAGATGGACATGATGGGTGAGCGGCTGGCAGGCAAGCGCATTTTTCTCACCGGAGCAGCGCAAGGTATAGGCGAAGCCATCGCCAGGCAATGTCTGGCGGAAGGCGCGCGCGTTTTTCTCGTTGACCGCGACGGCGACCTGCTCGCCAGCACCGCCAAAACCCTCGAAGCGCCGAGCGGATCATTCGGCTTCGCGACGGTCGATATCACCGACGGGCAAGCAATCGAGGCCGCCATGGCCGATGCTTGCGTGGCCATCGGAGCCGTCAACGCGGTCATCAACAATGCCGGTATTAATGTCTTTCACGCACCGCTTGAAACCAGCGGCGCGGAATGGGATCGTTGTTTCGATGTCAATCTGAAAGGGGCCTGGAATTGCTGCAAGGCGGCCCTGCCAGGAATGATAGCGGCCGGCGGCGGCGTCATTCTCAACATCGCCTCGACACATGCGTTCACCATCATCCCGCACACTTTTCCTTACCCGCTCGCCAAGCATGCGCTGCTCGGCATGACCAAGGCGCTGGCGCTGGAATATGCCGCGCAAGGTGTGCGCGTGAATGCGCTGGCACCGGGTTATGTCGAGACGCAGAAGGCGGTGGACTACTGGAACTCGTTTCCCGATCCGGAGGCGGCGCAGGCAAAGACGCTCGCTCTGCATCCAGGCAATCGCATAGCCACACCAAGCGAAATCGCCAAAGCCGCCGTTTTCATGATTTCCGACGAATGTCCGTTCATGAACGCAGCCTGCCTCGTCATCGACGGCGGCCTCAGCATGCTCCAGCATCCGGCTTGAAGGCGGGTTGATAACTCCTGAGAAGAAGTGGTCGTCGAAAAATCCGGAACTAAAAAGTTCTGAGGATGATCGTAAGTGATGAAATCCGAACGTTAGGATTTTAGCGTTTCACGACGGTAGCGCGTAAGGCGTTTCCGCTATAGAAGTAAGATTGTAATTTCTTATTAATGTGATTTTTAAGTACACATTGATAAATATTTCAGTAATTTTGGAAATTTGTTCCGATTATTACTAAGATTAGCAGTAAAGATTTTTTGTTACCACGAAGGAGTATGAGCATATTCCGCTTGTACATCGTTGCAGCCATGCGCAACGGTAGTTGTAGTTCGGATCGTAGCGATATTCAGCGCGTCTCGCGTCAACCCATCGACTGCAGGCTATCACCGGCAGCTTGGCTTAAAGATATGTCCACACACAGTGGTATCTTTGCGCCCTTTGCTCGAGGGGCCGCGAGCAGGGTTGATCGGGCAGCCGGCGCCGGGACTAGCGAAGCCCTTCCGCCAATCTGATCGGTCGATTGCATCCCTCGCGGTGCGGATGTGCCAGGTGCGAGCGAAGAGCCGCGCTTGTTGCAAAAATCGAAACCTGTTACTTAACATGATAAATGACATGTCGTGCGAAGGCGTGAGGCAGCGTTGGACCTATTGAGCTCTGCGGAATTGCTCCACAAGGACCGGATACGGACGCCTTTCAGCCGCTGGGTCGACGATCTGCACTCCACTTGCGGGAGTTTCCGACCCCGCGCCATGGATACAAGTCTCCACATTCGTGGCGAGGCCCGCCGCATCAATGCCTGCGGCATGGAATTTTCGCACATCTCCAACGATCTCGACCGCGTCGATCATGACTGGGACGATGTTCGGCGCGATGCCATCGAACAGCTTTTCCTGCTTGTGCAACTCGAAGGTGGGTGCGGTGTGGAGCACGGCGGCCGGCAAAGCGCACTGAATGTGGGCGACTGCATTCTGGTCGATTCCACCAAGCCGACGACATTCCATTTCGGCGGCAAGTTCAGCAACCATCTATCTCTCAACCTGCCCAGGCAACTCATCTATTTCCACGGTGGCGACAAGCTCGATATAGCGCGCACGCTGGATGCGGCCGATCCGATGGCCGTCACGCTGCGGGCTCTTGTGGCCAAAGTTCTCGCAACGGCCGAGAACGATGCTCACGCTGCGAACCTGCGCCAATTGATGCTCGACGCGACCCGTCAGGCCTTTGTGTCCGACGTGGAAGGCGTACTTTCGTTCGAATCGCTCAGCGACCTGGCATCCCGGCGACTGCGACTGGTCGATGTTCTGATCGATCAGCATCTGACAAATCCTCGTCTTTCCGCGCAATGGCTGGCAAAGCGCATGGGCGTTTCGATGCGGATCCTGCAATTGCATTTTCAGGATCTCGGCATGACTTGCACCACCTTCATTCGCGACAAGCGCTTGCGTTTCGCGCGCGAGAAGATCAGGCAGCTCCAATTCCAGCCCGGCACACAGACCATAGCGGATGTCGCCTATTCCGTTGGCTTCAACGACCTGTCCTATTTCAACCGCTGTTTCAAAGAATTGTTTGCCTGCGCGCCGAGTGACCTCTTGAGGCCGGTATCGCGAGGAAAGATGCACTAGCTCCTGGCCTCCGCCGTGCTCTTTTTCGACATCGAGAGCCATTGCTGAAGCCGCATAAGTAGGCATTTCTCGACCGGRGCTCCGCAGCCAGGGACGATAGCGCTGAGAGCCTTCGCTCGGCCAAAACCTCCACCTCAATTTTACGTTCAAGTCCGTCCGGGTTTCGTTTCGCTCCAAGACAGGTCTTGGCGGGACGTGTTGGTTTGTGCCGACGCGGTTGCAAAAAGAACCCGTCCCAAGATCGGGGCAGGGGCGCGGACCGCACATCTGGAGGAGAACGAAACATATGGTTCCGGTGAAATTCAGCCGCGCTATCGCGGTCGCTCTGCTGACTGCCACGACGGCCCTGACGACCCACACTCTTGCGCGTGCGCAAGAGCTGGTGCTTGGCGTCATCGGCAACAGCAAGGACATGGTGCAGCCCTATACGCCGACCAGCTCGGCATCTGCCGGCTCGCTGTACAACCAACTTTATGACGGGCTGACGGCGTATGATTCCAAGGGCGCGGTGGTGATGGAACTCGCCGAGTCCATGACACCCAACGCCACCCTGGACGCCTGGACCGTCAAACTTCGTCCGAACGTCAAGCGCCATGACGGTAAGCCGTTCACCGCCGCCGACGTGATCGCCAGCATCAAATACATGATGGACCCGGCGAACAATTTCGTCGTCTCGAGCCAGATCGATTTCGTCGATCCCGCCAAGATACGCAAGGTCGACGACCTGACGATGGAATTCACGCTCAAGCGTCCCTTCGGTCTTTTTGCCAATGCCTTCGCGGACAATGATTTCAGGATGCGCGCCATTGCCGACGACGGATCGGTGGTCGGCACGGGCCCGTTCAAGCTCGATTCCTTCACCCCGGGCCAGGAAGCGCGCCTGACCCGTTTCGACGATTATTGGGGCGAAAAGCCCGGCTTCGACAAGCTCCGCATCATCGGGTTCAGGGACCAACAGGCGGTCACCAATGCGTTGCGCGGCGGACAGATCGACGTTGCCTATTCAGTGCCGTACACGGACGTTCCGGCGTTGACCAAGGACCCAAAGCTGAAAACCGTGGTCAGCGGCACGACAACCTATCCAATGATAGCCGTGCGGGTGGATACACCGCCATTCAACGACCAAAAGGTTCTGGAAGCGCTCAAGCTGGTGGTCGACCGCCAGCAGATCGTCGACAATGCGTTCGGTGGCTTTGGCATGATCGCCAACGACTATCTGGGCAACAACACGGCCTGCCCAGCACCAGCCGAGCCGCAACGCGTGCAGGACATCGCCAAGGCAAAGCAATTGCTGGCCGAGGCCGGGAAAAGCAACCTCAAGCTCGAACTGGTGACCGACGGTGCCTTCGCCGGCATGATGGAAATGGCGCAACTCTTCGCGCAGCAGGCCGCGCAAGCAGGCATCACCATCAAGGTTCGCCGGCTTGATCCCGCTTCCTTCCTCAACCGCTGGAGGGAATGGCCGTTTCTGATCAGCCTGACCAGCGGGCCTTATGAAACGGCCACGCTCGCAGCGCTGCTGCCGGAGCAGGGTGAGAACGCAACGCATTTCAACGATGCGGAATACAACGATCTCGCCAAGAAGCTGCAGAGCACCGGCGATCTGGCGGAGCAATGCAAGCTGATCACCCAGTTGCAGGCGATCGAATACAAGCGCAGCGGCCACATCGTCGCCGCCTATCCCGAAAACATCACTGTCTACCGCGATACGGTGAACGGACTGACGCCCGACCTCTACGGTCGCACCGCGATCCAGTTCGGTGGCGTCACCGTCAACAAGTAGCCAGTCTTGTCGCTAGGAAGGGTGTTCGATGACGGTCGATAACCACAATGACAATGCGGCGATTGGAGTCTTCGCCTGGCTGCAGCCGTTCCTTGTGAGGCTGTTGCAAGGGACGCTGACCCTGCTCGCCGTGTCGTTGTTGATCTTCCTGGCGGCCAGGGCCTTGCCCGGCGATGTCGCCAACATGATCCTCGGCCAAAGCGCGACGCAGGAGCAGTTGGTTTCGCTGCGTGCCCAGCTTGGTCTCGATCAGCCGCTGTGGTGGCAATACCTCACCTGGCTGGGCGGCATTTTGCATGGCGACTGGGGAACCTCGCTGTCCAATGGGCAGCCGGTGGCGGATCTGCTTGCGCTGGGGGTTCGCAATTCCGCGACGCTGAGCGGAGTGGCGCTCGCGGTCATGCTGCCGCTCTCCCTGCTTGTCGGCGTGATTGCCGCCCAGTTTCGCGACGGGCTCGTCGACAAGGTCTTTCTCGGCATGTCGATGGTCGCCAATGCCGTGCCCGACTTCGTCACCGGGACGGTGTTGGTCGCGCTCTTCGCAACGACGGTCCTGCATGTGCTGCCGGCGGTTTCGTTCATCCCGCCGGGAGACTCGCCTTTTTCCTATCCCGACGCGCTGGTGCTGCCGGCCACGACCGTGATCATCCCCGGCGTGATGTATCTCGCCCGGCTGGTGCGGGTGGCGGTCATCGACGTGATGGCAACCGAATACATCCAGACCGCCGAGCTGAAAGGCCTGTCGCCGAGCCGGGTCCTGTTCCGGCACGCTCTTCCGAACGCGGTGGCCCCGATCATCCCGGCGGCCAGCCTCGTGGCGGCATTCACTGTCGGCGGAGTGGTCGTGGTGGAATATCTGTTCGCCTATCCCGGTGTCGGCAGCGCTCTTGTCGATGCCGTCACCAACCGCGACCTGCCGGTCATCCAGGCCAATGTGCTGGTGATCGCCTCTGCCTATTTCATCTTCAACCTCATCGCAGACTCGCTTGCCCAACGCGATGAGGCTTCGGGCGCGCAAGGGCGGTCCAAGGCGTGAGCACCGGCGTAGAAATGACCCTGACGACACATCGGCGGGTTCGCCCGCGCGCCGCCAGTGGCTGGTGGCGGCTTTGGGCGTCCGCGCAAGTTCGCTGGGGCGTCATTCTGCTGGTCGCCATGACCGCGCTGGTCGTCATTGGCCCGTTCCTGGCTCCCTATGATCCCGCCGCACCCGTGGGCAAACCTTATGCCGCGCCATCGGCGGTAGCCTGGCTGGGCACCGATAATCTCGGACGCGATGTTCTGTCCCGCGTGCTTGCGGGCGGGGTCTATCTCGCCTGGATGGCACCGGTTTCAGCCCTTCTCAGTGTCGTGACCGGCGCTGCCATTGCCCTGGTGACCGCCTATTATCGCGGCTGGACAGATCTCGTCCTGAAGCGGTCGCTTGATGTCCTGCTCGCTTTCCCCGGCGTTCTCCTGACGCTGCTGTGCGTTTCGGTGTTCGGGCCGCGGCCTGTTCTCCTGGTCGGCCTTGTCGTTCTCACCTTGATGCCGGGCGTTGCCCGTGTGATCCGCGGTGCGGCCCTGCCGCTTCTCGACCGGGAATATGTGCTGTGGGCGAAGGCCGTCGGCACGCCCGGACCGGTCATCATCCTGCGCGAACTTCTGCCCAATGTCTCTTCCCCGCTGCTGGTTGAACTGGGCCTGCGATTGAGCTGGTCGGTCGGCATTCTCTCGTCGATGAGTTTCATCGGCTACGGCATCCAGCCACCGGCCGCCGACTGGGGGCTGATGGTGAGCGAAAACGGCACCGGCCTCGGCACTCAGCCTTTTGCTGTGTTGGCGCCGATCGCGATGATCATCCTCTACACAATCGGTGGTGGTCTGATCGCTGAAGGCGCGGCGCGCGTGATGGCGCGGACGGAAGGCAAGGCATGATGACGGTGTTGAAGGCCACGGGGCTCACCGTCGAACGCGCGGACGGCGCCCCAATCATCGAGGATGTCTCGCTGAGCCTCGATAAGGGCGAGGTGATGGGCATTGTCGGCGAGTCCGGATCGGGCAAGTCGACGCTGGCGCTGGCGCTGCTTGCCTATGCGCGGCGCGGTGTGCGGATCGCGGGCGGCGCGGTTCGCGTGGCCGGCACCGACATGCTCGAACTTGATACGGCCGGTCTGCGGAAAGCACGGCGCGAAGTTGTGGCCTATGTCGCTCAGGACCCCGGTGCCGCCCTGAACCCGATGCTGTCGCTTGGCACCTTGCTGACCGAGGGGCTCGCCGGCAGCAAGGCAGAGAAAATCGCCCGCGCGCGCGAAATCCTGCGCAAGGTCGGCTTGCCTGACGACGAGGCCTTCCTGCATCGCCGTCCGCGCCAGCTTTCTGGCGGGCAGCAACAGCGCATCGCAATCGCCATGGCGGTGATCGCGAAGCCCAAGCTGATCATTCTCGACGAGCCGACGACCGGGCTCGATGTCTCGACCCGCGCCAAGGTGCTGGATCTGATCCGCCAGCTCTGCGTCTCGGATAATCTGACCGCGATCTATGTCAGCCATGACCTCGCGGTGATTGCCAATGTCGCCGACCATGTGACGGTAATGTATGGTGGCCAGGTCGTCGAACAGGGCCGCATGCAGGAGGTTCTGGCGAAGCCGCGCCATCCCTATACGCGTGCTTTGCTCGACGCCGTGCCTTCGCTGCAGGCGCGGCAGCTGCTGCGGCCGATCCGCGGGCGCGTGCCGGCGGTCGGCGAAGCGCCGAGTGGCTGCATCTTCTCGGACCGCTGCGATTACACTGTCGAAGCCTGCAACACCCGGCCAAGGCTGGAGGTGGTGGGCGGCACTCTCGTGCGCTGCGTGCGTCCCGAATTGGTCCGGGTATTCGAGGCGCGTTCGGAAGCCATCGACCGTTCCGACAGGCCGGCGGCCAGCGCGCCGGCCGTGCTGCAGGCAGACGGCGTCGATGCTTTCTACGGCCATCGGCAGATCCTGTTTGACGTCAGCCTCAAGGTGGAGCCGGGTCGATGCCTTGCGGTGGTAGGCGAGTCGGGCAGCGGCAAGTCGACCTTGTCGCGATGCCTGATCGGACTGCACAACAACGTCACCGGTCAACTCAGCCTCGACGGCAAGCCCATGCCGCTGACTGTCGGTGAGCGCGATCAGAATGCTCGCCAGCGACTGCAATACATCTTCCAGAATCCCAACGCCTCGCTCAATCCCCGACGCACGATCGGGGCCAGCCTGGTTGCGGCGCTGGCCAACAGGCCGGAAGCCGGCGGCGGCCGCTCCGACGCCATCATCGCCGAGGCGCTTGAAAGAGTGGGCATCTCGCCCGACCTTGCCACGCGCTATCCGGCTGAACTGTCCGGCGGCCAGCGCCCGCGTGTCGCCATCGCCCGCGCCCTGGTCGCCAAGCCGGCCGTGCTGCTGTGCGACGAGGTGACGTCGTCGCTCGACGTCTCGGTGCAGGCCTCAGTGATCGAATTGCTGCGCAGCCTGCTCGCCGACGGTCTCGGCATGCTCTTTGTCACGCATGACCTCGCCGTGGTGCGCAACATCGCGGACACGGTCGCGGTGCTCAGCGCCGGACGGGTCGTCGAACAGGGCGAGGCTCGCGCGGTACTCAGCGCTCCGAGCCATCCCTACACACAATCGTTGCTCGCCAACACGTTGCAACTGCCCACCGACGCAACCGGTTTCGACATGCCGGCTATCGCGCCGAGGCAGTCCGCGACCGGTTCGCGGTGAATTCCAGAACTTCCGTTCATCAAGAGGAGAAGATGATGACGAGCCATTTTGACGGTCTGCTCAACGACACGCTGCCATTGCTGCAGGTGGATTTTACCGCCGAGGGCGCGCTGGCTGACCTGGAAAATCCGCCGAACACAGGTGGGTTCGAATTGGTCGGCACGCTGGTACAGCCCGGTTCGAAGATTCACATGACCCATGTGTGGATCACGCCGTTCGACCGCCACCTGCACTGGGTTTCCGAACATGTGCACGATTATGACGAAGTCCTGATCTGGACCGGTAACGATCCTGACAACCCACAGGATCTTGGTGCCGAACTCTACATCGACATCGAGGGCGAGCGCCGCATCATCAACAAATCGGGCTCGATCTATATCCCGGCCGGTGTCCGGCACTGCCCGCTCGGCTTCCATTATGTGAAGCGCCCCTTCCTCTTCCACGCTCTGTCTCTGGATCCGACCTACAAGGCGAAGGTCTGAGGCAAGGTCGCAAAAGAAAAGCCGCCGGCGGTTATCCGCCGGCGGCTTCCGATTTTAAGGGAAGGTGAGTTCCGGTCGCGCCTCAGTCAATTCGGCCGGTGTGGATATTGACCCTCGCCAGGGCATCTCCCACTGCGTCGACGACATGGCTTACTTCCCGTGCTGTGATAACCAGCGGCGGTGTCAGCGCAATCGTTCCACCGTGAATGCCGACGATGACGCCATGTTTCGTGCGCAAGAACCGGTCGATGTCTTTCCTCAGGCTGGGGAAGCGTCCGAACAGGGGCTCACGGGTCGCCTTGTCGGACACCAGTTCGACGCCGACCATCAGGCCGCGGCCGCGCACGTCGCCGACAACTGGCAGGTTGATCAGCTCGCCAAGCTCGTCGAGGAACTGCCGACCACGTTCTCTCGACGCTTCGAGCAGGTTCTCCCGCTCGATGATATCGATATTGGCCGAGGCGACTGCTGCCGCCACAAGGTGGCCCGCATAAGATCCGCCGCCACCGGCGCCGTCGAGGACATCGGCGACATTTGCGTCAAGCAACAGCGCTCCGAGTGGCATGTAGCCGCTGGCGATACCCTTGGCGAGAACGATGATATCGGGCGCCAGATTGTAGTCGAGCGAGCTGTACCAGGCGCCGGCGCGACCAAAACCGGTCACCACCTCGTCCGCGACAAACAGGATGCCGTGCGCCTTCAGCACCGAGACCATGCGTGGCCAATAGTCGTCTGGGGCGGGGATCATCCCCGCCGGTCCCATCACCAGTTCGCCGAACATGGCCGCGATGTTCTTGGCGCCCACCCGCGCAATCGTCTCTTCAAGTTCGCGCACGCAGAAATCGGTCAGGTTCTCGCCGCCGAAAAGCTCGGTGTGATACGGCCATGGCGGCGTCAGCGTGATTGCATTGTCGGGAACATCACCGATTCCCGGCCGCCCTCCTGCAAGCTCGGCCCCGCCATAGGTGCGGCCGTGGAACGAGCCGCGCAGCACCAGCACCTTGGTTCGTTGCGGCTGGCCGCGCCGGTGATGATAGAGCCGCACAAGCTGCAACGCCTCGTCGTCGGCTTCCGAGCCGCTGCTCATCAGACGGACTTTCGCGATGTTCCTGGGCGCGCGCTCGACAAGCCTTTCGCAGAATTCGATCGTCGGAGTGTTGGCGAAATCGGCCATGATGGTGAAATGGGCGAGCGTCGACATCTGCTCGGCTGCCACTTTCGCCAATTCCTCTCGTCCGTGTCCGACTTGCGTCAGCCACGCACCGGCGTGGGCATCGATATATTCCCGCCCTTCCGCATCCCAAAGCGTCGATCCCTTGCCCCGAACCAGAACCAGGCGTTCGGGATCTTGTGGATTGCCATGCGGATGTTGGACGACGCGGGCGTCTCGCTTTGCCCAATCCGTCGCGGCGCCGTTCGTGGAGGTCATGTCTGCTTCCTGAGATAGTGAAAACCGCGCTGTTGGCCGGTCGACAGGCATGCTGCCGCGCTTGCCACGACCGGCGGGTCAAACGGTGGTGAAGAGTTTGGAGATGATGCTCCAATGGCCGTCTTCTTCGACAAGGTGCATGAAGTCGTTGAAGTTCAGGCCCGCCAGCCCGGACATGATGACAGTGGCACTGGCGACCGAGCCTTTGACGATCAGGCTCTCGATGCGAGCCTCGTAGCCCTCATTGGACACGCCTTGCGAGGCCATCCTGTCGATGTCGGCCAGATAGAGTTCCGGTGTCCCCGCAATCGGCTTATCGACCAGAATGCCGGTCATGATCGCCTTGGGATGGAAACATTTGACCAGCTTGGTGCAGTCCAGGTCCCGCGATCCGTCGACATAGGCCTGCAATACGGCGCTCGGGGAAGTGTTTTGCACGGTTGCTCCAATCATGTTGGCGATGGCCATCGCAGGGCATCGACGGGTGTCGTGTTCCCTTGAGCGAGAGCCCGGATTGAGCCGGCATCATGCCGTTGCCGTTCACACTGCGCATCGACATGCCGTCGGCCTCGGGGCCGATCTCTCCGCCTCAATGGACTGTCTGTGATCGAACAATATGTCCGGTTCTTTGGAGACAAAAGCCGTGACGGCTTATACATATTGTTCTACCAAAGCGAACGATGGCTGATCTGCGCAACATCAATCTCAACCGCCTCTCGATTTTCGTTGCGGTGATCGAGGCAGGGTCTCTGTCGGAGGCGGCAAGGCGCACCGGTTTGGCCAAATCCGTGATCAGCACGCATCTGTCGCGGCTCGAGGCCGAAGTCGGCGCGGCGCTCTTGCTGCGCAATCCCCGCAATCTGGGATTGACCGTCGCCGGGCGGCAATTCTTCGAAGCTTGTACGGCGATACTGCGCCAGGTGGACGATGCGGTCGCCGCTCTTGATCGCGAAAACCTCGACATTCGCGGGCTGCTGCGCGTGACGACTTCAGTGGATTTCGGGGCAACCGTCGTGACGCCGGTGCTGGTTTCGTTGGTCAACCAGTTTCCCGGTTTGAAGGTTGATCTGATCGCCTCGGATCGGGTCCTCGATCTTGTTGGCGAAGGCATCGATGTCGCCATCCGCCTGGGCTGGCCGCGCGACAGCAGCTATACCGCGACATTGCTTGGCTCCTTCGCGCAATGGCTGGTCGCACCACCGTCCTGGTCCGATCGCCTCGCCCGCATCCAGAGGCCGCAAAACCTGATGGACTGGCCGTTCGTCGAACTGTCCATTCTCGAACGCGCGGAAAACTGGTCCTTCACCGATCCCGACGGGAAGGTTCAAAAAATCCGGTTCGATCATCGCCTGTCGGCATCGACGACAAGCGCCGTACGCGCCGCTGTCATGGCGGGCGGTGGCCTTGCCGTTCTCCCGGACTACCAGGTTGCCGAAGACGTCACCGCGGGACGCTTGTTGCGGGTTCTACCCGAATGGGCGCTGCCCGATGGCGGCATCTATGCGGTCTTTCCGCAGAAGCGTCACAGATCCCGCAAGGTGGATCTGTTTCTAGATGTGATGAGAAGTAAGATTCGGTATCTGAATAACGAAAACTAGGTCCATGCGGGTTTTCTTGAGTGCCGAATTTTACGCCGAACCGCGCATGATCAGCTTGGCTTCCAGCCGCTTGATCTCCGGTTTGGCGGCCTGCGTTTCCGGGCCGCCGGCAATGCGCGTGAACAGCATGTCGACGCCAGTTGCGGCGATGCCCTGATAATCCTGCGCCACCGTCGTCAGCGGCGGGCAAGTGAAGCGGCTTAACGGGTGGTCGTCATGGCCGGCAACGCGCAACTCGCAGCCGTCATCCCGTCCCACCGGCAGCTTGCGCTCGAAGGCAGCGGCTATCACCCCGAAGGCAAGGCGGTCATTGGCGCAGAGTACGGTCCGGGTCGGAAAGCTGCCGCCGTCCAGGATGCGGCCAGCTTCGCGGTAGCCGAGTTCCTCGAACTCCCAGCCCTTGGCCGAGGTCGGCAATACGATGGGCTCGAAACCGAGCCGCTCCATGGTGGCGATATAGGCCGCGCGGCGCTCCAGCGCGTTCTGGTTGACCGCCGGCATTTCGAGGAAGCAAGGGTGCTCGCCGGTGCGGCACAGATATTCGGTGATCATGCCGATGCTTTGCCGGTTATCCGTGCCCACGAAGGACTGGTCGGTGTTGACCCGATTGTCGAGGAAGATGATCGGCATTGTGCTGACGAGGCTGGCCAGCAAAGTGGCGTCGGTCTCGAACCCCAGCGGCGCCATCAGCACCCCCGCAATGTTCAGCGACATCAAGGTGCGCATCGCGCGGGCTTCTAGCTTGCGTTCGCCATGCGAGGAAAGAACGATCGCCCAATAGCCCTCGGCGAGGCAGCGCATTTCGATCTGGCGGACGACCTCGGCATAGAAGGGGTCGGAGATGTGGGGCACGATCACGCCGATATTCTTCGGCTGCTTGCGGTTGAGGCTGACCGCGAAGATGTTGGGCCGGTAGTCATAGTCCTTGAGCGCTTTTTCGATGCGCGCCCGGGTGGACGGTTTCACGTTGTCGGGGTTGTCGAAATATTTCGAGACCGTCGGACGCGACAGGCCGGTTGCCGCCGCGAACTCCTCCATGGTCCGGATCTTTTGCTCGTTCATGCTCGGCTTCCTGGCCTGCGGGCACGCCGCGAACGGGATAAATCGATTTGTTTCCATGCGTAAATTTATTTTTTGACCGAGGCAAGCCGCCGCAGGTCCGAAAACGATGCTCTCCTGTTAGAGACGCCGCGATAGATGCTGTAGTTCAAGGATTATTCGACTGAGTCAGATTTTATCACGTGTAAAAAAATAAATTGACACGTAGGAGATAATGCGGCATCTGAATGGCGGCTCGGTTTCCGGGCTGAAGTTCCTGCCCCGGAGGTAGCGGCCGACGATGGTCCGCAAGGGCGGGAGACGCTTCGTTCGCGTTCTAATCATCAACCGGCTGGCCGGCGCCGGCCCATGGAGGAACTCATGTTTCGCAAAACGCTTGGCCGCATTCTTCTGTCGGGCGCGGCCCTTGCCATGATGGCGGGCGTCGCTTCGGCCGAAGGCATCGGCGCATCACTGCTGACCCAGCAGCATCCCTTCTACATTTCGCTCGCTGACGCGATGAAGAAGGAGGCCGAGGCCGAGAAGGTGCCGCTCGAAATCGCCATCGCCAACCAGGATCTCTCCAAGCAACTCGCCGATGTCGAGGACTTCATCACCAAGGGTGTGAGCGTCATCATCATCTCGCCGGTGGATTCGAAGGGCGTGAAGGCCGCCATTGCCAAGGCCGAAAAGGCCGGCATCAAGGTCATCACCGTCGACATCCCGGCGAACGGCGTCGACGTCACCTCCTTCGTCGGCACCGACAATTTCGCCGGCGGCGAAAAGGCGGCCGAGCTGATGGCCAAGTCGATCGGCGGCAAGGGCAACGTCGCGGTCATCGATTATCCGACGGTGCAGTCGGTGGTCGACCGCGTCGAAGGCTTCAAGAAGGGCCTGGAAAAGCATCCGGACGTCAAGATCGTCGCGATCCAGCCGGGCATCACCCGCCCCGAGGCGCTGGCCGCCGCGCAGAACATCCTGCAGGCCAATCCCGACATCGTCGGCATCTTCGGCTTCGGCGACGACGCGGCACTTGCCGCCGCCGCTGCGGTCAAGGCCGCCAAGCTCGACGCCCAGGTCAAGGTGATCGGCTTCGACGGCATGGAAGAAGCCCGCAACGCGGTCAAGAACGACCCGGTGATGGTGGGCGTCATCGCCCAGTATCCGGGCGAGATGGGCAAGGTTGCGGTGGAGACCGCGGCCAAGGTCATCAAGGGCGAGACAGTCGCGGCCAAGCAGCCGATCGTTCCGGGCGTCGTCACCAAGGACGGCGAGACCAAGTAAGCCCAACTGGGGACGGCGGCGGGAACCGCCGCTGTCCTTTCTCCTGGCGCCCGCCCGGCCGGGCGCCGACACTCACGCATGCCCCGCACAAAGGAAGCGTTTCGCGCGCCGCGCCGTCGGCGGGCGAGCCGTCTGGTTATCGAGGAGCGATCCGTGACAGCCACCAGCCAAACCACTCATCCCGATGCCCCGCAGGCCGCGGGCGACGTGGTGCTCGAAATCCGCGACATCGCGAAGTCGTTCGGGCCGGTGGTGGCGCTCAAGCGCATGAACCTCACCGTGCGGCGTGGGCGCGTTCACACGCTGCTGGGGGAAAACGGCGCCGGCAAGTCCACTTTGATGAAGATCCTCGCCGGCGTCTTCACGCCGACGGCGGGCAACATCGTGCTGAAGGGCAGCGCCTACACGCCGCGCAATCCGCGCGACGCCCGCGCGCACGGCATTTCCATCGTGTTCCAGGAACTCAGCCTCTGCCGCAACCTGTCGGTGGCCGAGAACATCTTCGCCAGCCATGAGCCCAGCCGTTTCGGCTTCATCCGCGACCGCGAACTCAATGCCGCCGCCGAGCGCCTGATCCGTGAACTAGGCCTGCCGGTCGACGTGCGCGCCAAGGTCGGTGATCTGTCGATCGCCCAGCGCCAGCTGGTCGAGATCGCCAAGGGCCTCAGCCTGCCGGCCGACGTGATCATCCTCGACGAGCCGACATCGTCGCTGTCCGACAGCGAGGCCGAAATCCTGTTCACCATCGTCGAGCGGCTTAAGGGCCAGGGCAAGGCGGTGATCTACATCTCTCATCGCATGGAAGAGATCATGCGGCTCTCCGACGACATCACCGTCATGCGCGACGGCGAATACGTCACCACCACCGAGAAGAGTGAGACCAGCATCGACAAGCTGATCACGCTGATGGTCGGCCGCGCGATGAACGACATCTACCCGCCGCGCGAGGCGCCGCGTCCGTCGCCCAATACGCCGCCGGTTCTGGCGACGAAGCAACTCACCCTTGCCGGCAAGTTTCGCGACGTCTCGATCGACGTGAAGCCGGGCGAGGTCGTCGGCCTGTTCGGCCTCGTCGGGTCGGGCCGCTCCGACGTGATGAAGGCGCTGTTCGGCATGTATGCGCCGCACGGCGAAATCCTGCTCGACGGCAGGCCGGTCGCGTTCGCCTCGTCGGCGCAGGCCATTCGCGCCGGCATCGCCTTCGTCACCGAGAATCGCAAGGAAGAAGGCCTGGTGCTACCCCACAGCGTGGAGCGCAACATCAACATGGTCGCGCTCGGCCAGCTTTCCGCACCGCTCGGCCTGATGCGCGGCGCGGCGGAGCGCAAGGCGGCCCGGGCCGAGGTGAAGCGCCTGGCCATCAAGACCGCCTCGATCGACACCAGGGCCGGTTCGCTGAGCGGCGGCAACCAGCAGAAGATCGTGCTGGCCAAGTGGCTCCGGATCAAGCCGCGCGTGCTGATCCTGGACGAGCCGACCCGCGGCGTCGACGTCGGCGCCAAGTTCGAGATCTACTGCATCATCCGCGAACTCGCCGCCAACGGCACCGCGATCCTGATGGTCTCCTCCGAGCTTCCGGAGGTTCTGGGCCTCAGCGACCGCGTGGTGGTGATGCACGACAAGTCCATCGCCGCCGTGTTGGAAGCCGACGGCCTCACACCCGAAACCGTCATGACCCATGCAGCGGGGATAAACGCATGAGCAACGTGCAGGACATCCAGAAGAAGGCCGCAGACACCGAGGTTCGCGGCTCGTTCCTGGCCTCGCCGACGGTGCGCCAATATAGCGGCATCATCATTTCGCTGGCCGTGCTGTGCGTCGTGTTCTCGGTGATGAGCCCGCGCTTCCTGGCCTTGAACAACTTCATGAACATCATGCAGCAGGTGGCGGTCATCGCGGTCGCCGCCTACGGCATGACCTATGTCATCCTGCTCGGCGACATCGACCTGTCGATCGGCTCCATCATCGCCGTCTCCGGCATGGTGGCGGCGCAGGCCTTCGCCATGGGTTTCGGTTTCGTCCCGGTCGTGGCGCTGACGCTGGCGGCGGGCGCGCTCATGGGCGCGCTCAACGGCACGCTGTCGGCGAAGCTGATGTTGCCATCCTTCATCGTGACGGTGGCGACGATGGGCATCTATCGCGGCGCGGTCAGCCTGCCTACCAACGGCGCGCCGGCGATGATCGAGAACGAGACCTGGCTCGCCATCGGCGCCGAAAGCTGGCTTGGCATCCCGATCATCATCTGGATCATGGCCGTGCTGTTCGTGGTCAACCACATCGTCCTGTCCAAGACGATCTTCGGGCGGCAGGTCTATCTCACCGGCGGCAACCGGGAGGCGGCGGTCTATTCGGGCATCCGCGTGGACCGGATCAAGATCATTGTCTTCACCATCTCCGGCATGATGGCCGCGATCAGCGGCATGCTTTTGTCCTCGCGCCTGTCGTCGGCACAGACCAATGCCGGCATGGGATACGAACTCGACGCCATCGCGGCCGTGGTTCTCGGCGGCACCTCGCTCGCCGGTGGTGTCGGCACCATCGTCGGCACCATCCTCGGCGCGCTCATCATCGGCGTCATCAACAACGGCATGAACATGCTGTCGGTGCCCTATTTCTACCAGCTCATCGTCAAGGGCGTCGTCATCCTCGTCGCCGTCTGGCTCGACGTGCGCAGCAAATCCGCCCGGGCCTGACCGGCAAGCAATCCTCGGTAAGCAATCATGAAAAAGATCATCACCATCGGCGAGATCGTCGTCGAGATCATGGCCGTTGAGCCGGGGCACGGTTTCACCACCGCCATTCCGCTTGTCGGTCCCTTCGCGTCTGGTGCGCCGGCGATCTTCATCGACCAAGTGGCGAAGCTCGGCCAGCCCTGCGGCATCGTCAGCGCCGTCGGCAATGACGATTTCGGCGTGCTCAATGTCGAACGCCTCGCCCGGGACGGCGCCGATGTGTCCGCCATCGGCGTCCATCCCACTGCGGCCACCGGCAGCGCCTTCGTGCGCTACCGGCCGGACGGCAACCGCGATTTCATCTACAACATCCGGCATAGCGCTTGCAGCGCTATCGGCTTGACGCCCGAGGCGGAGAAGCTGATCGACGGCGCTAACCACCTGCACATCATGGGCTCGGCGCTGTTCTTCGACGGCATCGTGTCGGCCATCTTCGAAGCGACGTCGCGCATCAAGGCCAAGGGCGGCACCGTCTCCTTCGATCCCAACATCCGCAAGGAGATGCTGGAGCTGCCCGGCATGCGCGCAGCACTCTCCCACGCTCTGGAAAACACCGACCTGTTCATGCCGAGCGGCGCGGAGATCTTTCTTTTCACCGAAGCGATGGAAGAAAAACTGGCCGTCGCAGAGCTGCTCGCGCGTGGCATCAAGGTCGTGGTCATCAAGCGCGGGGCGGACGGCGCCAGCTATTTCGATGCCGCCGGCGAGGTTTTCGTCCCTGCGTTCGAGGTGGACGAAATCGATCCGACCGGCGCGGGCGACAGTTTTGGCGCAGCCTTCGTCACCTGCTGGCTGCGCGGGATGGAATCTCGCAAGGCGCTGACCATCGCCAATGCCACCGGTGCACGCGCCGTGGGTGTGAAGGGGCCGATGGAGGGCACCTCCACCATGGCCGAGATCGAAACATTCTTGCACAATCAGGGAGGTGCGGCATGAGCGCCACCAGCACACTCGCCGATCTTCCCGCCCGCTATGCGGCTGGCGAACGGCGAGGCATCTCCTCCATTTGTTCGGCCCACCCATTGGTGATCGAGGCCGCCTTCCTCGAAAGCCTCTCGGTCGAAAAGGACGTCCTGATCGAGGCCACCTGCAACCAAGTGAACCAGGAGGGTGGCTATACCGGCATGACGCCTGCCGAGTTTCGCCGCTTCGTGGAAGAGATCGCCGTCCGTGTCGGCTTCAATACGCGCCGCCTCATCCTTGGCGGCGACCATCTCGGCCCCAATCCGTGGAAGCACCTGCCGGCGGAAGACGCGATGCAGCGCTCCGAGGCGATGATGGATGCCTTCGTGCGCGCCGGCTTCACGAAGATCCACCTCGACACCTCGATGGGCTGTGCCGGAGAGCCGGTGGCGCTGTCGGATGCCGAGACCGCCGCGCGTGCCGCGCGCCTTGCGCTGGTTGCCGAGCGTGCGGCGGCAGAATCAGGCTACGATCTGCCCGTCTATATCATTGGCACGGAAGTGCCGATCCCCGGCGGCGCCATGGAGGCGCTCGATCATCTGGAACTGACAACGCCGGCTGCTGCCCTCGAAACCGTGGAGGTCCATCGCAAGGCATTCGGCGCACTCGGTCTCGAGGATGCCTTCGCCCGCGCCATCGGCGCCGTGGTGCAGCCGGGCGTGGAGTTCGGCAATGAGAACGTCGTGGTCTACGACCGTGCCGCCGCCCGCGATCTCAGCGGCGTCCTGCGCCAAATGCCGCAATTCGTCTTCGAGGCGCATTCGACTGACTATCAGCCGGTGTCGGCTTTACGGGCGCTCGTGGAAGACGGCTTTGCCATCCTGAAGGTTGGCCCGGGCCTCACCTTCGCGCTGCGCGAAGCGCTCTACGGCCTCGACCAGATCGCCGCCTTCCTTGATGGCGGACCCGAGACCATTCGCCCTGGCATGGAGGCACTGCTGCTCGCCGAGCCCAAGAATTGGGAGAAGTATTATCACGGCGCGGCTGCCGACCTTCGCCTCCAGCGCCACTTCTCCTACAGCGACCGCATCCGATATTACTGGCCACATCCGCAGGCAACTGCCCTCGTCGATGCGCTGTTCAAGCGGCTCGAAGGTCGCATCCTGCCTGAAACGCTGATCAGCCAGTATCTCGGCGCGCTCTACCCGGCCGTCGCGGCCGGCAAGGTGGAAGCAGCGGCGCGGGCGCTGGTGCTGGAGGCAATACGCAGCGTCATACGAAGCTACAACGACGCAACCGGGTGATCGAGCGCTTGGAGCGACAAAATAAAATGACGTCGAAAAACCTCAAGTAGAAGAGGCTGCATGAAATTATGCCACACTGACGTGTTTAGGGCGTATCGATCAAGCTAGGCACCCAGGGGCATTGCAACGCGATCTCACATCGTCGACGTCAATGCCCAAATCCCAACTCGATGATGCCCGAACCACAACCCGCAAAACCCTGTTGACCTTCCAATCATTGGAACCCGTACCGTCGCCGCAAATCATCAAGCGGTGTCGCCGGAAACGGCGCTCGCTGAAGCGGCGAGGCGGTGCAATTGGTTCTGAAATCGAGAACGTTTCTGTTTGTGGCGGTGGCGTTGAGCGGCGGCGCTTTGCTTGCCTATCTCAATGGTGTGCCGACCTATATTGGCCGGGCATCCGCGTCAGGTGAAGCAAGTGAGGCCGCATCTGTTCCCCCGCCGCCTCAAGTTCCCGTGGCCGAGGTCGTCACGCGCGTTATGGCGACGTCGTCGGAGTTTACCGGCGTGGTGGAGGCGGCCAAGATGGTTGAGCTGAGGTCGCGCATTGGCGGCACGATCGAGACCGTCGACGTACCGGAAGGGGGGCTTGTCGAACGTGGGCAGCTGCTTTTCCAGATTGATCCCAGGCCGTTCGAGGTCGCGCTCCAGAATGCTGAAGCGCAATTGCAGCGGGCCGAGATCCTCTTGTCCCAGGCTGAGACCGACCTCGATCGCTCGCAGCGGCTGGCTCCAAGCGGTGCCATCTCCAGGAAGACTTACGACGATGCCTTGTCCAGGAAACGGGAGCGGCAGGCGCAGGTACTGGAGGCGACGGCCGCGGTCGCCGCAGCCCGGCTCGATCTTTCGTATTCGCGCGTCACCGCGCCGATCGACGGGCGCGTCGATCGGGTGCTGGTGACGGAAGGCAATCTCGTCACCGGCGCGTCAGGGGCGTCCGCGACGCTGCTCACCACGATCGTTTCAGTCGATCCCGTGCAGGTCTATTTCGATATCGACGAGCCGACCTATCTGGATTTCCTCAGCCAGGCACGACCCGAAACAGTCGATCAAAAGGGCGGCTCGCTTCCGGTCAGCGTTGGCCTTGCGACCGAGAACGGCCATCCGCATTCCGGCAGACTGGATTTTGTAGGCAACCGCATCGATCGCGCCACCGGCACGATCCGCGCCCGCGCGGTGCTCGCCAATCCCGACGGCCGACTCATTCCCGGCCTGTTTGCGCGGGTGAAGCTTGCCACCAGCACTCCGCGCGAGACCGTCCTGATCGATGATCAGGCAATCGGCACCGACCAGGGGCGTCGCTACGTGCTCGTGCTCGGTGCTGGCGACAAGGTCGAATACCGGCCTGTCGAGCTTGGTCCGATGAACGAGGGACTGCGTGTCGTTGCAAGCGGTCTCGGGCCCAAGGAAACGATCATCATCAAGGGTCTGGTTAGACCTGGCATGCAGGTGACCCCGAACCGGATCGCGATGGCGCCGAGTCAACGCTCCGCCGAGGGCGTAATCAGCGGTGAAACACAGGAGGCGCGTCAATGAACCTGCCTCGCTTTTTCATCGACCGCCCGATCTTCGCCGTCGTCCTTTCGGCACTGATGCTGATTGCCGGCGTGATCACGCTGTTCCGGCTTCCCTTGAGCGAATACCCGGCCGTCACCCCGCCAACGGTGCAGGTGACGGCGAGCTATCCCGGCGCCAGCCCTGAAGTCATTGCCGAAACCGTGGCCGCCCCGCTCGAACAGTCGATCAACGGTGTCGAAGGCATGCTCTATATGAGCTCGCAGGCGGCGACCGACGGCAGGATGACGCTGACGGTGACCTTCGCCCAGGGCACCGATCCGGACATGGCGCAGATCCAGGTGCAGAACCGCGTCTCGCGCGCGCTGCCGCGTCTGCCCGAGGAGGTTCAGCGCATCGGTGTCGTGACGCAGAAGACGTCGCCCGACATTCTCATGGTGGTTCACCTCGTCTCGCCCGACAAACGCTACGATCCGCTCTATATCTCCAACTTTGCCACGCTTCAGGTTCGAGACACGATCGCGCGTCTGCCTGGGGTCGGCGATGTCATCGTATGGGGCGCGGGCGAATATGCCATGCGCATCTGGCTGGACCCAGCCAAGGTTGCCGCGCGTGGTCTGACAGCAAGCGATGTCATCGCGGCCATTCGCGAGCAGAACGTCCAGGTGGCCGCTGGTTCGGTTGGCCAGCAGCCGTCGCAGGCGGCAAGCTATCAGGTCACCGTCAGCACGCTTGGGCGGCTATCCAGCGAAGAACAGTTCGGCGACATCATCATCAAGACAGGTGAAGACGGGCAGACCGTGCGCCTGCGCGATGTCGCGCGCATTGGGCTAGGCGCCGATGCTTATGCGCTGCGCAGCCTGCTTGACGGCGAGCCGGCCGTCGCAATGCAGATCATTCAGCGTCCCGGGGCAAACGCGCTCGATGTTTCAAGCGCGGTTCGCGCCGAGATGGAGCAGTTGAAGCGCAACTTCCCGGAGGGCCTCGAATACCGGATCGCTTATGATCCAACCGTGTTCGTGCGGGCGTCCCTGGCGGCGGTGGTGCAGACGCTGGTCGAAGCGATCATTCTGGTGGTGATCGTCGTTGTCCTGTTCCTGCAAACCTGGCGCGCCTCCGTCATCCCGCTCGTCGCCGTTCCGATATCGCTCATCGGCACGCTCGCGGTGATGTATCTGCTGGGCTTCTCGCTCAACACCTTGTCCCTGTTCGGCCTGGTGTTGTCGATCGGCATCGTGGTCGACGATGCCATCGTGGTCGTCGAGAACGTCGAACGACATATCGGGCTTGGTGAAACGCCGAAAGAAGCGGCTCGCAAGGCGATGGATGAGGTGACCGCGCCGATCATCGCGATCACATCGGTTCTTGCCGCGGTCTTCATCCCTTCGGCATTCCTGTCCGGCCTGCAAGGCGAATTCTATCGCCAGTTCGCGGTTACCATCGCCATCTCGACGGTTCTGTCGGCGATCAACTCCCTGACCCTGTCGCCGGCGCTGGCTGGTCTGCTCTTGAAATCGCACCACGCCGGGCATGGCCGCGATTGGCTGACCCGCGGCATCGACTTCGCGTTCGGCTGGTTCTTCCGCCTGTTCAATCGTTTCTTCGACAGCGCGTCGAATGCCTATGTCGGCGCGGCGCGGCGCGCGGTTCGCGTCAGCGGCGTTGTCTTGGTGGTCTATGCGGGGTTGCTGGGGGCAACCTGGATGGGGTTCCAGAGCATCCCGACGGGTTTCGTACCCGCGCAGGACAAATATTATCTTGTCGGTATCGCGCAGTTGCCATCCGGTGCCTCGCTCGACCGGACCGAAGCCGTCGTCAAGGAGATGTCCAGGATCGCACTGGCTGAGCCCGGCGTTGAAAGCGTGGTGGCCTTCCCCGGTTTGTCGGTCAACGGTTTCGTCAACCTGCCAAACGCCGCCGTCATCTTCGCCATGCTCGATCCGTTCGAACAGCGCAAGGATCCCGCACTTGGCGCCAATGCCATCGCCGGGCGATTGATGGGCAAATACAGTCAGATTCCGGATGGCTTCGTCGGCATATTCCCGCCGCCGCCGGTGCCGGGGCTTGGCACGACCGGTGGGTTCAAACTTCAGATCGAGGATCGCTCAGGGGCGGGCCTTGAAGCCCTTGCCAAGGCGCAGGGCGAGATCATGGCGAGGGCCATGCAGGCACCGGAGCTTGCCGGCATGATGGCGAGTTTCCAGGTGAACGCGCCGCAGGTCCAGGTCGATCTCGACCGCGTGAAAGCCAAGGCTCAGGGCGTTCCGCTGACGGCGGTCTTCGACACGTTGCAGGTCAATCTGGGGTCCCTGTACGCCAACGACTTCAATCGTTTCGGGCGTACCTACCGCGTCATCGTTCAGGCCGACGAGCCGTTCCGCGCTCAGGTCGACGACATAGCGCGCCTCAAGGTTCGCAATGCGGCGGGCGAGATGCTGCCGCTCGCAGCCCTTGCAACCATCGCTACCAGTTCGGGGCCGGATCGAGTGATGCATTACAACGGCTATCCGTCGGTCGACATCACCGGAGGTCCGGCTCCGGGGTATTCGTCGGGGCAGGCTACGGCGGCGATCGAACGTATTCTGAACGAAACGCTGCCGGCTGGCATGGCCTTTGAGTGGACCGACCTGACCTATCAGGAGAAATTAGCCGGCAACACGGCAATGATCGTGTTCCCCCTGGCGGTGCTGTTGGCGTTCCTGATCCTGGCCGCTCAGTATAACAGCTGGTCTCTGCCTTTCGCGGTGCTGCTCATCGCGCCGTTGGCGCTGCTCTCCGCCATCGCCGGGGTCTGGTTTTCCAGCGGTGACAACAACATCTTCACCCAGATTGCTTTCGTCGTGCTGGTGGGTCTCGCGGCCAAGAACGCCATCTTGATTGTGGAGTTTGCCCACGAAGAGGAAAAGAAGGGCAGGGATCCGCTCGCGGCGGTACTCGAAGCCGCGCGCCTGCGTCTGAGGCCGATCCTGATGACATCGCTTGCCTTCATCGCGGGCGTGGTGCCCCTCGTCATTGCGACAGGCGCGGGCGCCGAGATGCGTCATGCCATGGGCATCGCGGTGTTCGCCGGCATGCTTGGCGTCACGCTTTTCGGATTGATCCTGACGCCGGTCTTTTATGTCGTGATCCGTCGGATCGTTCTGAGGCGGGAGGCTCGCACCACGGGACGGCCGGTGCCATCTCCTTAGCCGGCGGCCATTCGGCAAGCGCTGGCTCGTGGTGATGGATCGGGAAACGGCCGGAGCCACCGGTTCGATCAGTCGCGAACCGGTGGTTGGTGGTCAAGGTAGATGGAATCGAACCCGGCCATTTCAGCAAGCCGCTTTCTGTCCAGGATGGTGATGACACCATCCTTGAACACAAGCAGTTTTGCTTCGCGCAACTGGCGAAGAACACGGTTGAGGTGAATGGCGGTGACGCCCAGCGCGTCGGCGAGGATACTCTGGGATAACGGGCAGGCATAGCTGTCGGCCTCGCCGTGACCGACCAGGCTCAACCTCGACCCGAGCTCCAGCAGGAAGTGAGCCGTACGTGCCAGAGCATCGCGCTTGCCGATATTGACCAGGTGCTCCACCACCACGGCCTGGTCGCATGAGGCAACCCACAACAGGGCCACGGCCAGACGCGGGGTAACGCGAAACATGTCCCAGATCTTTTCCGTACCGATCTTGGCCAGTTCGACGTCGGTCAGCGTGGTAAAGCCCTGGTCCGAGGTCCGCAACAGCAAGCTGCGCAGCCCGATGAAGTCGCCGGGAATCTGGATGTCGATGATCTGCCGCCCGCCGTCCCGCATTTGCTTGTGGGAGCAAGCCCATCCGTTGCGCAGGATGTACGCGGCGTGATGGTGCTCCCCTTCCTGGATGAGGTCTCTACCCGGCTTGAGGGTGATGGCGGTTTCCTGCAGCGCCTCAAGCATCGTTTTTTCCCGCGGCCCAAGCGTGAGAAAGGCGCCAAGCTTGAGAGTGATGGCGTCCATTAGTTTGGAAGGGTTAGATGCTGTGACCAAACAGGTTACCGTTGTTGTTCTGGTTCCAACTTCCGCTAGCGGGTTAATCGGTTTTCAGATCAGATCTGGAACAGTTGCGGACTCTCGCGGTTGTCGGAAATATTTTCAATTGCACTTTACGCCATTGCTTTGCCGGTTCTGTCATTGAGCCTGAAAGGCGTTCATGTCGGTCGAGGAAACATAATAACGTTTCTGCCATCATGTGCGGAATGCCTGCAGCCAACAAGATCGGCCCGTTCGGTGCTCAGCGGCGGCTTCGAGTTTATCGCGGCGGTCTTCATGATACCAACATACTTCTCCATCGACGCGCACCGAAATCTTGCATTCATATCGACATGTTATGATGGTTGATATCCATTGATCTAGTCTTCCAAAACGGTCTAGCCTTCATATGTGCTTGAGATTGCTTTGGCGTATGATTGTGTAAATTCTCGCACGATTGATCATATGGATTAGTATATTTAATTTTAGAAGATATGCGTTGTGGTAAAATTCATAGAGCTATGGGAGTAGCGGCCGCGACGTGGTGAACAATCGGTTAATCCAAATTAATTACGCCGAATGGGTTTCGTGCAAATATTCAGCGTTCGCGCTGCCGACGGGGAGTTGATGGGGGTTGCATCAGCCACCACGAAAGCTCTGAAAAGCGGTAGCGGGCATGTTCCGACATCGTGCCGGATATCCCTAAAGGAGTTCAGAGCCATGAGTCTGACAGTTGAAAATAGCAGTAGTCTTGATCCAGTGCATTTCCACCCGGAGCGGTCAACAATTGCTGGCGAGAATGCCATTGCGCTACCGCATCCGACCATACGCGCCGTGGCAATGATCGACACCCGCATGCTCGGCCGGGAATGTTTTGCCCAGAGTATTGCCGCGCAGAATACTGGGCTGGAAGTTCGGGCTTTCGCCTCGATAGAGGAGTGGAAGTCGAAGCGCAGTCTTCATCCGAACATATCGGCCATTCTCTTCAATATAGGTGGCCGGAAAATGAGTGAATCCTCGGTCGCCGAGGAACTTCGCGGGCTGACCACCGAATTCCAGGATACGCCGGTCATCGTCATGGCGGATTCTGATGAATTGCCGCAAATCCTGAAGGCCTTGGAATGCGGCGCACGCGGCTACATCCCATCGTCGGTAAACATTGGCATATGCGTCGAGGCCATTAGCCTTGCGCTCGCCGGCGGTGTCTTTGTGCCGGCAAGCAGCGTGCTTGCGATGCGCAAGGCACTCGAAGCGGGCGGCGAAACCATTCACCCGATGGCGGGCATGTTCACTCTACGCCAGACAGAGGTCGCCGAGGCCTTGAGGCGTGGAAAGGCAAACAAGATCATCGCTTACGAGCTTCATCTGCGCGAGAGCACGGTGAAGGTGCATATTCGAAATATCATGAAGAAGTTGAGAGCCACCAACCGAACGGAAGTGGCCTTCAAGATCAACGATATGTTCCCGGACGATTTCAGCGCCAGGCATCTGGAGGCCTATTCTCACAAATAGGTCCGCTTCATCGCCGGCTGGGGGTGTCAGCATGATCTTGCATCGGTCAGAGGCCTGTTCCTCGGACCAGCACCCCAGCCGTCCGCAGGATGATCCGCATGTCCGTACTGAATGACATGGTGTGAAAATAGCGCGTGTCATAAGTCGCGCGCTCCGCGAACGGGCATCCGTTGCGGTCGCTGATTTGCCAGGGGCCGGTCAGGCCCGGGCGCAGAAAGAAATAGGCGGTGCCGGGATAATATGGCTGCTGTTCAGGGCACATCGGGCGTGGGCCGACAAGGCTCATGTCGCCGAGCAGCACGTTGAGCAACTGCGGCAGCTCGTCGATCGAGTATTTGCGCAGATAGCGGCCGAGTCTGGTGATCCTGGGGTCGTTTCTGAGCTTCTGATTGGCGTCCCATTCGGCTCGCGCAGCGGGATTTTCGCAAAGATATTGCTCCAGAACAGCCTCCGCGTTCGGTATCATCGAGCGCAGCTTCCAGAGCTTGAACGTCTTGCCGTTTCTGCCGACGCGGTCCTGGCAATAGAATGCCTTCTCGCCGTCCCGGCGCACGAAAAATGCGAGCGTGCCTATCACAGGCAGCACCAGTGGTGCGGCCGCCAGTACGGCGACGCAATCGAACATGCGCTTTGCACGGAAATAGACTTTCCTCGGCCATAAGCCCTGACCGGCAGGGATCATGTCGAGCGGAAGGCCAAGCGGATACGCTCTGGGCGGATCGTCCAGCATTCATGACACCGTGATTTTTGACAAAGGGAGCGGCTGCAAGCAGTCGCGCAGTAAATTATGCTCGGCGGGTGCGAATGTTCCGCCGTTTCACATATATATTGTAACTATTATGGTCTTGTATTCTGATATTTGTTTCAATATTCAATTGTATCTAGATACGTATAGCTTCTATCTATCCATGAATTTAAAGTATTGATCTAGTTCGGTTCGAAAAATAGAAAATGGCAACGGTAAGTAGTATTTCTGATATCGGACGCGCTGTCTTGTTGGATGAAATCGGTATCGCCCAATCCCGACGCGTCGAGTGCGGTCATCCGAAGATACGCTGCGTACGCCCCGGCAGGCTGCGGCAATCTTGAAACTGATGATAGCGATGAGCTTTCGGTGGAGATGGGAGGCGGTGCGCCGCCCTCGACCGCATCTTTGATGCTGCTGGGCTACGCCAGTTGGAGTGTCCCCTACGACTTTTCCCTATTCCATGACCCGACCACGACTGCGGTATTGTTGTGGAATGCCAGGCTGAGCATGCGCCGGGCGCGGTAGAGGCGAACCCGGGTCAGACAAGCAAACGCCAGGCACCGCTCTCGCAACCCGGCGACACGGTTCGATCGGAGGATCGAAACAAGGCCGATCGGCGGGGAGGCTGCGACCAGCGTGCTTTCCGCGAGCCATGAAAGGACACGCGCGGGATGACGACCGACCTTTCCGAATTCATGCGAAATGTGCCTGTCCCACCGACGTTTCAATTCCGCGAAGGACTTGCAGGAAGGCGTGAGCACCTTGGCTTCCGGCAGATAAGCGATGCGCAATCCGCGGCCGCTGGCGCGCTGGCCCCATTCGGTGTCTTCCATCGTCGCAATGCCGCCGAACGGCCCCACAGCGCGAAATACATCGGCCCGCACCGCCATGTTGCCGGTAGCGGCAAATCCATACCGTTCGACATAGAGTTTGGCGCGATAGCTGAAGACGCATTCATAGGCTTCGATGGCTGTCAACCGCTCAGGGCGCGTGGGCAAGATTCCGATATCCCCGCCGAGGAAGGCGATGTCGGGTTGGCTGTCCATGAATGCAACGATCGACTGGACCCATCCTGGTGCCGCGACACAGTCGGCGTCGATGAAGGCGAGCAGATCCGCATTCGCTACCGCTGCGCCGCGGTTCCGGGCCGGGCCCGGACCGGGAATGGATTCTCTTTCGAGCCTAACCCCCGGAACCGCCGCGCAAGCGGCGCGCGGCGGTATCCGCGACCCGTTGTCGACCACAATGATCTCGAACGGAATGTTCGGATTCCTCTGTGCGTTCAATGCCGCCAGGCAGCGTTGCAAACTGTCAGGTTCGTTCAGGTGAGGAATGACAATGCTCAGGCGAGGATGCGAAGACATATGCTCTCCTGTCGATTGCCGATAAGTAAGGCACGTATAAATTGTAAAGTCAATAATTAATATTGGATATATTTACAGTTTTAAAGAAAAACATTAAAGTAAGCAATCGTATTTATAAGAAAAGAAGTTAGATATGGCAAAGATATTACTAGATGAAATCGAAGAAAGCTCGAGGTTTATTGACGCGCAGATATGCGTGATCGGTGCCGGCATTGGCGGACTCCTGTTTGCACGCCGGCTCGCCCAAGGCGGGCGGAAGGTCGTTGTCGTCGAGAGCGGCATCGAAGGCTTTGATGACGAAATCCATCGCCTGAACGAAATCGAGGACCCGGCTACGCGCTATACGCGGGCCTTGACCGGGCGCTATCGCGGTCTTGGCGGCTCCTCAACCCGTTGGGGCGGGCGGATGATCCCGATCAGCGCGCACGAAAGCAGTGCACGCCCCTATATTTCGCAATCCCGATGGCCGTTGCAGCTCGGCGAGCTCGAGGCATATCATCATGAGATCGAGAGCCTGTTTGGTACGGGACATGATTCCTACGAGCATATTTCGGGCGACCGGCCGGACGTAGCCATGTTTCCCGCTTTCGACACGACCTTGACGCCGCGCTGGGCGAAGTGTCCGACCTTCAAGCAATGTAACATCGCAACGGTGCTAGCCGACGACCTGAGAAACCTGCCGGGAGTGGAAATCTGGCTGGGCGCGACCGTCTGCGATTTCGAGCTGGATAGGGCGGCGGGGTGCTTGAGTGCCATCACTGCTCGAAGCCTGGGTGGTAAGACACTTACGGTTCGCGCGAACGATTTCGTCATCGCCGCCGGCACCATCGAAACGACGCGGCTGCTTTTGCTGCTGGATCGGATTTCGGAAGGACATGCCTTCCGCCGTTGCCGGGTGCTCGGCCGCTATTTCCAGGATCATCTCAAGGCGGAAGTCGCCACGATCGGCCGCGGTGATCCGTCGGCCACCAACCGGCTTTTCGGCTACCGCTTCGTCAATTCCGTGCGCCGAGACCTGCATCTGGAACTGTCGAAATCAGCACAGCATGACGATGCGGTCGCCAGTGCCTTTGCCTATGTCGCCATGGACATCGCCGAAAGCCCACTGGCCGACATCAAGCGTCTGGCGCAGGGATTGCAGCGGGGGCGCGTCGATCCCGGCGACATATGGCGCGTGTCCAGGAACCTCGGCCTTGTATCGCGTGCCGCCTGGTGGCGCATCATGCGCAACCAGCTCTACATTCCCGCTTCCGTTGACTTGCGGCTGCTGGTCTGTGTCGAGCAATTGCCGCACCGGGCCAACCGCATCAGCCTTGCCGAGAAGCGCGACCGCTTCGGCATGCCCAAGGCGCTGTTCGAATGGGGACCAACGGAAACGGAAGAGCAAACTTTCCAATCCTGTGTCGCGCGCATCGGCGCGTACTGGACCCAGGCCGGTTTCGACCGGATATGCCCGTTGACCTGGTTGGTGGCGCGAGGAGAGGGAGCGGCGCAAATCATCGACCGGGCCGAAGCGTGCGCGCATCCGTCCGGCTCGACCAGAATGGGTACGGTGGTTGAGGATTCTGTTGTCGACCCTGATTTGTGGTGTCACGAAGTGCCCAATGTGGCCGCGCTCAGCGCGTCGGTGTTTCCGACGGCGGGCAGCGCCAACCCGACCTTCACGATCATGAAACTGGCTCTGTGGCTGGGCGATTCCTATCTGCGCAGGCTCAGCTCGCAAGTCGCCGGCGTCGTCGCAAAGAGGCCGTCGATGCGAACCGTTCCGATCTGATCGGGCGCGATGTGGGGCAGTCGAGTCCGTAGTAGCGGACCGGGCCGCGGCCACAGTCTAAGGAGGAGAAGGGACCAATGGCGTTGTTCAGTTTCGGGGTTCGAAACCACGTACGCGATCGCGAAAACGACGCCGCGCTTTTGCGCCAGCTGGTGGACACACTGAAAGTCGTTGGCACGAAGATCGACCGCGAGCGCAAGGGTCTGCAGGTACGATATCGACAGGCGGCGGAGCGCGCTGCCTTTTCGATGCAGGCGCTTGAAAATGAAGGTGGCAAGGCCATTTCCGGCAAGGTCGACGACCTGACCAATGCGATGACGCAAGCCATGCAGCGGATATTGTTCCTGCAGGATGAAATAGCCTTCATCGAAGGTCTTCGCGTGGAAACCATACAGTTCGCGCGCACCCACAACATCGAAATCTCCTCGCGCTCAGGCCGAGATGGCGAGACCAGAGGTCCCGTCGAAGGCGACCGTAATGCGTAGGGGGGATGCGCCCCGCAAAAAGGATGAACGCCAGCAACGCCACACACCGGCGGGACAGCACCTATAGGCTGTCTATCGCCGGGCCTGCCGGTCCTCGAATATGGCCGGATACACATCGGGCCGAGCGACCTCGCGATGGACGACCTGGACATCCGTTTTTATCTCTCCATTCTCCTCAGGCGGTTGCCTTACCTGGTGGGGATTGTTGCCGCCTTTACGATCGGCGGCATCGTCTTGGCATTGCTGTTGCCGCCGCTCTATCGCGCCAGTGCCAAGATACTCGTCGAGGCCCCGCAAATTCCCGCCGAGATGGCGCGCACGACAGTACCGATCAGCGCTGCCGACCAGTTCGCGCTCATCGAGCAGGAAATCGTCACGCAGGATAATCTCGTTGCGCTCGCCCAGCGTCAGAACGTTTACCCCAACAAGGGTGAAGGGCTCACAGGGCTCGAAATGGCCGACGACATGCGCGACCGCATCCATTTTGAGCCGGTCGAGCTGAGCACGACCAGGGATCCTCAGAACACGACAGTCTTCAGCATTTCCTTCGACGCGAAGGATCCCGATCTCGCGGCAAAGGTCGCCAACGATCTGGTCGAGACGATGCTGAGCAAGAACCTCAGCATGCGCACCGGACGGGCCAGCGACACCATGCAGTTCTTCGATCAGGAAAACAAAAGGCTGGGCGTCGAGTTGACCCGCATCGAGGCTGACATCCTCAAGTTCAAGAACGCCAACAAGGATGCATTGCCCGACAGCCTCGATTTCAGGCGCAGCCAGCAGGGTGCGCAGCAGGAAAGGCTCGCGCAGCTGGAGCGTGACGAGGCGGCGCTGCACAGCCGGCGCGACAATCTCGTCTCGCTGTTCGCCAACACCGGCCGTGTTGCCAGCGCGGGTCCCCTCAGCCCCGAAGAACAGATGCTGCAGGACATGAACAGGGCTCTGGCCGATCAGCTCACCGTCTTCGCGGAAAACAGTCCCAACGTCGTTGCGCTGCGCGCCCGCATCGCAGCGGTGCAAAAGAGCCTGAAAGACGCTCAGGCTGCCAATGCCGCTGGCGGCAAGGCCGGGCCGACCGAACTGGATGTCCAGCTGTCGGACATCGACGAGCGGCTGCGTTTCATCACCCAGGAAAAGGCTTCGATCACCAAAAACCTCGCGGATCTGGCGAAGTCCATCGCGGCGACGCCGGCCAACGAGACGACGCTGAACTCGCTCAACCGCAACCGCGCCAATATCCAGGAACAGTATAATACCGCCACCGCGATGCTGGCGCAGGCCTCGACCGGCGAGCAGATCGAAATCCGTTCCAAGGGCGGACGCCTGTCGATGATCGAGCCGGCCGTCGTGCCGGAGAAAGCCTTCCAACCGAACCGTCGCCGCATCGCGGGCGTCGGGCTGGCTGCGGGCATCGGCGCCGGTCTCGGTCTAGTCGTCCTGCTCGAATTGCTGAACAAGACCATCCGCCGGCCGAACGAGCTGGCCGAGTTGCTGCAAACCCAGCCGCTGGCGACGATCGCCTACATCCCCCGCGACAATGAAGGGCCGAGCGAGATCTGGAACCAGCTTCCGGGCTTCACACAGATGATGCGCCTGGCCGGATTGATCCAGACGTCGGCCTCTTCATGGCTGCGCCGAACCGGCTTGGGCAACCCATTCACGCGGCGGGCGGTGTGACGTGACCATGAAACAGGAAACCATCATCCCGGCTTTTCCCGAACATGCGCAGTCCGACGGTGGCGTTGGGCGGATTCAGACGGCCTTGCGCAAGGCTCGCGAAGAATTCGGCCCGGCACCCGCCAGCGAAGAATTCGGTTCCGTGCCCGTCGCCGAGAAGGTAGCGCCACTGCCCCCACGCGACCGGTTCCCGACATCGCTCTGGTCCACTCTGCCGATTTGTGAGCCGGATGCCCGTCAGCTAAACCGCAACCGCATCGTCACCACCACGCGGTCGGACCCGGCCTATGTTGCGTTCGACATGCTGCGCACGAAGGTTCTCCAGCTTCTGCGCCAGAACAAATGGGACACCGTCCTCATCACCTCGCCCACACCGCAATGCGGCAAGACGCTGGTCAGCCTGAATCTGGCGTTCAGCCTCGCCAACCAGAAGGATTGCCGCACCCTTCTCGTCGACCTCGACCTGCATCGCCCGCAGATCGGCGCGTTGCTCGGGGTCCGCGACGCTCCCCCGCTCGAGGATTTTCTTGCCGAGCGCATTGGCGCCGAACAAGCGTTTCGGCGCTATGGCGAAAACATCGCCATAGCGCCCAACGGGCGGCCCGTCACCCTGGCGGCCGAATTGCTGCAAAGCCCCGGAGCCACACGGGCCGTGAGAAGCCTGAAGCCGAAGTTGGCGCCCGATGTCGTCATCTTCGACCTGCCGCCGATGCTCGCCAATGACGACGTCGCGGCATTCCTACCGAATGTGGATTGCGCCATCCTGGTCGTTGCCGCGGAGCAGACGACGCGGGCTGAGGTCGACCTGTGCGAGCGCGAGCTGTCGCAGAAGACCAATCTGCTCGGCGTCGTCCTCAACAAATGCCGTTATGCACCCGAAAAATACGGTTATTGACGCGGAGCTACGCCGTTGCACGATCCGCAAGCCTTCGCACCACAATCGTCCGTAACCAGGGGCGGCCCATTTTGCGACGATGGCGGTGAACCGCCGGACAATGGCCGGTTTCCGATCTATTCCAGGCATTTCGGCCTGAACGGAAGGCCGTTCAGCCTGTTGCCCGACCCGAATTTTGTCTTCTGGTCGGCGGTTCACGCCCGCGCCTATGCCATGCTGGAATATGGGCTGGCGACCTTCGCGCCGATCATCATGATCACCGGCGAGATCGGCGCGGGAAAGACCACCCTCGTGCGCCATCTGCTGAATACGGCCGGCACCAACCTGCGCATCGGTCTGGTCTCCAATGCGATCGCAGGGCGGGGAAGCCTGCTTCACTGGGCGCTTTTGTCGTTACAGGAGCCTCTCGAGGGGCGGATTCCCCATGTCCAGCGGTTTTCGCATTTCGAGATGCTGCTGCGCGGCGAGAAGGCCAGGGGGCGCCACACCGTTCTGATCATCGACGAGGCACAGAACCTCTCGGTGAAGATGCTGGAGGAGCTGCGCTGCCTGTCCAATCTGAACGACGAAAGCGACGAGCTGCTGCAGATCGTGCTGACCGGTCAACCCGAGCTCAATCGTACCATCGACCGCCCGTCGATGCTGCAGTTCGCGCAACGGGTTTCGGCGCGCTTCCATCTCACAGGGATGCCCGCCGAAGCGGTGGAGCAATATGTCGCCCACCGGCTGAGGGTGGCAGGCGCCGACCGCCAGATATTTTCGCCGGCGGCTTGCGACCTCGTCTATTCGGTCAGTCGCGGGCTGCCCCGCGTCATCAACCAGATCTGCGACTACGCGCTTGTCTACGCCTTTGCGGACGACCGCGCGACGGTCGATGCGGATCTGATCCGGCAGGTCCTCGTCGACCGCAAGACCCCGTTCCCAACCGCCTCGGCCATGCCCGCTGGCCTGTAAGGCCGGAGTCGTAAGCGCTGGCTGGCGGTGGCCTCAAAAAGGAGTTCGGCATGCGCAAGATACTCATCGTCTACGGCACCCGTCCCGAAGCCATCAAGATGGCGCCGCTCGTTGCCGAGATCGACCGCTCCGACCATCTTCAGGCCGTGGTGGCGGTGACGGGACAGCACCGGGCGATGCTGGATCAAGTGAATGCCCTGTTCGGAGTGGAGCCGGCTTACGATCTCAACATCATCACCCAACGACAGCGCCTGGAGGACGTCACCAGCCGCGTCCTCGGTGGCGTTTCCGATATCATCGCTCAGGAAGAACCCGACGCGGTCCTGGTGCAGGGCGATACGACGACCTGTTTCGCGGCTGCACTCGCGGCGTTCTACCGGCAGGTTCCGGTGGTGCATCTGGAGGCGGGACTGCGAACCGGCAATCTCTACAATCCATTCCCCGAAGAGGCGAACCGTCGGCTGACGACAAGGCTCGCAGCGATCCATCTGGCACCCACCCCAAGCTCCAAGGCAAACCTATTGCATGACGGCGTCGACGAGGATGCCATCACCGTCACCGGCAATTCGGTGATTGATGCCTTGCTGGATGTCGTCGGACGAAACATTCCCGTCAGAAATCCGGATATCTTGAGGATTTGCGGGCGGCGCAGCGTGCTGGTGACCATGCACCGACGCGAATCCTGGGGCGAGCCGATGGCCCGGGCGGTTTGCGCGATAGCGCGTCTGGCCAAGGCCTTCCCGGACACGGTCTTTCTTCTGCCCGCACATCTAAACCCGGCCGTGCGCGACGTGTTGTTGCCGCCTTTGGCGGGGCACGACAATGTGCTGATCACCGCGCCGCTCGATTACAGCGATTTCGTGCGCTCGATGCATGACTGCGCGCTGGTGCTGACCGACAGCGGAGGCGTGCAGGAGGAGGCGCCCACTTTCGGAAAGCCGGTGCTTGTGCTTCGCGACACCACAGAACGTCCCGAGGCGGTGACCGCCGGCACCGTCAGGCTTGTGGGAACCGACGACGAGCGGATCGTCAGGGACACGACCCGACTGCTTGTCGATGCCGTCGCCTATGACGCGATGGCGCGGGCGGTTAACCCCTACGGCGACGGCCGTGCTGCATGGCGCGCGGTACGCGCCATCGAGCACTTCTTCGGTCTGGGAGAACTGGCCGCCGAGTTCGATTGCTGGCGTTCGGTGCGCGACCGCAACTCAGCGCCAGACGCCACGCGTATCATAGGCGACTTTGCCGCCTAGGCGGGTGTGGCGCATCGCCTTGAACGGCTCGTGCTCGACGAGCAGAACAACGATGTCGGCGCGCTCTACCGCCGCATGGGCATTTTCCAGCCTCACATTGGCGTAGCCCGACAACGCTGCTGGAACGTGGTCGACATAAGGATCGCAAACCAGGATATCGACCTCCGGCAGGGCGGCAGCGATCAGCCCCACAACCTCGATGGCCGGGCTTTCCCGGATGTCGTCGACATTCGCCTTGAAGGTCAGCCCGAGGCAGGCGATCGTTGGCGAACGGAAGCGTTGTGCCTTGGCCACGACCTGCTCCGCGACGTGATGCGGCCGGCGATCGTTGACCTCGCGGGCGGTGCGGATCAATGTCGACAGCAGCGGTGCGGCCGATACGATGAACCAGGGGTCGACCGGAATGCAGTGACCTCCGACACCGGGGCCCGGGCTTAGGATTTTGACACGTGGATGCCGGTTCGCCAGCCTGATAACCTCCCAGATGTCGATATGCAGCGACTCGGCGATGAGCGAAAGTTCGTTGGCAAACGCGATGTTGACGTCGCGATAGGCGTTTTCGACCAGCTTGGCCATTTCGGCGCTGGCAGCGTCGGTGAGCAATATCTCGCCCTGGGCGAAGACACGGTAGATTGAGGCCGCGCGCTCGGCGCAGCGCGGTGTCAGACCGCCGACGACGCGGTCATTGGTGATAATCTCGATCATGATCCGGCCGGGCAGCACGCGCTCCGGGCAATGGGCAATGAATATGTCGGCGTTCGGCTCGCTGTCGTCCGGCATCCTCAGGTCCGGCCGCTGCGCGGAAATCCACTCCGCCAGCTTTTGGGTGGTGCCGGGGGGCGACGTGGATTCCAAAACGACGATGTTGCCGGGTCGCAGCTTCGGCGCGACCTGTTCGACAGCTGCCTGTACGAAGGAAAGATCGGCCGTATGATCGCCGTTGAAAGGTGTTGGAACTGCAATGATGTAGGCATCGGCTTCCGGGGTTTCGGTCGTCGCGGTCAGCCTGCCCATCGCCACCGCGCCGCTGACGCTGATTGCCAGATCAGGTTCGACGAACGGCACCTCGCCGCGCGATACGGCCGCCACGATGTCGCGATTGACATCGACGCCGATCACCTCGATGCCGCGCGTCGCCAGTGCCACGGCTGTCGGCAATCCTATGTAGCCCATGCCGAGAATGGCCAGCTTGCCGCTGAACGGTGCATTCATGGGGCCACTCAAGCTCTCGTTGCGGTGAGTGGCGGGGGTGTTGATGGCGGTGCCGCCATCTTGCGTGACCACGATGTTCAATGCCGGAGACTCCCGATTGGAGTGGGATGAGTGGCGATTTTCGTCGACTGAAAGGCACGGGCCGGCGCGATGACCTCCCGCGCCGTCAAAAGGATGAAGACGCTGTTGGTGACCAGATAACGCCCCAAAAGGCGGCGTGGCTCCTGCAGCAGCCGATACGCCCATTCCATCCCCCAACGCTGCCAGCGGAGCGGAGCGCGTTTGGTCAAGCCCGCCATGATGTCGAAGGAACCACCCACACCGTGCAGGATCGGTACTCCGAGCGATCCCCCATACGCGCTGAGGAAGATTTCCTTTTTCGGCGAGGTAATGCCCAGGAACAGCATGTCTGCGCCGGAGGCGCGGATATCATCGGCGATCGCTGCACTTTCGGAAGCTTGGAAATAGCCGTGATGGCTGCCGACGATGCGCAGCCCCGGAAATCGTTCCGATAGACGATCCTGCAATTTTGCTAACACCTCGGCGCGCGCGCCGACCAGATAGATCGAGCGCCCTTCGCGATGCGCCAGGGTAAGCAGGCCTTCGAACACGTCGATGCCGGCGATGCGTTCCGGCAAGGGACGCCGAAGCAGCCGGCTCGCCCATATGATCGATTGTCCGTCGGCCAGCAGGAGGTCGCAATCGATCAGCGAATTCCGCAGCAGCGGGTCGTTTCGCATATGAACGACCTTGGCGGCGTTCAACACGCCCAGCAGCATGCGGCTGCGGGTGACCAAGGCGGTGCGGCAGCGGGCGATCACGTCTTCCATGCGCAGGGCGTCGAAATAGACTCCGAACAGCAATTGTCGATCCGCGCTCATCGATAACTCCTCAGGATTTGGCGGCGGCTCCATGGGCCGGCATGCCGCGCAGGCGCTCCACCGTGCCGCCACACAGCCAGGCGTAAAGCAGCCAGCCCAGTTCGTAGGGCCGGCATTCGTAGTCGATCTGGCCGGGCGGAAAGAGCGTATCCAGGCCAGGAATGTGCAGTCCGGGCCGGAGCGCCGTCGTGGCGGCTGAGATCGCACGCGCGGCCTTCATCGGCTCGCGCCGTGCCGCCTTGCGCCAAATCACGCCGTGGCTCTGGCTGATGAGCGGCGCCTCCATCTCGGGATGATGGTCGAGCCAGGCCAGGCCTTTCACCAATGCGTCGAGATGGTCGGTGCCGCCGGCTTCGCGCAGGTCAAGCAGCGCCATCGGCGCCATCGCATGCTGGTGAACGGAGTAGACTGGATAGCCCTCGACGATGCTGCCGTCGCGCACATCGTAGTGCCACCACCATTGGCCGGCGGGTCCCTGCAGGGCGCAGATGCGCGCCGCGCAGGCTTCTGCGGCCACCAGCGCCTGCGGATCGAATTGAGCGACGGACAATCGCGCCAGACCTTGCGTCGAATAGACCTGGTCGGCGAAACAACCGACATGGGCGCGCAAGCGTCCGTTGGACGAGGCGGGCAGTCTGTGAGGGAACAGGCCGGATTTGCTCTGCGCGCCGATCAGCCTGTCGCGGGCCATGGCCGTCAACCGGCTGGTGTCGCCAAGGTGTCGGCCGGCGAGCCCGGCCAGCAGCATCCATGAACAGTCGACGGTCGCGACTGGCACTCCCGATGCAAGAAGTACGGTCAGGCCGGCGAAAAGCGGCGCGGCATAGAGGCCGCCAGCCTCCGCTGCGGTCCATGCCGCCAGCGCGACCGCACCGGGATCGTGGGAAAATTCCGCCCGCGTGGCTGTCGTCTGGATGAGGTCGGCGGCGGTGGCGCCATTCAGAATGCCGCACTGCTCTTCTACATCGATGAAGGAAAGTCCCAGCGCCACGTTGATCGCATAACGAAGGCTGTCGCCCTCCGGCCGAACGGGGGCGTCCGGCTGCGTCTCGCTGCCGCGCACGGTATGGACGAAGGCGCCTTTCCTGTACATTTGCGGCAGGCCGTTCTTGGCCAGTGCGATCAACTCTCCCAATCGCGCCCGCGTGATCGGAGAGGCGGCTTCAAGTGCGTCGAGCCGATCGATCACCGGCAGGCGGGTCGCGCCTGCGCCATTCGGTCTAGGGCTGTCCGCCCGTGAAAAGGCCATCGCTGTCAAATGCTCTCTCCCGCTTCGGCTCGCAGACAGTGCGGTGACTTTGCCGCCGCCAAACCGCCGTTTTCGAACGGTCGGCGTTTCGTGCGACCCGCCACAAAAGATACGAGAAATCCCGTGCCGCATTCCATTGACCAGAAAGGATTACGCGGTCGCGTTGGCCGTCGACGGCGCTGTTGCTGGCTACGCCGATAGGACTAAGCCGCATACGAAAGGCACTCTTTCGCTGCCCGATCCGGCAGGTGAATCTGCCTTCAACAGTCACCCAAATTCGTGCGGGGCGAAACGGATGGATTCTGCCGATGCGATGATTGCCGGGGCGTGGCCTCCGCTCGCCGTCATCATCGTCACCTACAACAGCGCCGATGTTCTGCCTGGCCTGCTGGCCTCGTTGCCGGCTGGGTGCGAAGGCGCCGGAAGCGTCGAGATCATCGTGGCCGACAATGATTCCGCCGACGCCTCCGTCGACATAGCGCTGACCCATCCGACGCGCCCGCGCGTCATTCGCATGGGCCGCAATGCCGGTTATGCGGCGGCCATAAACGCAGCGGCGGCATCGGTAGGGCCGCAGGCGGATTTGCTGGTCCTCAATCCCGATATCCGCCTTCAACCCGGCGCCGTACGCGCCCTGCGCCTCAAACTCTGCGACCTATCGGTCGGTGTCGCGGTGCCGCAGGTGCTGACCGAATCCGGCGCGGTGTCGCGTTCATTGCGCCGCGAACCGTCGGTCAGGACCGGATGGTCCGATGCTCTCCTCGGCACGGGGCTGGCGGCACGACTGAGAGCGGGTGAAATCGTCGACGATCCCGGTCTCTATGCCAAGGGCGGAAGTGCGGAATGGGCGACAGGCGCCATTCTGGCGGTTTCCGCCCGGGCTAGGCGCATGGTCGGCGACTGGGACGAGAGCTTCTTCCTCTACAGTGAGGAGGTCGACTACATGAAACGCGTGCGGCGGTCAGGGCTTGCCGTGACCTATGTTCCCGAGGCGCGCGCCGTGCACATCGGCGGGGAATATCAGAATAACCCCTATCTTTCGGCGATGATGACAGCCAACAGGATCCGTTATTTCCGCCGGCATCACGGTCTGCTGTCGACGGCTTTGTTCCGGCTAAGCATCATTGTCGGCGAAATGATGCGGGCCCCGCTCGGCCCCGGGCATCGAGCGGCTTTGCGAGCAGCGGTTACGCCGCTGCGTCAGCCCTGAGCGTCGGCCCGACCTTGGCGCCCAGCAATTCGGCATAGATGGAATCCATGCGATCGAGCTTCGCCGACCACAGCGCGGTCTTCTCGACATGCGTATGGGCGGCCGCACCCATCTTGAGGCGCAAGGCCGGATCGGTGGCGAGCTTGCGGATAGCCGCGGCGATATCCCCGGCCAGCACCTCCGGCGTGCTGACCGGGAGTTTGATGGCGCAGGCATCGGATGTGGCGCTGCCGGGGCCGCCGCGGTCGACGACGATCAGCGGCAGCGAATAGCCCATCGCCTCCAGCGCCACGTTTCCACCGGGCTCGCGATAACTTGGAAACACGAAGATGTCGGCTGCCCGGTAGAAATCGGCGACTTCCGCCTTGGATCGCCAACCATGGAAGGTCACCCGGTCGGTAAGCCCGTTGGCGGCGGCCAATGCTTCGCAGGCGGCGCGGTCAGGGCCTTCGCCGACGATGTCGAGCCTGACCGGAAGATCGGCGGTGAGCGCCATGGCGCGAAGGATGTCGCGCGCACCCTTCGTCCTGACGAGACGCCCGACATGAAGCAGGCGCAGCGGCTCCGACCTGCCGCGACGGTCGATCGGCGCCGGAATTTCGTCGAGCCCCGTCTCGCTCATCACTTCGAAACGGCGCAGTGGGATTTCGGCGAGCTGGGCTTCGACATAGCTGGCGATGCCGAGTACGCAGTCGGCGCTGCGATAGGTCTGGCGCAGCATCGGGTCCCACATGCGCCTGTAGCGGTCGAGGCCGCGCAGCGCGACAAACCATTGTTGACGCCCTTCGTCCGCGGAAAATCCCGCTGGCGTCGAGAGACCACCACCGACCGGTCCGATGACGAAGGGAATGCCGAGGCCGGCCAGCGGCGAAGGGTAGCGCATGGCGACCGGCACCGGCTGGTGCGCGATGTCGAAGTGCTGTCCGTTGGCCAGTTCCTGCCGGATCCAGCGCCGGGCGTGGATATAGAACGGAACATAGGCGGGTTTGAGCATGCTGTTCAGCCGCTCGGCCCGGCCGAGCAGCGGCGGCTCTACCCACTCGACGACGCGCAGGCCCGAAAGTTGTTCTGCTGCCGGTCTGGCGCCCCGCTTGTGATAGGTGAGCAAGGTGACGTCGTGGCGCTCGCCGAGACGGCGCGCCCATTGATGCGCCACCCAGGCTTCGCCGACATCCTCGCCGTTGCAGGTCGGCGCGACCAGGAGCAGTTTGAGCATGATCAGCCGCCTTGTGCCTTGCCATGCCGCCAACCCGCCTTGAGGCGTCGCCCCAGTTCGGTGTTTTCGGCGAAGCGCCGGGCCTGTTTGTTGATCATCGCAAGAGCGGACACCGCCAGCACCACGAGCATCGGCCAGGGGCGGCGGGCAGCCAGCATCACGTCGCTCTCCATGCGGATGCGTTGCGCATAGGCGGATTTGTATTCGGCATCGCCGTGGCCGAAATCCAGACACTTGATGTCCGGGTCCGCGCAAAGGTCCTCGATCATGCGCAACATGGTCAGGCGACCCACCGAGTATTTGCCATATTCCGGATCGAAGCCGGGTGTGCCGGCAAAGAAGGTTCCTGCATAAGCCAGACCGGTCCAGAACGCGACGGGCTGTTCGTCGATGGAGAGCATCCAGGTCCGGTGCCATCCTCGCTCCAGGCCGAGTTCGATGAGCCCCCTTTGCATCGGGTCGCCCAGATAGCCGACACCGAGCCCGCGTTGATAACTCTTGGCGGCCACCGTTTCCATGTCGCTGCAGATGCGAGGCAGGTCTTCCAGGCTCCTCCATCTGTGCAATCGTAGACGGTCGCCAAATTTGTCGGTCAGCCGCCGATCGTGCCGGCGCAGCGTTTCGCGGGTCTTCACCGAACGGCTTTCCAGGAATTGTTCCAGCGAACCCGCCATGCAGGCCACCCATCGTGGCGCCGCCGGCTGCCCATGGGCGCGGCGCGCCGTTCCGGTCGCTGCAGTGGCTTCCTGATAGAGCGTGCTTTCGATATCGACATTGCGCATCAGCAGCAGGTCCGCCTTCCCGCTCTTGAAGGCGTCTGTCAGATGCCGCATGACGAGCGCTTCGTCCTCTCGCGTTCGCGCACCCAGAATGCCGTCGAATGTTACAACAATCGCCCGCAACGTTACGCGGCCAAGCGTGCGATAGCCGAAGCGGAACGCCACCGGCAGGTTTTCGAGCCGCGCCACGGCGATCAGGCTGGACCCGTCATCGCGCCGGATATGCACGACATGGGGCCTGACGACCTGCTTGGCATGCTTTACCACGGTCATGAAGTAGTCGATGTCGGAATCGATATCGACTACGGGCAAGGTGTTCCAGGCAGGACGCAAGGCTTCGACCTGTTCCAGGGTTGTTGCCACCGTTGCGATGTCGTCACGCATGGCGACGGCCCCGGTCTGGCTGGATAGCGACACAGCGCTCATCGACAATGTCCCTGACCGCGATGGCTTGAAAGGGGAGGCGGCCGTTGCGTTGCCCAGAGGCTAGCCGAGGGCCGGTGCGTCGACCATCCAGCACCGAGGGAGCAAAAGATTGAGCCCGTTCGGCAATTGGACGTATCGAGGCCGCTCGGGGCGAAACCTTCCATCAGTTTGGACGCTCTGGCAGCATCGCGCCGATCGCACGCGTGGCACCCGGCCTTGCCGCGCGCGCAGGCTTGCTCAGCTGCGGCGTGTCGAGAATCCAGGCCCCGCTACCCAGCGCGAAGATGAAAACGACGTAGGTCGCGTTCCAGAAATAGACCGTCCACCCAACCAGGAAAAAACCGGTCAGCGCCATCAGATAGGCCGTACGATAAACCTGCGTTCTTTCGTCCAGCCCGGATCTGTAGGCGACCGGCAGGTAGGTCGAAAAGAAGGTGAACATCACGAAGAAGCCGGCCGGTATGCCGTGCCTCACGGCGTCGACGATCCAGTACATGTCGATGCTCGTGGTCATCCAGTCTGGCCGGTTCCACGGATTGAACCCGATGCCGAACAGCGGGTGGTTGAGGATTGAGGCTGTGCCGTAGCGCCAGATCAGCACGCGCATATAGGCCGAGCTTTCGTCGAATGAGAAATACGACATGAAGACGACGGGAACCGCGCGGTTGGACAAGACCTCGATGGAAGCAGCCATGAGGAAAAGCAGGCCGCACAGAATCTTCCAGCGGCTCGTTATGCTTCCAAACAGCCAGTACCAGAAGAGCAGCAGCGCCTGGCAAGTCAGCGCGGTCAGCGGGCCGGACGACAGCGACAAAAGCGTTGCGGCAGCTACGACGATCGTCGCACTCCAGCGGCGCGCCAATGTCTTGCCATAGCCAAGAACCAGATGCGTTGGCGCCAGAATGCTGGCGCAGACGACACCATACAGGATCGGATGTTCGAACAGGCTCTGGACACGGCGAAGCCCCCAGCGCGGTTGGAGGTAGTCGTCGGGGAAAGTCCGGCTGATCGACGAAAAAGCGCTCAACAGCCAATTGCGGCCTGTCCAGGCCTCGATCACGGCGAAGGGCAGCAGGAAGGCGACCAGCTTGAAGAACAGCGACACCATGGCATGGAAGTCGTCAGCGTCGCGGATGAAGCAGCGGGCGAGCAGATAGGTGCCCATCGTCTCGATGAAGATCATGCCCGACGGCTGCACGGCGTAGCCGAAACCGTGCACCATCGAGATGGCGAGAAAGCACCACAGGCAGTAGAGCAGCAACGAGATGTCGGCGAGGCGTATCCGGCCTGCCTTTCCGCTCAGCCACATTACCAGGCACGGGAACAACCACGCCAGCAGCACCAGGCGATAAACCGACAGACGCATCGGACCGATATTGATGATCCATGGGACAAGCAGTGAGATCAGGAAGAGGAATATCGGCCAAGACAGGGGCCTGGATGCCACTATGTCCTGCTTGCCGGACGCCAGGCGGCTCGAAGCGGAACCGCGCCGGCCAGGCCTCGCGCCGAACGCAGGGTCTGCCAGGCCGTTCGCGACAGCCCCGTCTGGTCCGATGGGGTAGGTTTCTCGCTTGCGCATGACACGCCCCCGCCCTCGAATTCGACCAAGGGCGCCGGAGAGCCTAGAGCCAATCCGCGCGGCGTGGGATTACTCACTTTGATGTAGGGGCGGCTATATTGTCTAACCTGCGGTGCGGCGTATTTTTTGATGGACCGCTGGAACCTGGCTGAAGGCTCGACGGTTCGGTCGGTTTCGCACATGGATGCCGGCCGGTTTCGGGCAAGATCGAGACGAGGACATTTCGATGTCGGTCGAGGGCATGGCGCGGTCGCTCTATCGGAACATGGCCACCTTCGGAGACCGCTATCGCCGGGAGAGGTTGAGGATCCCGATCGGCGAGGGGCGCAGCAGCCAACCCGCTGTCTATTTCCTGACACCGGATCATCCCGAGCCTTCGGGTGGCATCCGCGTCATCTACCGTCACGTCGATATCCTCAATGCCGCGGGCATAGACGCCTTTGTCCTTCATTGGCGCCCCGGCTTCCGCTGCAGCTGGTTCGACAACGCCACCAAGGTAACGGACTGCGTTCACGCCAAGATAAGACAAGGCGATCTGCTCGTCGTTGCCGAAATCGATGTCGACCTGCTCTCAAACCTGCCCAAACCGCTCGCCTATGTCATCTTCAACCAGAACAGCCATTTGACTTGGCGGCACGCGCCGGAGCGGATCGCGTGCTGTTATCGGCCCGGCTCCGGCCTGATCCGTACCGTCACGGTTTCCCGTCACAACCAGCGCATGCTGGAAATGGCGTTCGGCGAGGGGTTGGTCGAACGCATCCATCTTTCCATCGACGGCGCGTTGTTTCATCCTGGCGGACGCCCTCGCACGCGTAGCATCGCCTATATGCCGCGTCGCGGCCACGAGAGCGCCCGGCAGGTGATCGAGATATTGCGCGCGCGGGGCAGCCTCCGCGACTGGGAATTGCTGCCGCTCGACGGCCTGTCCCATGCCGAAGTGGCCGCTTATCTGCGCACGACGCGCATCTTCCTCGCATTCACCCAGCACGAGGGGTTCGGCTTGCCCGCGGCGGAGGCGATGGCTTGCGGCAATTATGTCGTCGGCAACCATGGTTTTGGCGGCAGCGAATTCTTCCGGCCGGAGTTCAGCGCCACGGTGGAAAGCGGCGATGTGGTCGGGTTCGTCGAGGCGGTGGAAGCGGCCATCGCTAGTGAGCGCGCCGACCCCGACTGGTGCCGCGACCGGGGCCTTGTGGCGTCGCACTTCATCCGCAGCGAATATTCCGTCGAACGGGAACGCGAAGAAGTGGTCAGGCTTTATACGGGAATATTGCAACGTCTTCAGCCCGCGAGCGACGACAAGCCGGCTAGAAATAGCGGGACTTCAGCTTCGGCTGGGAGAACTGGCATCGAACAAGGCTGACAAGCAGCCGTGCATTGAATACGCGTTCCCGCCACGCGGAAACCGGCCTGAACACCCTGTAGATCACGCGGGCTAGATAGGGCAGGCCGAGCATCTCCGGCTTCACATAGAGCGCCACCGCGATGTTCTCGTTCAAGCGCTTGCGCATGGGATGTTTGCGAGGGTTCCGGTAACCCATGCCTCCACCGGAAATGCGCGCCACGGATTTGCGCTCGACTTTGAACAGCCATGCCGACCATTCCTGGTCCTCGGCGGAAAACACTTCCGGCCGGAAGCGCCGCTTCTTCAGCAGCGCCGTCTTGACCACCGCGCATGTGTTCCACACGCCGTTGAAACCGGTGAAGTTGGTCTGGTCGATCAGGATGTGGGACAGGCAACCTTCATCCTCCGCGCAGAAATAGGCGGCGCCGATGCCGTCATTTTCGGCAAGCAGGGTTATCGCATAAGCCACGGCATCGGGATTGGTCAGAACCGTGTGCGAGGAAACGATCAGCACATAGTCTGTATCCAGATAGTCTATGCCCTGGTTCAGCGATCCTGAATAGCTGAATTCCTCGCCGACATAGCGATGCACGACCGAGCCGGCCGGAACGATATCGAGTGTCCCGTCGGTCGATCCCGAATCCACGAAAACATAGCGAAGCGGCCGCCAGTTCTGCGCTGACAGCGACTGGATCGTCGCCGGCAGGGTCGCACGGGAATTGAAGGTGCGGATCAGGGCGGAATAGCGCCGAGGCTCCATCGGTCACTCCGGATGAGGTGTTGTTTCCGCGAGCTCAGCAAGCGAAAGCGACGCTGAAAATACAAAAATAGAAAACAGCAGTTGGAGGTGATAAACAATATCAAGGTGAAAGTGTCAAAACCGTGCAGGAAATAATCAAGAAACAACGTTAGATAGGAGAACAAATTGTCTATTTCTGTCGATGTGATTGTGCCATGTTACCGATACGCGCACTTTCTTCAGGGGTGTGTTGAAACTATTTTGGAGCAGAGAGGTGTGGATGTTCGCGTTCTTATTATTGACGATGCCTCACCGGACAACACCGAAGAGATAGGAATGGGGCTTGCCGACAGTGATAGCCGGGTGACCTTTCGAAGGCATCAGACCAATCGGGGGCACATACCCACCTTCAATGAGGGGATCGAATGGGTATCGGCTGAATGTCTGCTCCTGCTTTCGGCTGACGACTACATCCTTCCGCAGGCGTTGAGCCGGGCCTGCCGGCTCATGGCGGATGCGCCCGAAGTGGGCTTCGTGTTCGGCAACGCCATCACAAGGCACTCGGACGGCACGGAAGAACAGGTTCGGCCGCTCGGCAGGAAGGCGGGAACGGCAAAGTCGCTGGTCATGACCGGCGCGGAATTCGTGAAGGTCTCCGGCGGCAGCAACATCGTGCCGACGCCGACGGCTGTGGTGCGTACCAAATTGCAGAAGCGCCTTGGTGGGTATCGGCTGGAGTTGCCGCACAGCGGCGACATGGAGATGTGGCTAAGACTGGCATCGCATGCGCAGGTAGGGTTTATCAACGAGGATCAGGGCGTCTACCGCAGGCACGACGCCAACATGTCGCTGGCCTACAGTGCCGGCCACATGCTGGCCGACCTCAAGGAACGTCACAAGGCGATCATGGCTTTCCTGACCGAAGCTGGTGGGACGCTGGCCGCCGACCCGGCGGTGCGATCGACGCTTTCCGAAGGGTTGGCGCGACAGGCCATCGGGCGGGCGAGTGCCGCCTTCAACGCGGGCGATCTTGATGCGGTCGATGCTATCTCGGCCTTCGCGCAAGACGTATGTCCCGGAATTCGCAAGTCATGGCCGTGGGCCAAACTGGCAAGCAAACGGTTGATCGGCCAGGCGGGATGGCAGGCCATGAGTTCGGCGAAGTCGAGCTTCTCGCGTCGTTTCTGATCGTACGATGGCACCAGGTCGACAGATCCATTCCACGGCCCCTGCCGCGTCATCACAAATGCGGTCGCGCATGCGGCTTCCGACAGGGCGTCTACTCCTTTGTGGGATGACGCTACCGCGTTTTCTTCAATTTACTCAGGGCCCGAAAAGCCATCTCGTTGTCAGCGGGGTTTCGTCCCACTTCGCATGAAACCGCCGTGCACCCGTCAGGTCGCAGACGGCGCCATCCAGGGCAACGGTGCTGGCAACAGGAGAGCCGGGGCAGCATGATTTCTTCTTCCGTCATCCTGTCCGAGGGTGTCGTCATCCACCAACCGGACCTGGTCAACCTCTACGGATGCAGCATCGGCGCGGGCTCTCGCATCGGCGCCTTCGTTGAGATTCAGCGCAACGCCGTCGTCGGCAAAAACTGCAAGATTTCCAGTCACAGTTTCATCTGCGAGGGCGTCACGCTCGAGGACGGCGTCTTCATAGGTCATGGGGTCATGTTCACCAACGACCTCTATCCGCGCGCCGTCACGCCAAACGGCGCGCTGCAGTCCGACGCCGATTGGACCGTCACTCCCACCACCGTCAAACGACATGCCTCGATCGGCTCCAACGCCACCATTCTGGCCGGCATCGTGATTGGCGAAGGCGCGCTAGTCGGCGCCGGTGCCGTCGTCACCCGCGACGTGCCGGACTTTTCCATCGTCGCCGGCGTGCCGGCGGCCGTCGTCGGCAAGGTGGAGGGCGCGCCTGTCCGCGCCAGGGCCGTGGGAGAAGCACGATGATCGGCGTCGCCGTGGTGGGCTATGGTTATTGGGGCCCCAACCTCGTTCGCAATCTTTCCGAGGCAGCCGGCACCGAACTCATCGCGGTCTGCGACCTTAATCTGGACCGGCTTGCAGCCGTGCGCGGCCGCTATCCGAGCGTCGCGGTCACCGACGATTACGAGGCGATCCTGCGTGACCCGCGCATCGCCGCGATTGCCATCGCTACGCCGGTGTCGACGCACTTCAGGCTTGCCATGAGTGCCTTGATGGCGGGCAAGCACGTGTTTCTGGAGAAGCCCATCGCTCCTTCTTCCGAGGAAGCCGAACGGCTGATCGAAGAGGCCGAGCGCCGTGGATTGGTGTTGGCGGTCGACCACACATTTGTCCACACCAGCGCCGTGCGCAAGATGCGCGAGTTGGTCGAGGGAGGGCTTGGCGAAATCTACTATTACGATTCCGTGCGCGTGAATCTCGGCCTTTTCCAGCACGATGTCAGCGTGATCTGGGATCTGGCCGTGCATGATCTCTCGATCATGGATTACGTGCTGCCAGCGCGACCGGTGGCGGTCTCCGCGATGGGCATGAGCCATTTCCCCGGCGAGCCCGAGAACATCGCCTATCTCAACCTCCACTTCGACAGCAAGCTGATCGCGCATGTCCACGTCAACTGGCTGGCGCCGGTCAAGGTGCGCCGCACGTTGATCGGCGGTAGCCGCAAGATGGTCGTCTATGACGATCTGGAGCCGAGCGAGAAGATCAAGGTCTACGACAAGGGCATCACCCTCAAGGGCGAGTTTCAGGCCAATGGCGAAGCGGTGCGGCAGGCCCTGATCGGCTACCGCAGCGGCGATATGTGGGCGCCGCATCTCGATATCGCCGAGGCGCTCGCGACCGAACTCAAGGAGTTCGTCGGCTGCATCGAGACAGGCGGCACCCCGGTCGCCGACGGGCACGCCGGCCTGCGGGTCGTTCGCATCCTCGAAGCGGCAAGCGCGTCGCTTTGCCAGCGCGGCCGCGTCGTCGAACTCGAACCCGCGAGGCGCGTCGCATGATCCCGTTCCTCGATCTCAGGGCGCAATACGCTTCCATCAAGCCCGAACTCGACGACGCGGTGCTTCGCGTTCTGGCGTCCGGGCAATATGTGCTTGGCGAGGAAGTGGCCGGTTTCGAGCGCGAGTTCGCCGCCTATTGCGGCACTAGCCATGCCGTCGCGGTCAACACCGGAACCAGCGCATTGCATCTGGCTTTGCTGGCGGCGGGCATCGGACCGGGCGACGAGGTCATCACCGTGCCCTTCACATTCGTCGCCAGCGTTGCGGCCATCCGCTACACGGGCGCGCATCCGGTGTTCGTGGACATCGATCCGCATGCATTGACCATGGATCCCGCGCAGCTTGAGGCGGCGATCACGCCGCGCACCAAGGCCATCGTGCCGGTCCATCTCTACGGGCGCATGGCCGACATGGCGCCGATCATGGAGATCGCCGACCGCCACGGCCTGCCGGTGATCGAAGATGCATGCCAGGCGCATGGCGCCGATTTCCGCGACAAACGTGCCGGCAGCATCGGCCATTCCGGCTGCTTCTCCTTCTATCCGGGCAAGAACCTCGGCGCCTGTGGCGAAGGTGGCATCGTCGTCACCAACGATGCTGCTACCGCCGCCATGGTGGCGACGCTGCGCGACTGGGGACAGGAGCAGCGCTATCACCATCGGCTCAAGGGCTTCAATTTCCGCATGGACGGCATCCAGGGTGCGGTCCTGCGCGTCAAGCTTCGCCACCTCGAACACTGGACGGCGGCCCGGCGCTCGCATGCCAGGCTCTACGATGCCCTTTTGGCCGACATCGAGACGATCCGCTCGCCGGCGAACCCTGCCGACGGGAGGCATGTCTACCATGTCTATGCCATACGCTCGGTCGACCGGGACAGTCTGCGGCGAAGCCTTGACGTTGCCGGCATCCAGACCGGACTGCACTATCCGATACCGGTTCATCTGCAGCCGGCGCACGCCGATCTTGGCCACCGCGTTGGCGATTTTCCGGTTTCCGAGAAGGCAGCCAACGAGGTCCTGTCGCTGCCGCTCTATCCCGAGATGACGGCCGGCCAGGTGGCCGAGGTCGTCTCGGTGATCCGGGCAGCGACCATGGCTTCGAGCGAAGTGCGGGTGGCCCATGTCGGCTAGGTCCGAACCGCATGGCAGGGTCGTTCCGGCTGTACATGGGCGCCGGCTCGAACCTTCGGACCCGAATTTCGCGAGCGGTTTCGCCGAAGCGCTGATCGAGGCCTATGGCGACAAGGGGCTGGAGGATCTCTATGCGCGTTTCGCGGTGGGAGACGGCTTCATCGACGCGACCATGCGCAAGACGATTTGGTATGCTCTGGCGATGCACTGTGGTCCCGGGCTTCAGGTCGGCGCCGGCGCGTCATTCAGGCATGCCGGTACATTCCGGATCGGCGCCGGCGTGTTCATCGGTGCGATGGCCATCATCCAGGGGCGGCACGACGGCACCTGCATCATCGGCGACAACAGCTGGATCGGCCCGCACGTCTTCCTCGACGCGCGTGATCTGATCATCGGCGAATCCGTCGGCTTCGGACCGGGCTCGAAGGTGCTGGGGTCCGAACATAGCGGGCTGCCGATCGACCAGCCGATCATCCGTACCGATCTTGAGATCCGGCCGGTGCGGGTGGGCGACTGGGCCGATATCGGCACCGGTGCCACCATCCTTCCCGGCATCACGATAGGCAAGGGCGCCATTGTCGGGGCGGGCGCGATGGTCGCTGCCGACGTGCCGCCATTCGCGATCGTGGCGGGTGTGCCGGCGCGGTTTCTGCGCTGGCGGGAAGGTGTCGAAACGATGCGCATCAAGCCCGAGGGAGCGGACAGGTGATGAAAGACAAGCGTGTACTGATCACCGGCGGTGCCGGCCTCATCGGCTCCCACATCGCCGATCTGGTCGTGCAGGAGCAGCCGCGCGAGATCATTATCCTCGACAATTTCGTACGCGGGCGGCACGAAAATCTGCGCCAGGCCATGGCGGCGTTTCCGCTCACCATCGTCGAGGGCGACATCCGCAACCGCGCCTTGCTCGCCCGTTTGTTTGCCGGCGTCGATGTGGTGTTCCACCAGGCAGCGATCCGCATCACCCAATGCGCCGAGGAGCCGCGACTGGCTTTCGACGTCCTGGCCGGCGGCACGCTGAACGTGATCGAGGCCGCGGTGGAGGCGGGCGTGTCCAAGATTGTCGCCGCCTCGTCCGCCTCGGTCCTCGGCCTCGCTGACACTTTCCCGACGACTGAGGATCACCATCCCTACAACAACCGCACCATCTATGGCGCCGCGAAGGCCTTCAACGAAGGGCTGTTGCGGTCCTTTGCCGAGATGCGCAGCCTCCACTACGTCGCGCTGCGTTATTTCAACGTTTACGGCCCGCGCATGGATATCCACGGCGCCTACACAGAGGTGCTGATCCGCTGGATGGAGCGCATCGCTGCTGGTGAGGCGCCAGTCATCCATGGCGACGGCACGCAGACGATGGATTTCGTTCATGTCCACGACATCGCCCGCGCCAATCTCCTGGCTGCGAAATCCGAAATCACGGACGAGGTGTTTAACGTGGCGAGCGGAACCGAGGTCAGCCTGCTCCAGCTCGCCCGCATGCTGTGCACGGTCATGGGCTCGACGCTGCAGCCTGTACACGTTCCGGCGCGCGCCGTGAACGGCGTGACGCGCCGGCTTGCCGACACCAGCAAGGCACGCACGCGCCTCGGCTTCGAAACGAACATTTCGCTGGACAGCGGGTTGCGCGACCTCGTTTCCTGGTGGCGCCAGGAACAGGCGCAAGCCAAGGTCGCGGCAGAATGAGCGCGGCCCTGGCACAGATACCGGTCGCTAAGCCGATGCTTGATGAGAGCGAGGCCGACGCGGCGCGGCGCGTGATCCTGTCGGGCTGGGTGACGCAGGGGCCGGAAGTCGCGGCCTTCGAACGCGAGTTCGCAGCCCTTGTCGGCGCACCACATGCTTGTGCTGTCTCCAATTGCACGACCGCGCTGCATCTTGCCTTGAAGGCCGTCGGTGTTGGACCGGGCGACGAGGTGATCACCGTCAGCCATTCCTTCATCGCCACCGCCAATGCCGTGCGTTATTGCGGCGCGCTGCCCGTGTTTGTCGACACCACCGCCGGCGACTACAACATCGATCCTGATCTGGTCGCCGCCGCGATCACGCCGCGCACCAAGGCAATCCTGTGCGTCCATCAGATGGGCATGCCCTGCGATCTGTCGCGGCTCATTGATATCGCCAGGCGCCATGCGATTCCGCTTGTCGAGGATGCCGCTTGCGCGATCGGTAGCGAGATATTCTGGAACGGCAAATGGGAGCCGATCGGCAAGCCGCATGGCGACATTGCCTGTTTCTCGTTCCATCCCCGCAAGGTGGTGACCACCGGCGACGGCGGCATGCTGACGACGGCCAATCCAGATTACGACGCGAAATTCAGGCTCTGGCGCCAGCATGCGATGAGCGTGGCCGACACGGTGCGCCACAGTTCGAACGCCGTCATCTACGAGAGCTATCCCGAACTCGGCTACAACTACCGCATGACCGACATGCAGGCGGCGATCGGGCGTGAGCAGCTGCGCAAGCTACCCGGGATCGTGGCGCGACGCCGGCGGATCGCCACCCTGTACGGACAGCGTCTTCGCCACATCCCCGGCCTGCGCACGCCGGCCGAACCGGACTGGTGCCGTTCCAACTGGCAAAGCTATTGCGTAGCCTTGCCGGAACGCGCCGACCAGCGCCAGGTCATGCAGTTGCTGCTCGATCGCGGTATCTCCACGCGGCGCGGCATCATGAACATTCACCTGGAAGGCGCCTATGCGGAACCGGGTGCTTGCCGGCGCTCTTCGACGCTGCGGCACAGCGAGCGGGCACAGACCGGTTCGATCATCTTGCCGCTCTACGCGCAGATGTCCGAACAGGAAGTCTTCCGGGTCACCGAGGCGCTCGAGCACGTCCTGGCATTGATCCCGCTGCTGCGCGCGGTGGCTCCCGTCAGGCCGCTTTCATCAGCCACGGCCGGATGAAGGCAGGAAGCGTCTCTTCCGGCAGCAATGTCGCCAGCATCCGCAGCGAATAGAGGCCGGTGATCAGCGTCAAGGCCACGCCCACGGCCGCCGCTGGCCAGACCGGCAGCAGGAACACGACGCCGAAGACGATGACGGTTGCCGGCAGGAAGATCAGGCCGAGCCGCAGGTTGGAGGTGGACCAGCGGAAACCGCTCATCCGGTTCACCAGTACATAGATCAAGATGCCGTGCCAGATATAGAGGCCAAAGAAGGCCATGCCGGCGCCGACCAGGCCGACGCGTGGCACCAGGAGCCAGGCCAGGCCGACATTGACGACCGTCGCCGCCACCTCGGTCCAGAAGAAGGTGTTGCGGTCGCCCTTGGCCAGCACGATGAACCCCATTGGCCATGACACGATGCGCAGCATCATGCCGAGGCAGATCCAGCGCAGCACGTCGACCGCGGGATGAAACGCCGGCGAATAGAACAGCGTCATCACCAGAGGTGCGATGGTCAGCGTGGCGATCAGCCCCGGGCCGGCCAACAGGATGCTTATCTGCGTCTGTTCGTTCACCAGGCGGTTGCATTCGTCGTCGTCGTCGGCCACGGCGGTCAGCCGCGGGTAGAAGTCCGTGCCCATCGCCTGCAGGATGAAGCCGGCATAGAGGCCGCCCAGCGTCCAGGCCGCCTGGTAGAGGCCAGCCGCCTCGAAGCCCTCCTGGCGCATGACGATGATCCTCACCGCATAGGCCGCACCCACGGTGAGGAAGCCACTTGCCATGAACACCACGCCGAGCTTGAGCAGGGCGGCCGACTCTTCGAAAACCTGGCTTGTCGATATCGCCGTGGCTTCGACCTTGATCTTGCGGGCATACCACCAGGAGGTGAGGATCGACATCGCCGCCATGGCGACGAGCGCCGGCACTATCCCGGCTTGACCAAACCGGTAGACCATCGGGATACCGATGGCCGTGCTGAACAGGGCGGCCAGCATGTTGATGCGGGCAAGATCGGCGATGTGCCGCATGCCTTGCACGAGCGCTATCTGTCCCGCCGAAATCAGCCGGAGCAGCACGGCGACGGCAAGCAGCGCCACACCCATTGTGTGGCTGCGGTCGCCGAAGGTGAATTGCGCCACCGGCATGGCGAGTGCGGCGAGCAGCACCGCGCCCGCCAACCCCAGCACGATGGAGATGCGCCGCAGCACTGTCGCCGTCCGGACGATCCGCTCGCTATCCTCGGCTCCGGCCGCCTCGGCGATCTGGCGCACGCCGCTCACCTGAATGCCGAGCCCGGCCAGCGTCTGGGTGAGATCGGCGATGGAAGTGTAGAGCCCCATCAGTCCGACGCCTTCAGGCCCCAGAAGCAGCGCCATGGCCTTGTTGCGGATGATAGAAAAACCGATGTTGACGACCGAGGAGCCGCCGATCATCGCGGTCGATTTCAGGATTTGGGTGTAGGTCTGCCTTCTGGCCGGGGCGGGAGCGGACATCGCAGGGGCAGACATGGTTGGGTTGTCCGTCATGATACGAGCCTCATCCGGCCTGGGCAGTAAGCAGCCGCCGCACCACCGTCTCGGTGCTGGCGCGCCAGTCGGCTGTGGTCAGCTTGAAGGTTGTTTGCGCCTTCGCGCAGGAAAGCCGCGAATTGCGTGGACGCCGGGCCTTGGCCGGATAGTCGGTGGATGCGATATCGATGACTTCCGCGAACGGACCCCCATTGGCCTTGCTTGCGTCGAAGACATGGCGGGCGAAACCGGCCCAATTGGTCTCGCCTGCACCGGCATAGTGGTAGATGCCGGGCGGTGCCTCGCGCGCTTGCCGCGCGATCGTCAGGATGGCACGGGCGACGTCCAACGCCGACGTCGGGTTGCCCCATTGGTCGCAGACCACGCTTACCCGGTCGCGCGTTGGGGCCAAGGCCAGCATCGTCTTGACGAAATTGGTCCCGAACGGACTGTAGACCCAGCTTGTGCGCAGGATGATGTGGCGCGGGTTGGCGCGCGCGACGGCTTTTTCTCCCGCGAGCTTACTCTGACCGTAGACCGTGCGCGGTCCGGTCGCACATGTCTCCGTATAGGGTTCGCCGCCGTCTCCCGAAAAGACGTAGTCGGTCGACAGATGGATGATCGGCACGCCTAAAGCTCGCGCTGCGGCGGCTACTGCGGCTGGCCCTTGCGCGTTGATCGCGTAGACCAGTTCCGGCTCGTCCTCGGCCTTGTCCACGGCGGTATAGGCAGCGGCCGAAACCACGACATCGGGCCGCACTTCGGTTATCGAACCGAGGATGGTGGCGCTGTCGGCAAGGTCGAACTGCGGCCGGCCGACGGCGACCAGCCCGATATCCGGCCATTGCGCGGCCGCTTCGGCCAGGCTCGTGGCCACTTGCCCCGTCCGGCCTGTGACGAGAACCTTCACTGTGCCGCCACCAGCGTGCCGAGGCGTTCGCCGCGATAGGCGCCGCTGCGGATGGGCGCCCACCACCACTCATTCTCCAGATACCAGTCTACCGTGCGGGCAAGGCCTGCTTCGAAACTTTCGGCGGGGTTCCAGCCAAGCTCGCGCTCGATCTTGGATATGTCCATCGCATAACGCCGGTCGTGACCGGGGCGGTCGGTGACGAAAACAATGAGGTCGCGATGGCGCGCGCCGTTCGCGCGCTGCCGGCGGCGGTCGAGGATTTCGCAGACGGTTTCGACGACTTCAAGGTTGGTGCGTTCGGCCCGCCCGCCAATGTTGTAGCTCTCGCCGACGCGGCCGCATCGGCCCACCTCGACCAGCGCGCGCACATGGTCCTCGACATGCAGCCAGTCGCGGACATTGCTGCCATGGCCATAGATCGGCAGCGGCTTGTCTTCGATCGCGTTGAGGATGGTCAGCGGAATGAGTTTTTCGGGGAAATGGAACGGGCCGTAATTGTTCGAACAGTTGGTCAGCAGCACCGGCAGCCCGAATGTCTGGTGCCAGGCGCGCACCAGATGGTCGGATGCAGCCTTGGATGCTGAATAAGGCGAGGACGGCGCGTAAGGGGTTTCCTCGCTGAACAGGCCGGCGTCGAGCGGCAGGTCGCCGAACACCTCGTCGGTGGAGATATGTTGGAAACGGAAGGCACGCGCCGCCTCGGCGTCCAGGCATCGCCAGTAGCCGAGCACCGCTTTCAGGAGATGGAAGGTGCCGACGATGTTGGTTTCGACAAAGGCGCCAGGCCCGTCGATCGAACGGTCGACATGGGTCTCGGCGGCCAGATGCATCACCCGGTCGATCTTCTCTTCGCGCAGCAGTGCGCCGACCAATGCCTCATTGGCGATGTCGCCGCGCACGAACCGGTAGTTGGGCGCGGCCTCGACCGCGCGCAACGAGGCCAGGTTGCCGGCATAGGTCAGCTTGTCGAGATTGATGACCCGGTTGCGCGGGTCTGCAGCGAGATGCCGGCAAAGAGCCGATCCTATGAAGCCGGCACCGCCGGTTACCAGTATGTTCATGGCCGCAGCCTCGTCATGACGGTTCGAGCATCTTCATTTGCGCCAGCCCGGGGGCGCGGCGGTCCTTCTCCGAAAGGACGAACCGGGTCGCCATCTTCGGCCAGGAGATACCGATGTCGGGATCGTCGAAGCGGATCGATCGGTCGTGCGCGGGCGAATAGTGGTCCGTCGTCTTGTAGATGACCTCGGTATCGGGCTCGAGCGTCAGGAAACCGTGGGCAAATCCCCTGGGGATGAAGATCTGGTTCCACTCCCGCGCCGAAACCTCGATGCCGAACCATTTCGCGAAGGTCGCCGACCCCGGCCGGATATCGACCGCCACGTCGAAGATCGCGCCACGCGCCACCCGCACCAGCTTGTCCTGTTCGCGCGGAGGAGCCTGATAGTGAAGTCCGCGCAGCGTTCCCTTCGCCACCGACAGGGAATGGTTGTCCTGCACGAAGGCGAGCGAAAGGCCTGCCTCGCGAAACCGCTCGGAACTCCACGTCTCGGAAAAGAAGCCGCGCTCGTCGCTGATCCTGTGCGGTCGTATCTCCAACAGGCCGGCAAGTCCGAGCGGTGTAACGGTGAAGGTCATGCGGCTACCTCCGACACGCAGCTGCGCAGATAGGCGGCGTAGGCCGTGTTGCCGAGTTCGTTGGCACGGGCGAGAACCCGGCATGGTTCGAGCCAGCCCTTTTCCAGCGCGATTTCCTCCGGACAGGCGATCAGAACGCCTTGCCGTCGTTCTATGGTGCGCACGAAGGACGATGCGTCATGCAGGCTGTCGCAGGTTCCGGTGTCGAGCCATGCGTAGCCACGGCCGAGCCTGCACACATGCAGTGCATCGCGTTCGAGATAGGTGTTGTTGACCGAGGTGATCTCGAGTTCGCCTCGCGCCGAAGGCCGCACCGACGCTGCGATGTCCACGACGGCATTGTCGTAGAAGTAGAGCCCGGTGACGGCCCAGTTGGATTTCGGTCTTGCCGGTTTTTCCTCGATGCCGGTAGCCTTGCCGGTGCTGCTGTCGAAATCGACCACGCCATAGCGTTCCGGTTCGTCGACATGATAGGCGAAGACAGTGGCCCCGCTTTCGCGGGCCGCAGCGTTGCGCAGCACGTCGGACAGCCCGTGCCCGAAGAAGATGTTGTCGCCCAGGATCATGGCGACGCTGCCGTCGCCGATGAAATCACGTCCCAGGATGAAGGCCTCGGCAAGTCCGTTGGGATGCGCCTGCTCGACATAGGAAAGCGACAGGCCGAATGTCGACCCATCGCCGAGCAAAGCCTTGAAACTCGGCAGGTCGCGTTCGGTGGAGATGATGAGGATTTCGCGTATCCCCGCCAGCATCAGCACGCTCAGCGGGTAATACACCATCGGCTTGTCGTAGACGGGCAGGATCTGTTTCGAGATGGCGATCGTCAGCGGATAAAGCCGCGTGCCGTTGCCTCCTGCCAGGATGATCCCCTTCATGGCGCCCAATGTGTTGGCCCCTATGCTGCGGCTCGGTCTTGCCGGTGACTGTTTCCGAACCGCTGAACTCGGTTCATTGGCTGGCCTCGGTGGCGCTGGTCTTCTCCGGCACGGCATCGTTCGATGCGTCCGACAGGCCGGCCGGCACGGGTGCTTTTGGCAGGTGCACCTCGACCACGTCGCTTGGCATCAGCAATGTCGATTCCGCCGCATCGAAGACATTTTCCGATCCCTGATCGTGTCTCTTGATCGTGTAGGTGACTTGGCCGGCATCGCCGGCGGGGGGCGGCCTGTTCTTCTGGGCAAGCTGGTCGAGCAGAAGCCTCTGCGACGTGTCGCGCTTCAGCTTCAACTGGTCGAGATTGGCCTGCTCGCTCTGCATCTCCGACGCCACGTCCGTTTTTTGCTTGTCATGCAGGCCCTCGAGACTGCGTGTCGCCTCGGTGATGTTCTGCCGGGCCCGCATGATGGCCGTCACCTGGTCGAGGCGCTGCCCGCGATAATCCGCCAGCGCGCGTTCGAGGTCCGACTGCCGCGACGCAATAGCCAGGCCCTTGTCGACAAGCGTCTTGACGTTGTTGAGCTCCCTTTCGGCGGCGGCAATGCCGAGGTCTGCTGACTTGTTCTTTTCTTCGAGCACGTTGATTTCCGCCGTGAAAAGCTCGCGCAGGTCGGACAGCGACTTGGTCTGCCGGTCGAGCTCGTTGGCACGGGCCGCGAAGATGATTTTTTCCTGGCCGTAGACCTGCGCCGCAAGGGCGCTGTCGACGCCGGCATGCATTGCCGGAAAGTCGATCGTCGTCGCGCCTATCGTCTCCGCCTGCAATCTGGCGATGCGCGCCTCCGAGCGCAGCATTTCGACCTGGATTCCTTGCAGGGTCCCGACGAGCTGAATCTCGTTCTTCGAGGCGTCGGGGCTGGGTTGCACCTGCCCGCCACCCAGCGCCACAGCCTGCAGCACGGTCAGCCCGGTGCGGAATTTGTATTCTCCCGGCTTGTTGACGCCGCCAACCACGTAGATCGGGGGAAACTCGACCACCTCCACGGTGGTGTCCGGTTTGTTGACCAGGCCGGTCTTCTTCTGGATGCGGTCGGCAACTTCATCGGCCAGCGCGGCATTGTCCAGGTCTTGGACCGGGATCGTCCCGACCACGGGCAGGGTGATGGTTCCGGCGTCGGACACAACGAACTCGCCGCCAAGCGCGGTCCAGTTCTCGTAGACGCCTTTGACCGGCATCCATTGCAGCACCGTGACACGAAGTCGGGTCTGCGGCGGCAGTGGGGTGCCATCGGCAAGGGCCGATGTGGGCAATGCCGCGGCAGAGCAGGCAAGCAGGGCGATTGCCAATCCGCCGCGAAGGCGTGTGCCGAGCCTCCGGCGAAAACCATCCGCCGTGTTTGGTGAACTGTGCCGCCGATGCGCGTTAGGTTTCATGCGTACGAACCAAGCCATGTTTTGCCGAACAAAAGCGTACTCAGCTTGCATCGGCGGCAGTCTGTTTCGGATCGACAAGCAATCCGTCCGGCAATGTGCCAGAACGTCCAAAACTGACTAGGCTCTCGTCGGGAGAGGGCGGCTCATCCTTAAGGTTGTGCGGCCGGCGCCTCGTCCTCCAAACAGATTGCAACGGGCGCTGCCGACGAGCGCGGGGCATCAAAGCCGGCGGTGCTAATCCATTTGGGTGTGTGGAAACTTGCCCTGGCCCTGACCGCGCCAAATGGATGGTTACAGCCTATCCTATTGGGTTGTGCCGATTGTCGCCGGATCGATTTATGCTTTGCTCTGCCGCTTTCCGGATTGGCGGTGCGTAGCTTGTACTGAAAACCCGCCAACAAGATCGGGTGTGAAACGTGGAAACACAGGGCTTGGCGTTGACCAACGGGGCCGACAACGCGGAGAGAATGCTGGAAGCGCGGCGGATGCTTCTTTTGGTGACAGCGCCAGGGGTGGTTTCTCCCAGCCTGGTCTTTGCGCTCGAACGGGAGTTTCCCGAACTGGTTGTCGCCTGGATGGATCGGATCGATGTAGCTTGCGAGGAGTTCATCCACCCGGTTGCATTGATCCTGGTCGATTGCGAGCGTTTGCAGGAGTTCGAGAAGATCTCCGCCGACATCCTCCGCCGACATCCGTTTGCCCTGGTGGCGATGATCGAGCCGGATGCTCGAAACTCAGTCTACGACCTCCCGCAGATCGTCGGGTCCCAGCTGGTCAGGGGCGTCCTGCCGATGAATTTGAGGCTCGACATCTGGCTGTCCATCGTGCGGCTGATGTTGCGCGGCGGCGAATATTTTCCAGCCAGCCTGCTTCAGTCCCAGGTCAGGAAAGCCGACGCCGAACCGCCGACGATGGCTCATCCCGGCAACATGATGCGCATAACCGACCTCTCCCCGCGCGAGATGCAGGTGCTGGAACTCGTTTCGCGCGGACTGCAGAACAAGCAGATCGCGGCCGAGGTCCGCCTCTCGGAAAATACGGTCAAGATCCACCTCCACAACATCATCCGCAAGCTTGGCACCCACAACCGCACCGAGGCGGCCGCCCGCTTCCGTGATCACGAAACGCTTCTGCGCGCCCGGGCAAACGACGATCACGGCGGCGGCCGATAGCTCAACATCCGGGGACGAGTTTCCAGGCACCGCGCCTAAGCCCGAAAGCGGTGCATGACGCGGACAGCGCGCCAGCTGCAAGCATCTGACATTATCGAACTGGTATCTCCAGATTGCGCATTTCTGGTGCTTTTTCTGGACTGCTGTCGATGTTTTCTTTCCGCCCGTCACAGAGAGACAAAGAGGGACGAGCGAGATGAGACTGACAGGCGGCCAGATCGTGGCGAGAGCACTGAAGGAATACGGCGTCGACTATGTCGCCGGCGTGCCCGGTCATGGCATCTGGTCGCTGTTCGACGCCTTTCTCGCCGAAGGCTCGCAAATCCCTTTCATCCAGGTCATGCACGAGCAGAGTGCCGTCCATATGGCCGATGGCTATTTCCGCGCCAGTGGCAAGCCGATGGCCTGCTCCACCTCGATCGGGCCGGGCGCCACCAACACCATCATCGGGCTCGCCACCTGCTACACGGATTCCATCCCGGCCTTTTATGTGTCGGGCGGCCCGGCAACCCATATGAAGGGCCACGGCGTCATGCAGGAACTGGAACGCCAGCAGGAAAACGCCTTTCCGCGCATCACCGAACAGGTGACCAAACGCGCCTATAAGGCCGGCCGCGTCGACGAATTGCCGTTCATCATGCACCGCGCCTTCAACACCATGCTGTCGGGGCGTCCTGGCCCGGTCCATGTCGAAGTGCCGATGGATATCCAGACCGAAGCCGCCGATGTCACCATCCATCCATTGGCCAAGCGCATGGCGGTCGGCGTCGCTTATCCCGACCCGGTCGCCGTCGAGCGAGCGGCTGCGTTGCTGCTGTCGGCCGAACGGCCGGTCATTCTGGCCGGCGGCGGTGCCATCAGCGCCAATGCCTCGCTGGCCCTCACTGCGCTCGCCGAAAAAATCGGCGCGGCGGTCTCCACAACCTGGAACGGCAAGGGCGCGATTTCTGAAGACCATCCGCTGTCGATCGGCGCCATCGGCCAGACCGGCACCTCCTGTGGCAACAAGATCACCGCCAGTGCCGATGTCGTCATGTCGGTGGGCTGCCGCTTCACCGACTGGTCGGCGTCGAGCTACCGCAAGGGCGCCTCGATCTCGATCCCTCCGGGCAAGCTGATCCATATCGATCTTGATCACCACGAGATCGGCAAGAACTACGCCACCGAGGTCGGCATCGTCGCCGATGCTCGAGCCACGCTGGAGGCCATACTGGCGGCGATATCCGATCAGCAGGCGGCGAAGGCGATGAACCGCCGCGAGCGCTATCTCGGCGACATCCATGCCGCCAAGGTCGAGTGGGAGGAAATGTTGGCACCGCGCCGCGATTCCCACGAAAGTCCGTTCACCTCGCAGCGCCCGCTCGGCGCGCTGCGCAACGTCATGGCGCGCGACGGCATCATCCTCGCCGGCTCCGGCAACACGCAAGGCGCGGTCAAGCAGACCTTCCCGGTCTATGAGCCGCGCACTCACCTGACCTCGGGCTCCTTCTCGCCGATGGGCTGGGCGGTGCCGGCAGCCCTCGGCGCCAAACTCGCCATGCCGGACAGGCAGGTGGTCGCGGTCGTCGGCGATGGCGATTTCATGATGTCGCTGCCTGAAATGGGCACAGCCGTCATGAACGACATCCCGGCCGTCTTCCTCGTCCAGAACAACCGTGGCTACATGTCGATCCGCGGCGGTCAGCGCAAATTCATGGGCCGCCACGTCGCCAGCGAATTCAACCATCACAAGGGCAATGGCGAGCCTTACACGGCCAACATCTCCGAAGTGGCGAAAAACTTCGGCATGCAGGCCTGGAAGGTCGAGGAATCCGACCAGCTCGAAAAGACGCTGAGGGCGGCGCTCGATTGCGGCGCGCCGGCGCTGGTCGAGGTGACGACCTCTCGCGATGCTGCTGGTCCTTTCGTCACCGGCTGGTGGGATTTCCCGTCGCCCGAATATTACGGCAAGGAACAGGAAGCCTACGCCGAAGGCCGTGCGCTGGAACAGCACATGTAAGTGTGTGCGGTCGCAATGCAGCGGCCACCGACATCCCGATGAACCAACCGGCGCCGCGGCCTTACCGTGGCGGCCGGTCTGCCTGTGATCCGGAAAGGCCAATCCCATGATACGACACTTGAAGGCATCGCGGCTCACAGGCGAGGCTGCTCAGGCGGCGGCCTTGACCAAAGCCGTCGAGGCTCTGTTGGCCGAGGTCGAAAAGGGCGGCGATCAGGCCGTGCGTGCGCTGTCGGTCAAGTTCGACGGCCTAGACCGCAAGTCCTACCGGCTGACGGACGCGGAGATCAAACGCTGCGTCGACGGCCTCACCAGCCGCCAGCGCACCGATATCGAGTTCGCGCAGGTGCAGGTCCGCAATTTCGCCCAGGCTCAGAAGGATGCGCTACGCGACATCGAGGTCGAAACGCTTCCGGGCGTCGTGCTCGGCCACAAGAACATCCCCATCGCCAATGTCGGCTGTTATGTGCCCGGCGGCAAATATCCGTTACTCGCTTCCGCGCACATGTCGGTGCTCACCGCCAAGGTCGCCGGCTGCGAGCGCGTCATCACCTGCGCACCGCCATTCCAGGGCGAGATTGCACCGCTGATCGTCGCCGCCCAGCATCTGGCCGGCGCAGACGAGATTTATTGCCTCGGCGGAGTGCAGGCGATCGCTGCGATGGCCTTTGGCACCGAAACGATTGCGCCGGTCGACATGCTGGCCGGTCCCGGCAATGCTTATGTCGCCGAAGCCAAGCGCCTGCTGTTCGGCCGCGTCGGCATTGATCTCTTCGCCGGCCCGACCGAAACGCTGGTCATTGCGGACGGCACGGTCGATGGCGAACTCTGCGCCACCGATCTGCTCGGCCAGGCGGAACATGGTATCAACTCGCCCGCTGTCCTGCTGACCAACTCGGAAAAACTCGCCCGGGACACACTTGCGGAAATCGAGCGCCTGCTGAAAATCCTGCCGACCGCCGAGATCGCGTGCAAGGCATGGGACGATTACGGCGAGGTGATCGTCTGCGACACGGTGGACGAGATGGTCAAGGAAGCCGACCGCATCGCCTCCGAACATGTGCAGGTGATGACCGCCGAACCCGACTATTTCCTGCACAAGATGAAAAACTACGGCGCTTTGTTCCTCGGCGCGCGCACGACGGTTGCCTATGGCGACAAGGTGATCGGCACCAATCACACGCTGCCCACAAAAAAGGCCGCGCGCTACACCGGCGGCCTGTGGGTCGGCAAGTTCCTCAAGACCTGCACCTACCAGCGCATATTGACCGACGAGGCCTCTGCCGTGATCGGTGAACATTGCTCGCGCCTCTGCATCATGGAAGGGTTTGTCGGCCACGCCGAACAGGCCAACATTCGTGTCCGGCGTTACGGCGGGAAGAATGTTCCCTATGGCGTCGCTGTCGAATAGGAATGGCAGCCTTGGGATTTTGAGGGGCACGATGCTGACTGGGTACACCGACCGCCTGAGTGTCCGTCCGGGCGAAACGCTGTCCTTCATGGTCAGCACGGATGCTCCGGTGTTCAAGGCCGAGATCGTGCGCCTGCTGCATGGCGATGCCGATCCGCGCGGGCCGGGTCGCCGCGAAGTGCCGATCGAAAGCCCCGCAAATGGCGAATATCCCGGCATGGAACAGCCGCTGTTTCCCGGCTCCTGTGTCGTCGTGCCGGACCACGCCGATCTGCGACTGACCGACGACTTCACCCTGTTTGCCTGGATTTATCCGACGCGCCCCGGCCACGGCGAACAGGTCATCCTGTCCAAGGAAGGAGAAGACGAAACCGGTTATGCGCTCGGCCTCACTGACACCGGCAGGCTGTTTCTGCGCCTCGGCCCCTCACGGATCGAAGGCGAGGAACCTGTCGCCGAGCGCCGCTGGCACTGGATCGCCGCGCGCTATGATGCCGCTAGCGGGTCGGCCCGGCTGTCGGCCGGATTGCATCCGCGCGACCTGTCGATCGCCGGCGAGCCCGGAGCGGCAGGCCATTTGCCACGCGCCGCCGGTTCGGATACCGCACTTCTGATTGCCGCGTCGATGGCAGGCGGGCGTCCCGGCCTGTTCTTCAACGGCAAGATCGCCGATCCCTGCATCTTCGGAAAATGCCTGGGCGATGCCGAGCTTGCCGGGTTCGTGTCGGCTGCGGATTTTTCGGCTTTGCCGCAGCCCTTGATCGCGGCCTGGGATTTCAACGTCGGAAGCGATGGCACCGAGGTTCGTGACATTGGCGGGCGCGGACTGCACGGCACCACCCATCAATCGCCGGTCCGCCTCATGACCGGTCCGCATTGGAGCGGCGAAAACGACGATCCCATGGCCGACCCTCGCGGTTATTCGGCCATCCATTTCCATGAGGATTCGCTGTCCGACGCGAACTGGAGCGAGAGTTTTGCCTTTGCCGTGCCCAGCGATCTGCCGAGCGGTGTCTACACGGCGCGGCTGAAGGCGGGCGGCGAGACCGACGATCTTCCTTTCCTCGTCTGTCCGCGCAATGGGCAAGCGACGGCGCCGCTGGCACTGCTGGTGCCGACCTTCACCTATGTCGCCTATGGCAACGAGATGTGGAGAGATTATGGGCTGAACTGCGCCTATGACCGCTATGTCGACGGCGCAGGCGTGCCGTTCGCCTCGCTGCGCCACCCAATCAAGACGTTTCGACCGGGTCGAGGACTGCTGAAATCAGTAGCCGGCGAACATTTCGGCCGTCATCTGTGCGCCGACCTATATGCCGTCGATTGGCTCGACGCCATTGACCAACCGGTCGACATCATCACCGACCACGACCTTCACCGCGAAGGCGAGGCACTGCTGAAGCCTTACAAGGCAGTCATGACCGGCTCGCATCCCGAATATGTGTCGGGGCGGATGCTGGATGCGTTCGAAACCTATCTCGGCGCCGGCGGCAGCCTCGCTTATCTCGGTGGCAACGGGTTTTACAGCGTCACCTCGTTGTCGGAAGACGGCAACACCATCGAGGTGCGCCGGCCCAATGGCACGCGGCCCTGGATCTCCAATCCCGGCGAGGCACGGCACGCGCTGACCGGCGAGATCGGTGGTCTGTGGCGGTCTCGCGGCCGCGCGCCCCAGCGCCTTGTCGGTGTCGGCTTCACCGCCCAGGGCTGGACCTCGCATGACGTCTGCGGCCTGCCGCGCCCGTACCGACAGGTGGCCGACCGAAAGCATCCGTTGGCGGCGGCCTTGCTCGCAAATATCGTCGAAGACGAAATGATCGGCGATTTCCAGACCTTGGGCCTTGGCGTCGGAGCTGCCGGCGATGAGGTCGACCGCGCCGACCCGGTGCTTGGAACGCCCGCGCATGCGTTGGTTCTGGCCACGGCAACGGGCTTCTCGGCGGATTATCAGCTGGTGATCGACGAGCGCCGCGACATCAATGAGGCTTCGACGCTTCCGGACAACCCGCTGGTGCGGTCCGACATCGTCTGTTTCGAAACCGCGCAAGGCGGTCTCGTCTTCTCGGTCGGCTCCATGCAGTGGTTCAGTGCCCTTTCGCACAATGGCTACGACAACACCGTAGCGACAATGACGCGGAATGTGCTGAAGCGGATGCTGCGCGCCGCCTAACCCGTCCGCTAATCCAGATGCTGGCGGATGGCCTGGTTGAGCTTTTGCAGCGCGCGCGGGATCTGTTTTTCCTCGGTCGCCGCATAGCCGATCATCAACCCCTGTTCGGCTTTGCCGTGAATGTAATGCGCCGACAAAGGGGTGGTGTTGACGCCGGCCTTCAGCGCGCTCTGGGCGATCGCGACGTCGTCCGCTTCACGCCGGAACCGCCAGGTGGTTTGCAGGCCGTTGCCTTCGTCGAGCTGTTCCATGACATCGCCGAACAATGCCTCGGCTTGCGCCACCAGCAACGCCCGCTTCACTGCGTAAAGCCGCTTCATGCGCCGTGTGTGTCGCGCGAAATCGCCGTTGCGGATAAAATCCGCTAGCGCCGCCTGCGTTACCAGCGGGGCAGCTGTCCCCATCAGGAAATTCGCCTTGCGCACCGGCCGCACTACGGCGCCCGGGAAGATGATGAAGCCCAGGCGCAAATCCGGCAGCATGGTCTTGGCGAAGGAGCCGACATAGATCGTGCGATGGTCGACGTCCTGTGACTGGAGCGTCGGCACACGACTGCCGCTGAACCGGAACTCGCTGTCGAAATCGTCCTCGATCACCCAGGCGCCAGTCTCGGCCGCCAGTTGCAGTATGCGCAGCCGTTGCTCGATCCGCATCGTCGAGCCGAGCGGAAACTGGCAGGACGGGGTGAGGTAGATCAGCTTCGGTCGCACCGTGGCGATTGTCTTCAGGTCCCAGTTGCGTCCGTCGACCGCAAGGGGTTCGATGCGCGCGCCGGCCGCCACGAAGGCGCCATGCGCGCCCGTATAGCCCGGTTCCTCGATCATCACCGGGTCGCCGGCGTCGATCAAAAGATGCGCCAGCAGCTGGAACGCGCTCTGCGCACCGGCGGTCACCATGATCTGGTCGGGCAGGCACTTCACCCCGCGCGAGGATTGCATGTATTGCGCGATCACCTCGCGAAGTCCCTGATGGCCCCCATAGCTGTGATAGCCGAAGGTCTCGCCGGCGGCATGGCGTGTATGCTTCGACATCAGGCGGCGCCAGATGGTGAAGGGAAAGCTGAGTGCGTCGGGCAGACCCGGTTGCAGGGTATAGCTGCCCGGAAACCCGGTTTCGTGGCGCAGCGTCACCAGCGTCTGGCCGCGTTGCGAGAGATTATCCTGAAGTGTCGGCAGCCGCTCGACGTCGCGGCCTTGGTCGAGGAAAGGCAGCGGCAGCACCCTGGCGCGCGCGCCCTTGCGTGTCTCGATATAACCCTCTGCCTCCAGTTGCTCGAAGGCGGCGATGGTAGTGGTGCGCGACAGGCTGAGATCGGCGGCCAGCGCGCGCGTCGACGGCAGGCGGGCACCGTCCTTCAGGATGCCGGAAACGATCTGGTCGCGGATCTGCCGGTACAGCTGCTGGAAGATCGGCACCGCGTCCAGCGGATCGATTACCGTCGAGTCGATGGCGATGTCGCGGATCGGTTCGCTCAAACTGGTATCCCCATTTTGTACATTTCTGGCGATTTTGGCCCATTCAGTAGTCTCCTATCGTTGTGGCCTCAAGACCAAAGTCAAGCTGGAAGCCCGTCGGTTCATGAACACGCAAATGCTGAGAAATTCCGCTCACGACGCCGAGGCGAGCGCCAGGCACCTGATCTTCCCGCTGGTGCCGCGCGAGGATATGGATGCCCATGGCCCGAGCATCCTGATGTCGGGCAGCGGTGTCCGTGTCACCGACCAGCACGGCACCACGCTGCTCGACATGATGAGCGCCACGACACGTGCCGGCTCGCTGGGCTACGGCAACCGCGAAATCGCTCAGGCGATGTACGACCAGGCGGTCACTATGCATTATTCCGGCGCCGGGCGTAACACAAACGCCGCTGCCGCCGAGCTGGCGCGGAAGCTGGCCGAAATCACGCCCGGCCGGCTGAACCGGGTGACCTTCACCTCCGGCGGCTCGGAGGCGACGGAAACCGCGCTGAAGATCGCCAAGCAGTATCTTCAGCAGAGCGGCAGGAAGCCGCGTGCCTTCAAGGTCATCTCGCGCTGGAGCGCCTATCATGGCGCGACCATGGGTGCCTTGTCCTGCACCGACTGGCTGGCGGTGCGCGACGTGCCGGATCCGCGCGTGCCGGGCCATTCCTTCGTTGCCAATCCGATGCGTTACCGCAATCCCTACGGGCTGGACGAAGAGACCTATTCCGACATCTGCATTGCCCATCTCGAACGCCAGATCCTGCTCGAGGACCCCGAACTGGTCGCTGCCTTCATCGGCGAGCCGTTCCAGCAGGCCAATGGCGTGCAGATCCCGATGCCGAGCTACTGGAAAAAGGTCCGCGCGCTTTGCGATAAATACGGCATCGTGCTGATCATGGACGAAGTCATCACCGGCTTCGGTCGCGCTGGCACCTGGTTCGCCACCGAACAGCTCGGCATCGAGCCCGATATCCTCAACATGGCCAAGTCGATGGGCGCCGGTTACGCCCCGATCGGTGCCGTCGTCACTCGCGACGAAATCGCCGAAGGCATCAGCCATTTCCGCCACGTCCACACCTATAGCGGCCACGCCATCTGCTGCGCGGCCTCGCTAAAGGTGATCGAGATCATGGAGCGTGAAAAGCTGGTCGAGAATTCGGATGTGCTCGGTCGTGAATGGCAGCAGGGCATGAAGGACGCTTTCGGCGATCACCCGATCGTCGGCGACATTCGCGGCCGCGGCTTCTGGCAGGCCGTCGACTTCACAGCGGACAAGGCAAGCCGCGCCGCTTTCACCGACGACACCGTCGTGGCGATCGCCCGGCGCGCGCGGGAACTCGGCGTCATCGTCGGTCCCATCGGCACCGCCATCGAGATCGCGCCGGCGCTCATAGCCACACGTGATGATCTGGCACTTTGCACGCGTCTTCTCCGCCAAGCCATTTCCGAGGTGGCTCTGGAGCGCGGTCTCGGTCGGGTGTAGTGGCGACCTGGCATCGAGCGGGACAAGGACGGGAGGCTAACATCGTGGACGACGGAGGGCTGTATCGGATCGCGGAAATGTCGCCGGCCGGGGCTCGTGTCAGCGGGGCAGGCGCTGTCCTGCTTGGTATCGATCACGTCGACAAGCGTTTCGGTTTCGGCGCGGGCCAGATCGCCGCGCTGGACGATGCCACCTTTGAAATCCGTGACAATGAGTTCTTCACCTTGCTCGGCCCCTCCGGCTGCGGAAAGACCACGCTGTTGCGCATCATTGCCGGCTTCGAGCATCCGACCTCGGGGCGGGTGCTGCTCGACGGTCGCGATATTGGCCACGAGCCGCCGTTCAAGCGGCCGGTCAACACCATGTTCCAGAGCTATGCGCTCTTCCCGCATCTGAACGTGCGCCAGAACATCGCCTATGGGCTCGAAATGCTCCGCTGGAAACCGGCGGACATCAAACGCCGCGTCGACGAGGTGCTCGAACTGGTGCAGATGCCGGCCTTTGCCGACCGCCGCACCACGCAGATGTCGGGTGGCCAGCAGCAGCGTATCGCGCTGGCTCGCGCACTGGCGCCGCGTCCGCGGGTGCTGCTCCTCGACGAACCGCTGTCGGCGCTCGACCTCAAGCTGCGCAAGGCGATGCAGGGCGAATTGAAGCGGCTGCAGAAGGAAACCTCGCTCACCTTCGTCATGGTCACCCACGACCAGGAGGAGGCGCTGGCCCTGTCGGACCGCATCGCGGTGATGAACAAGGGCAAGGTGCTGCAGGTGGCCGCGCCCGCCGAAATCTACGCGCGTCCCTCGACCTGTTTTGTCGCCGATTTCATTGGCGAGGCGAACCTCATCCCGTCCGGTCTTGTCGGTCGGCCCGAGGGCAGGACCATCTCGATCCGCCCGGAGCAGATTTCGGTCGATCCAAGACCCGCCGCCGGACATCGCGGCATCGCCGCCACAGTCACCGGTGTGACCTTTCTTGGCGCGGATACGCTGATCGAGGCGCGCTGCACGGGTGACATTTCCATCCGCGCACGCCTGCGCGGCGCCGTCTCGGGTATTTCGGTCGGCGAGCGGGCCGAATTTTCCTGGGATCGGGCAAACGAATGGATGCTCGACGCATGAACGACCGGCTGGCCACGATCCTTTTGCGTTCCCCGGTCCTGGTGACCATGGTGCTGTTCATGCTGGCCCCAATGGGGCTGGCGGTGGTCTATTCCTTCATGACCAACGGCGCCTATGGCGGCGTGACCATGCCGTTCACCGCGCAGGCCTATCGGCAGTTGCTGTTCCAGGAAGATTTCGACGGCAATCTCGTCTTCTCTACCGGATATCTCGCCATTCTCTGGCGTTCCGTGCTTCTGGCCGCGCTGACCGTGGCCATCAGCCTCGCCATCGGCTTGCCGTTGGCCTGGCACATGGCGTGCAGCGCGCCGGCAAAGCGCGCCCGGCTTCTGTTGCTCATCACCTTGCCGTTCTGGATCAACACCCTGATCCGCACCTATTGCTGGGTGCTGATCCTGCGCGACGAGGGCCTCTTGAACAATGGTCTGCGCCGCATCGGCCTGGTCGAGGGTCACGTCCAGTTCCTCTACAACGACGTCGCGATTCTTCTGGGCATGGTCTACACCTATCTGCCCTTCATGGTGCTGCCCATCTACGCCGTGCTCGAGCGGCTCAACGGCGACGTTATCGAGGCCTCGCACGATCTTTATGCCGGGCGCTGGAGCACCTTCCGCCGCGTCGTATGGCCGCTGGCGAAGCCAGGCGCGGTAGCCGGCAGCCTGCTGGTCTTTGCGCCGGCGCTGGGCAGCTTCCTTGCACCGGACCTGCTCGGCGGCGGCCGCCGCCTGATGATCGGCAGCCTGATCCAGCTGCAATTCAGCAGTTCGCGCAACTGGTCCTTCGGCGCGGCACTCGCCACCGTCGTCTCGGTGGCCATCCTGGCGGCGCTGTTCCTGGTCGTGCGCAAGACCGTCAACAAGGTGCCCGCACGATGAGCGCCAAGCCCTTCGACTGGAAGACGACGCCAGGGCTGAGCTCGCTCACCTGGATCGTCTATCTTTTCCTCTATGCGCCGCTTCTGGTCATCGTCATCTACAGCTTCAATGTCGGCCGCCAGGCGACGATCTGGGAAGGCTTCAGCTTCGACTGGTATGTCCGGGTGTTCCAGAACCGCGACATCGGCGTTGCCCTGTCGAACAGCCTGATCGTCGCCGTCGCCTCGATGATCCTCTCGACATTGCTCGCCGTCACCGCCGCGCTCAGCCTGCGACAGGCGAGGATGGGGGCCGGCGCCAAGATTACGCTCGGCCTGATCCTGATGCCGCTGGTGGTACCGGAGATCATGGTGGCGGTGGCGACGCTGGTCTTCTTTTCCGGCATCGGCCTGAAGCTCGGCCTCGGCAACCTCATCATCGCCCACACCGTGTTCTGCGTGCCCTTCGCCTACTTGCCGATCCAGGCGCGGCTGGCCGATATGGGCTCCGCGGTGGAGGATGCTGCCCGCGACCTCTATTCCGACGAATGGCAGGTCTTTCGACGCGTCACCTTGCCGTTGCTTTTGCCGGCGATCCTTTCCGGCGCGATGCTTGCCTTTGCCTCCTCGCTCGACGACTTCCTCATCAGCATGCTGCTGGCGGATGCCGGCCAAACCACTCTGCCCGTCTACATCTACGGAATGCTCCGCCTCGGTGTGTCGCCAGAGGTCAACGCGGTCTCGACGCTGCTTCTGGTGTCGTCCGTGGTGATCGTCCTCATCGCCTTGCGCCTGCAAGGCATGAGCAAAAACAAATAGCCATCAGAAACAGACAGGGGAAAACCATGCTTCGAACATTGAAACTCGTCCTGGCCGCCGGCATCGCCGCCTTTGCAGGTGTCGCCCACGCCGCCGACACGCTGCATATCTACAACTGGAACGGCTACATCTCGCAGGCGATGCTGACCAAGTTCACCGCCGAAACCGGCGTCGCCGTCGCGCTCGACACCTACGACAACAACGAGACTTTGCTTTCGAAGCTGCGCAGCGGTTCCGCCGGCTACGACATCGCGATCGCCTCGACCGATTTCATTCCGATCATGAAGTCGGAGCGGATGATCCAGCCGGTGAACATTTCCGAGCTGCCGAACTACGACCATCTCGACGGGCAGTGGAAGAAATCCGCCTGGGATCCGGGCAACGTCTATTCGATCCCATATTTCTGGGGCGTCACCTCCTATGCCGTCGATACCACAATCTACAAGGGACCAACCGACAGCCTGTCGTTGCTTTTCAATCCGCCTGCGGAATTGCAGGGCAAGATCGGCATGTTCTCCTCGCCGACTGAGGTGATCGCGCTGGCGATGCGCAGTCTGGACATCGAGCCTTGCACCACCGATCCCGAAAAGCTCAAGGCAGTGGACGCGCTGCTGCAGGCACAGAAACCGTTCGTGAAAATCTATGACTCGTCGGGCGTCATGGGGCGCCTGGTTTCCGGCGAAACAGCCATTTCGCAGGTCGCCAATGGCGAAGCGCTGACCGCCAGGCAGCAGAAGCCGTCGCTGAAATTCGTCTTCGCCAAGGAAGGCGGCGTCGCCTGGATCGACAATGTCGTGGTGCCGGCTTCTGCAGCCAGGCCCGACCTTGCCAAGAAATTCATCTCCTTCCTGATGGACCCCGCCAACGCGGCCCTGCAGCAGAAGGATGTCGGCTACCCGACTGGCGTCAACGGCACCGAGCCGATGCTGCCGAAGGAGATCGCCACGGCGCCCGAGGTTCAGGTTCCCGCCGACTACAAGAAGGTGGTCAGCCCGGTCTGCTCTGCAGAGGCCACCAAGAAATACGACCTGATCTGGACGCGCCTGCGCCAGTAGCAGCCCGTCTGCACGAGACAACAAGAAGACGGCCGCGAGGCCGCCAGGCTGAACTTTGTGCTGCCGCTTTCGTCCTTCCCTCGACGTTTGGACGGAAGCGGCTTTCCTTTTTTATGCCGGCACCGGCATCCGTGCAGACAATGGAGACATCGATGTCGAAGACCGTGAACAGCTATCTGATGCCGTTCTCCAACGTGGCGCATCTGCCGCTGGCCGAGAAATTCGAGGCCACGCGCATTGCCGGTTACGATGCGCTTTCCCTGATGCCCTACGAAGTGGATCAGCTTGAGGTCGCCGGTATTTCGCCGAAGGAAGTGCGCCGGCGTGCCGACGATGCGGGCATGCGCATCCTGCGGCTTGATCCGCTGAACACCTGGTCGCGTGTCTGGCTGCCCGACAATATGGACGACGCCTACATTGCTACCGTCGACACCAGGCAGGAGCGGGTGTTCGCGCTCTGCGCCGAACTCGGCTGCCGGTCGATCAGCCTCAACGCGACGTTTCCGCTAGGCTCGATGCCGATGGACGCGATCATCGAGGACTACGCCAAAATATGCGCCGCCTCGGCGCGCTTCGATCTCGACTGTTCGCTGGAATTCATTCCGCTATGGGGCGTGCCGACGCTCGCCATGGCCTGGCAGGTCGTTGAGGGCGCCGGCGCCAAAAACGGCGGGCTGGTCTTTGACACATGGCATTGCGTGCGGGGCAAGTCGAACCTCGCCGACCTGCGCAAGATCCCCGGCGACAAAATCCATTGCGTCCAGCTCAATGACGGCCCGCTCGAACTGCCGGCTGGCGTGACCATCAAGGACGATTGCTACGACCGCAAATTCCCCGGCGACGGTCAGTTCCCCAATGTCGAGATCGTGCGCGTCCTCACCGAGACCGGTGGCCTCAACCAGGTCGGCGCGGAAGTCTTCTCGCCCATGCTGAAAGCCATGAGCGCCAGAGAGGTCGGTGAAATTTCGCGCATGTCGGTGGAAGAGGTGCTGAGACTGGCGCTGAGCTGAGCGATTTGGTCGCGAGAGCCGGCGATCAACCGATCTTCTGGAACAGCCGGTTGCCCGGATCGATCTCTGCCTAGCCGGCTGGTAACCCGAGCTCGACCAGCGTCCGGATGAAACGCTGGCCCGCTTCGAGAAAGACCGGACTGGCGTTTCGCTTCGGCGGCGCGACATTGAGTGCCGTCGAACCGGGTCGCAAAACCATGGCTTTCGCCAGCGCCGCCTTTGCCTCGTCCGTCCGTCCGGAACCCTGCAGCGCGACGGCCAGCACCATATAGGGCCGCCCCGATGCCGGCGTGATGGCGATCGACTTCTGCAGCCACGGCACCGCTTCCTCACTGTGGCCGAGAAGCAGATTGGCCCAGCCTATTCCGAGCAGCCAGGTCCAGCGCGAGACTGCTGGCGTGTCGAAGCGATCCGCCTGTTTGAAGTTTGCCAGCGCGTCATCAAAGCGCCCGAGCTGAATCTGGGTAAGGCCCAGTTGATAGAGCGCCGACCCGTTCCATGGATCGAGGCTCAGCACCTTTGCGCAGGCCACCAGGCTTTCGACGAAATTGTTGGTGGCGGTGAGGAAACGGCAATAGGCTTCCAGCCCCGGCAGGTAGTTGGGCTTGGCCTGCAGCGCACGCTCCAGCCGTGATCTGGCGGCGCTCTCCGCCGCCGTACTCTCGGCGGCGCTGTACCAGTTCATCTGAATCCCGCGTGTCTGCAACGCGGACAGCGTGACCTGCAGGTCGAGATTGTCGGGCGCGTTGGCGAGCGCGCTTTCCAGCATCGTCTGCGCGGCCGTGAAGCGCTCGCGCGTCGTCTGGTTGATCGAGGCGAGCGCCTGCTCGACCACGACCTTTGTGCTGCCTGTCAGTGGGCTGGCCACGCCAGCTCTCGGATAAAGTACGGCGTTGATGCGGACGGCGAGTTCGTGTCCGACGCCGGCGGCGAGCCGGGATTGCTGGAGCGCCAGGTCTGTGTTTTCCGTGTCGACCGCCACAGAGGTGGTCCACTTGACCTCGCCGGTCGCGGCATTGGTCATGCGCGCTTCCAGCGTCCAGCTGTTTGCGCTCCGCTGCAATTCGCCGCTCACCACGAAGTCGGTGTCCGCCGGGCGTGTTGGCGCGTTGGCGAGTGAAGCGGTTGTTACATCCGACCGTGGCGTCACCACGCGGATCGTATCGATCTTGGCAAGGCCGTCGGCAAGGCGGTCCGTGACGTTCGTCGCCATCGATGTCGCTTGCGGGTCGCTGCCTCCATCGACGAAGGGCATCACGGTGATCGTCGGCGTGTTCTCAGGGGCAACGACGCCTGGCGCGAACATCGGCGCGGCGACGGCAAAACCGATGACCGCGCAAAGAACGGCGATGACCGCAGCGACGCGGCTACGCAGGCCGAACGAGAACTGCCGTTTCTTTGCCGGGCCGGCGACTGTAGCTGCAGCGTGGCCACCGGCTTGTTGTGCCAACCCCTCCTGCTCCGAAGCGGACGAAAGCCCGGCAGACGCGGCAAAACTGGCCGGATCGCCCGACACCTCGGCATCGAACAGATAGCCGCGGCCGGAGACGACCTTGATCAGCTGGCGTCCTTCGTCGCCGAGCGCTGTCCTGATTTCGCGAATGCACTGGAACAGGCTGTCTTCGCCGACATGGATGTTCGGCCAGATAGCCTCCATCAGTTCCTGTTTGCTGACGACGCGCCCGGCATTGGCGGCGAACAGGCGCAGCATGTCGAAGGATTTCGGGCGCAGCCGGATTGGCTCGCCGCCAGGCGCGCGGAGTTCGATACGTCGCTGATCAAGCTCAAATCCGGCAAACCGGAGCACCCCAACCCCCACAATCCGGAACCGTGCCAAGACCCGTTCAAATATCAGAAAATCTTCAGAAAGTCATCGACACCCGTTCAGGACAGCCCAGCCCGCCTGATGACATGAAATGCCGCAGATGCCGTTTCAGGGCAGGGCAGTTCGCGCGGGGGAATAGTATTGAAATCAAAGGCATCCGGACAGAAGCCTGTCCGTAGTGGCGAGGTTGCGCATACCCCATGCGCCCCACAGCCGAGATCGCCGAGCCCCGACTTTTTTCGGGTGCATCGGCTTTGCGCGGCGCGTGCGCCGCTGAGGCCCCCTTTTACCGCCGACATTGAAGCATGCGGAGCATAATCGTGAGTGCTGTAGGAATTTCCACGACGCCGGCCAATCGGTCCGCGCTGCGTATCGTCATCGCCTCGTTGACAGCCGCGCTGACGGCCTCCGTCGCACCGCTGGCGCTGATCGTGGCAGCGGGACCAGCGCTGGCCGACAGCATCGGCCAGAACGGCGGGAATGGCGGCAATGCGCCGAATTCCTCGACGGCGGGCTCCGGCGGCGGGGCTGGCCCCGCCGGGGACAGTTCGACGACGGGTACGGGCGGTGGCTGGGGAGCTACGGGCGGTTCCGGCAATGGCGGCGGCGGCGGCGGTTCGGACAGCGGCGGCGGCGGCGGCCAAGGCAAAGGTTACGGGTCGGGCGGCGGCGGCGGCGGCGCCGGCGGCGCCGGGCTCACACTGACCACGGGCCTTACCAACAACGCCACGATCGCCGGCGGCAATGGCGGCAATGGCGGGTCCGGCGCTTCACTATACAACCAATCGTACAACGTTGGTGGAGGAGGAGGAGGCGGTGGCGGAGGCTCCGGCATCATCGTCACGACAGGCGCGAATCTTACCAATTCCGGAACGATTACGGGCGGTGGCGGCGGCGGCGGGGCCGGGGGCGTCGGCCCGGGCGCTGGCGACGGCTTCGCAAATCCGTACGGCAACGGCGCAGGCGGCAACGGCGGCAACGGCATCACCGCAACGATTTCCAGTGGGCTGACGATCACCAATTCCGGTACGATCCGGGGCGGGGGCGGCGGAACAGACTTCCTGAATTACCAGCCCTATCGCCCGCAAGCCGGCGGCTACGGCATCATCGGCCAGAACCTGACCATCAACAACAGCGGCACGATCCTGGGCGGCGCGCGCGGGGGCGCGGGCGGCCTGTCTGGCAGCCTCAACACCGCGATCGTCATCACCGGCGGCACCAACAGCATCACCGCGCTCGCGGGCAGCAACATCGGCGCGATCGAGCTCGGCGGTAATACGAAGCTGGCGGGCATCTTCAACAATACGGTCCAGGTCAATGGCGGCGTCACCGTGACCGTCACCGGGGCAGACGCGTCGGGTGACGTTTCCGGCATCACGACGCTGACGAACTACGGGACCATCTCGGTCGGAAGCGGCCGTACCCTGTCGGCGGCCACCATCGGCAATGCTGGGACGATCAGCCTGGCTGACGCAGCAGTGCTTTTCGGCACCGGCAATACGCTGAACAACGGCGGTACCATCAATGTCGGCACCAACGGCATCGTGATGGACAATGGTAACATCAACAACAATCCCGGCGGCTTCATCAATTTTAATGGTCCGGGCGGTACGGCGATACTTTCTCCCGGAGCCGGATACGCCGTCAACAATAGCGGCACCATCAATGTCGTCGGCGGCGACGTCAACGTGCAGATGAGCCCCATCAACAACCAGAACAACGGCATGCTGTCGCTCACCGGCGGCGACATGTTCAATGTCTCCACCTTGGAAAATTCGGACACGGCGACCATCAATGTCGGCGCGGGCCGCAAGCTCAGCCTGCAAATCCTCAACCTCAATGGCGGCAGCGTTACCGGAACAGGCACGATCGAAGCCGCAAATTCGTTCAATATCTCGAATACCGGTACGATCGACGCGAAGCTGACCGGCACGGCTTATCTGCTCAAAGGTGCGCCCGGCACGATGGTCCTGACGGGTGCCAACAGCTATACCGGCGGTACGACGGTCAATGTCGGCATGTTGATGGCCGGATCGGCGGGCGCTTTCGTGGGCAACACGGCCTATACGGTCAATACCAACGGCGTGCTCAATCTAAGCAGCTTCGGGCTCACGATGTCGTCGCTATCGGGCACCGGCGGAATTGTCGCGCTTGGCTCGGCCGCTCTCACCGTCAACCAAACTGCGAACACCACCTACGCCGGCGCGATCACCGGCAGCGGCAGCTTGGCCAAGAGCGGTTCGGGGACATTCGTCCTCACCGGTCCCAACACCTATTGGGGCGGCACCACGGTGTCGGGTGGCACATTGCGTGCCGGTTCGGCCACAGGGTTCGTGGCGAACACCGATTACACGCTCACCGGTGGCACGCTTGACCTCAACGGCTACGACCTCACCATGTCGAGCCTCTCGGGCAGCGGCGGTGCGGTGGCGCTCGGCGCGGCCAATCTTACCGTCGACCAGGCTATCAATACGACCTTTGCCGGTGGGATTACCGGGACGGGTGCGCTCACCAAAAGCGGAACCGGCATACTCGCGCTGCTGGGTACCGGCAGCTATAGCGGTGGCACGACCGTGAACGACGGCACGTTGCGGGCGGGATCGGCGGGTGCCTTTGTGGCCAACACGGCTTACACGGTCAATGGCGGCACGCTCGACCTTAACAACTACAATCTCACCATGTCATCGCTGTCGGGTACCGGCGGCACCGTGGCGCTCGGTTTGGGCAATCTCACCGTCGATCAAGCGACGAACACCACCTTCGCCGGTGCTACCTCGGGTGGAGGCACCCTCACCAAGAGCGGCGGCGGCGCGCTGACATTGACCGGCGCCAATGCCCATACCGGTGACACCACGATCAGCGGCACCGGGGCATTGCGCATTGGAGACGGCGGCACCAGCGGTTCGATGGCTGGGAACATCATCGACAACTCCGTGCTCCAGTTCAATCGGTCGGATACCTCCACATATGCCGGCAACATCTCGGGAAGCGGGGTAGTCGAGCAGATCGGCACCGGCAGGACGATCCTGACCGGCACGCACAGCTATAGCGGCCTCACATCGATCCACGGCGGCACGCTGCAGCTTGGCGATGCCGGCACGACCACCACCATCGCCGGCCCCGTGAAGGTGTGGGGCGGCGGCACATTGGACGTCGTCAATGCCAATATGAGCGCCATCGGCAACGTCGAGAACGCCGGCACCACGAATTTCCGCAATGCGGCAAACGCTGGTACCGCTCAGATTACCAACGATGCGGGCGCGACCCTCGCCTTCCACGATACCAGTACGGCAGGTACGGCCAACATCACCACTCATGGTGGCAGCGTTGCCTTCAACAACGATAGCAAGGGCGGCAGCGCCACGATCACCAGCGTCTCCAACGGTTCGCTGGCGTTCAACGACACCAGCAATGCCGGTGCCGCCACCATCATGAACACCTTCGGTTCGTTGACCTTCAGCGGCGATAGCAAGGCTGGAACCGCTGGCATCACCAACCACAGCAGTTTCGCGTTCAGCAACAACAGCTCGGCCGACAGCGCCGTCATCACCAATCTCGGCGGTACGCTGAATTTCAACGGCACGAGCCTGGGTGGCAGCGCGACCATCATCAACTCCGCCACCGTCGCCTTCAACGACACCAGCAGCGCCGGTCGTGCCAACATCGAAAACAACACGGGGCTCAGTTTCAACAATTTCGCCACGGCGGGCGATTCCATCATCACCAACAAAAGCGGCGCGACGCTGGATTTCAACGACACGAGCAACGCCGGGGGCGCCAACATCACCAATGATGGCACCGCGACATTCTCTGCCGACGCGAGCGCCGCAAACGCCATCATTACAAACAACAACAGCCTGACGTTCCAGGGCAACAGCACGGCAAGCGCCGCGGCCATTACCAACAATGCCGTCTTGAACTTTACCGGCAATGCCACGGCATACAGTGCCACCGTGACCACCGACGCCGGCGGCGCCACCCGCTTCCAGGGCAGCAGCAACGGCGGCACCGCACGCTTCATCACCAAAGCCGGCGGCCTCTTCAACATTTCCAGCCTGACCGGGACCGGCACGACCGCGGGTTCGATCGAAGGCGCCGGCGCATATTATCTCGGTTCGAAGACGCTGACCGTCGGCGGCAACCACCAGTCGACCGAAGTCGATGGCGTCATAGCCGACAATGACGGCGGCGCCATTGCTGGCACCGGCGGTTCGCTCGCCAAGACCGGTGCCGGAACGCTGACGCTTTCAGGCGACAACACCTACACCGGTGGCACGACGCTGCTGGGGGGCGCCGTGCAGGCTTCGAGGGACGCCAATCTGGGCGCAGCCTCCGGCGCCCTGACCTTCAACGGTGGAGCGCTCAAACTCGGCGCCGCGTTCAATCTCGCCGCGACGCGCCAGATCACGCTCGCCGCCGCCGGCGGCACGATCGACACCAACAGCTTTGGCACTGAGATATCGCAAGGCATCACCGGCACCGGCGGATTGACCAAGACGGGTCTTGGGACCCTGACGCTTTCCGGCGATAGCGACTATACCGGGCCAACGACGGTGAGTGACGGCAAGCTGCTGGTCAACGGTTCGATCAAGTCGACCGTCACGGTCGACACGGGCGCCACGATCGGCGGCACCGGAAAACTGTCGAATACGATCGTCAACGGCACGCTTGCGATCGGCAACAGCCCGGGCAAGCTGACCGTCGATGGCGACCTGACCCTTGGGGCAAGCTCCACCAGCCTGTTCGAACTCGGTGCGCCCGGCATCGTGGGCGGGCCGCTAAACGATCTTGTCTATGTCACCGGCAACCTCACGCTCGGCGGCACCTTGCAGACGCCGGCTGCCGTCTCCGGTTACTACCGGCTCTTCAACGTCGATGGCACCGTCTCCGGCGACTATTCCAGCGTGCCGACGGACGCCAGCGTGCAGACCGCGATCCCCAACCAGGTGAACCTCTTCATCCAGCATGCGGGCCAGATCGTGCAATTCTGGGACGGCGCGGACAGCGCCGGCAATGGCTCGGTCGACGGCGGCGCGGGGACCTGGAGCGCGGGTGGCACCAATTGGACGGGCGCACCCGGCGCCGCTAATTTCAACGACCAGTGGCACGGCTCTGTCGGCGTGTTTTCCGGCACCGGCGGCCTGGTTTCGGTCAGTGGGCCGGTCGCGTTCGAAGGCATCCAGTTCACGCAAGACGGTTACAAGATCGCCGGCGACGACCTGATCCTGAGCGGCGACAGCGCCGGCAATACGGCCGCAAGTTTCATCACTATTGCAGGTGGTGCGAATGCGGAGATCGAGTCGGTGATCACCGGTGCCGCCGGCATCGGCATCGACAAATACGGCAGCGGCACACTGACATTGACTGGCGCCAGCACCTATACCGGCGCCACGACGATCAAGGCGGGCACGCTGGCGCTGGCCGGCAAGGGCAGCATCGCGCAATCCAGTGTCGTGGCGGTGGAAGACGGCACATTCGACATTTCGGCAACGACCTTGCCGTTCCCCGCGATAACCAGCCTTGCCGGAACCTCCTCGGGAACGGTCCAGCTCGGCACGAAGGGGCTGGTCATTGGAAACGGCTCGACCGAGTTTGCCGGTTCGATCAAGGGCAATGGCGGACTGGAAATCGCCGGTGGCACGCAGACCTTGTCCGGCGTCAACACCTACACCAACGCCACCCAGATTGATAACGGCGCCAAATTGGCGCTGAAGGGAGCGGGTTCGATCGCCACTTCCGCCTATGTCGGCTTCGCGCTCGGTGGCACGCTGGATATTTCGCAGACGACGACCGGCGCCAGTGTCCGTGGCCTTGCCAGCACGACGGGGACCGGCATCGTTGCGCTTGGCTCGAAGACGCTGACCATCACCAACGGTTCCGTGTTCGGCGGTTCGATCCGCGATGGCGGCATCGCGGGCGGCTCGGCTGGCAATGTGGTGATCGCCAACGGCGCCACGCAGATGTTCTCCGGCGTCAACACGTATGCCGGTTCGACCACTGTCGATGCCGGCGGTACCCTGCAGCTTTCCGGCGACGGCAGCGTGTTTACCTCCAGCGGCGTCGTTGCCAACGGTGTCTTCGACATTTCCGATCAGAGTACGGGCTCCGGCCCGGGCATCAAATCGCTGACCGGCGGCGGAGCCGTCTATCTCGGCGGCCGGGATCTCACCATCGCCAACGCCGGCGGCACTTTTTCCGGCGTGATCAGCGATTGCGGCGCGACGGGTACGGACTGCTACGCCGGTTCGACCGGCGGCGGCCTCGTGCTCGCAGGTGGCACGCTGACGCTGACGGGCGCCAACACCTACAGCGGTGGCACTACGGTGGGTTATTTCGGAGCGCCGGAAAGCACGACGCTGGTGGTGACCAACAATCAGGCGGTCGGCACCGGTCGCGTCCTCTTGAACGCGGCGGGTATCTTCAAGGCGGGCGCTGACGGGCTGACCTTCAACAACCGCTTCGCGGTCAGTCCGAGCTACGGCACGATCGACACCAACGGCCACACCATGACGATTGCCGGCGTTATCGCCGACAACGGCGATCCGGGCACCCTGCACAAGATCGGCGCTGGCACGCTGGTGCTGACCAATGCCAACACCTATGGCGACGGCACGGTCGTCAAGGCCGGCACGCTGCAGCTCGGCAACGGTGGCACCACCGGCTCGATCCTGGGCAACGTCGAACTCGGCGGTATCCTCGCCTTCAATCGCTCCGACGCCTACACCTCCTCCGGCGTCATCTCGGACATGGCGGGCAGCCACGGCCAGGTCGTGCAGAATGGTACCGGTGTCGTGAAACTGACCGGCACGAACAGCTATTCGGGCGGCACTTTCCTCAACAAGGGCGTTGTCGCTGTCTCCAACGACGCCAATCTTGGCAACGCGGCTGGAGGGCTTACCTTCGATGGCGGTACGTTGCGCTACGACGCGGCGTTCGATCTCGCCGCTACGCGTACGGTTACGCTCGGCAATGGCGGCGGCACTTTCGACAGCAATGGCTTCACCGCGGGCGTTGCATCAAACATTGTCGGTTCGGGCGGACTGACCAAGACCGGCACCGGCTCATTGGTGCTGTCCGGCACCAACAACTACACCGGCCAGACCACGGTTTCGGAAGGCGCGCTCACCGCGAGCAAGGCCAACGCCTTCTCGTCCCACAGCGCGGTTTCGGTGGCGAGCGGCGCGCGCCTCGATCTCGGCGGTCTCGACCAGGTCATCGGCACGCTGTCCGGTGCCGGCTCCGTCGCCATGGGTAGCGGTGCCCTGACCGTGAACGAGACCAGCAATTCCACCTTCTCCGGCGGCATCTCCGGCGGCGGAAGCTTCACCAAGACCGGCGCTAGCAAGCTGATGCTGTCGGGAACGAGCACCTACACCGGCCAGACCTTCGTCAAGCAGGGCACCCTGTCGGTGAACGGCTCGATCGCATCGTCGTCGGGCATCACGGTGGACGCTGGCGGCACGCTCGGCGGCACCGGCACGGTGTCTTCGGTCACCGTCAACAGTGGCGGCACGCTGGCGCCGGGCAATTCGATCGGTACGGTCAACGTCGCCGGCAATCTGGCGTTCGGTGCTGGCTCGACCTATGCGGTCGAAGTCGATCCCGCTGCTGCCGACCGCACCAATGTCACCGGCACCGCCAATCTGTCGGGTGGCACCGTTGCGACCAGTTACGCCACGGCGACCTACATCCAGAAGACCTACACCATTCTCAACGCGTTGGGCGGGCTCGGCGGCACCACATTCGCCGGGCTGACCGGGACGACGCCGACCGGCTTCACCCAGAAGCTCGCCTATGACGGCACCAACGCCTATCTCGTGCTCGACCTCGACATACGCGAGCCTGGAAATCCCGGCGGGCCGGGCAACCCAGGCAATCCTGGTGGGCCAAGCTTCGATCCGCTCAACCGCAACCAGCGCTCTGTCGCCAACACCATCGTCGGCTATTTCGACGCCAAGGGCGGTCTGCCGGCGGAATTCGGCGCTCTTGACCAAACCGGTCTCTCGCTTGTGTCCGGCGAGGCAACGGCGGGTGCGATCAGCGCTGGCATCCAGAGCACGGATCAGTTCCTCGGCCTGCTGGCGGGCGAGGCGTTGACGGGTCGCGCCGCGCCGGCCGCTTCCGCTGGAAGCGGTACGGCCGCCTATGCCGAAGAGCCGACCGATGGGAAGGCGCAAACCGAACTTGCCGCTCTCGGCGGCAAATCCGGTCGTGTCGCCGATCCTCTTGCCAGGATATTCGACAGCCGCTGGCAGAGCTGGGGTGCGGCCTATGGCGGCTCGGCCGAGATCGGCGGAGACGCGGCCGCCGGCTCGCATGATACGGACCTGAACACGTTCGGGCTTGCCGGCGGCATCGCCAGGCGGTGGAACGACGGCGTGCTCGGCATCGCGCTTGGCGGCGGCTCATCCGACTTCCACCTCGCCGACAAACTGGGTGGCGGTCAGGCGCGCTTCTTCAATGCCGGCGCATTCGCAAGGCACGACTTCGGCGACGCCTATGTTGCGGCGGCTGCCGCCTATACATTCTATGATGTCGAAACCAGCCGGACCGTGCTTGGCAATTCGCTCTCGGGCGATTTCAACGCACACGCCTTCTCCGGACGCGTCGAGGCCGGTTATGGCATCGAGACGCCGGTTGCGACGCTCACGCCTTACGCGGCCTTCCAGGCGATCGCCTACCGGATACCGGGTTATGCGGAGACCGGCCTCGGCAGCTTCGGGCTCGCCTACAAGGGCAACACCACGACCGTCACCCGCACCGAGCTCGGCGCCCGGCTGGACCGTACGGTCGGCCTCGAGAACGGTGCAGCCTTGGCGCTTTCGGGACGTCTCGCGCTCGCCATCAATGGCGGCGACAGCATCGGCTTCACGGCCGGCTTCCCGGCGTTGGCCGGTACTTCCTTCTCCATCGAGGGGGCAAATCCGGACCACTATTCAGCGCTGGTCGATGCCGGTGCCGAATACAGCACCGCATCTGGTTTCTTCGCTGGGCTCTCTCTCCAGGGCGAGTTCTCCGGCAATGTCCAGAACCTGTCTGGAAAGGCCAAGGTCGGCTTGCGCTGGTGAGGTAACGGCATCATCGCTACTGGCGTTCAGACGAAATGAAAACGGCGGCCCTCAGGCCGCCGTTTCTGCAATGAAGGAGCGGGGTTTCCTAGATCTTCACTGTCCCGTCTGCCGGTTTTATCGCGTGAAGCTTTGGGCGTTGCCCGCGTCGACATTGATGATGTTGCCGGTCGATTTGGCCGACATGTCGGAAGCCAGGAAATAGACCGCTTCGGCGATGTCTTCGGGAAACACCGAACGTTTCAGCATCGAACGCTTGCGATAATGTTCCTCGAGATCGTCCGGCTGCATCGCATAGGCGGCGGCGCGTTGTTCGCGCCATTCGCCGGTCCAGATCTTGGAGCCGCGCAACACCGCGTCGGGATTGACCGTGTTGACGCGGATCTGGTGCTCCGCGCCCTCCAGTGCAAGACAGCGCGCAAGGTGGATTTCAGCGGCCTTGGCCGTGCAATAGGCTGCGGCGTTGGGTGAGGCGGCCAGGCCGTTTTTCGAAGCGATGAAGACGATGTTGCCGCCGAGCTTCTGTTGCTTGAAGGTGCGGAAAGCCTCGCGCGAAACCAGGAAATACCCCTTGGCGAGGATGTCCATGTTGCGGTTCCACATCGACAGTTCCGTATCTTCGATCGGTGCCGAGGATGAGATGCCCGCATTGGAAACCAGGATGTCGACGCCGCCGAATTCCACCGCGCTGTCGGCATAGGCGGCCGCGACGCCGCTCTCGTCCGTCACGTCGAGCTTGGCAGCGCGCACGAAATCCTTGCCGAAGGCGTGGCCCAGTTCTTCATGCGTGGCGGTGAGCGCCGCCTCGTCGATGTCGGCAAGCACCACGCAGGCGCCTTCCCGCAACAGCCGTATCGCCGTCGCCTTGCCGATGCCGCCGGCGCCGCCGGTGACGAAGGCGATCTGGCCGGCCAGCGATTTCGGCTTCGGCAGGCGCTGCAACTTCGCTTCTTCCAGCGGCCAGTATTCGATGTCGAAGGCTTCCTGCGCCGGCAAGCCGACATAGGACGACACGGCGGAAGCGCCGCGCATGACATTGATGGCATTGACGTAGAATTCAGCCGAGACGCGTGCCGTCGCCTTGTCGGCGGCGAAGGTGAACATGCCGACGCCCGGCATCAGATAGACGACGGCGTTAGGGTCGCGCATGGCGGGTGAATCCGGATGCTTGCAGCCGTCGTAGTAGGCTTGATAACCGACACGATACGCTTCGATAGCGGCGGGCAGGGCATCGGTCACGGCATCGATGTCGGGCTTGGCCGGGTCGAAGCCAATGACCAGCGGCCTGATCTTCGTGCGCAGGAAATGGTCGGGGCAGGATGTTCCGAGTGCCGCCAGCGCGTCGAGTTCGCGGGAATTGACGAATTCCAGCACTGCTTGAGAGTCGTCGAAATGACCAATCTTGCGCATGCCGGACGATGAAATCATGCCCCGGATCCGGGGCATCAGCCGCGCCGCGATGGCACGGCGTTCCTGTACGCCAAGCGGCGCGACCACGGCGCCGCCAAAGGCCGGCTTGCCCTTGGTCTCGTGTTCGAACCACTCGATCGCCTGGTTGATCGTGTCGATCGTGGTCGTGTAGCAGGCCTCCGGCGTGTCGCCCCAGGTGAACAGGCCGTGGCTTTCCAGAACCGCGCCCTTGGCCGCCGGGTTTTCCTGGCAGAACTTTTCCAGCCAAAGTCCGAGTTCGAAGCCCGGCCGTTTCCACGGCAACCAGCCGATCGCCTCACCGAAGACCTTTCTGGTCAGCTCGCGTGAATCCCGCGCGGCGGCCAGCGCGATGATGGCGTCGGGGTGCATGTGGTCGACAAAGGGCTTCGGCACATAGGCATGCAGCGGCGTGTCGATGGAGGCCGCGCGCGGATTGAGGTTGAAGGTGCAGTGCGGCAGATAGCCGACCATCTCGTCTTCATGCGCGAGACCGCGATAGAGCCCCTTCAGCGCACGCAGCTTGTCCATATAGAGGGTGGCGAAGCCGTCGAGCTTGATCGACGCGCTGTCGCCGCCCGAGCCTTTAACCCAGAGCACCTCGGCATCCTCGCCGGTCAGCGGGTCCTTCTGCAGGACTTTGGATGAAGTGTTGCCGCCACCATAATTGGTGACCCGTTTGTCGGATCCCAAAAGGTTCGACCGGTAGACGAGCCGTTCCGGCTCCGTCATCGCGGCAGCCTTGCGATCGTCCCACAGATTGGCGAGCCGTGCGGACTGTTTGTCGGGCATCTCGGATCCTCCCGCCGCGCCGCCTCGGGCGCGATACTTTGTGCATGAATTCAAGCCACGACGTGCACTTTGTCAATCGCAAAAGATCAAACTAAATCACAGTGCATTGCAATATGACGTATGTGCAGCGCAATATGATTGATATTTTCCACAAACCGCTTGCGTGATTGTCTGATTTGCGTAACTTAGCTCATGACACCTAGTTTCTGGTGTCACGGGAGGATTTGGCTTGAACGATTTGGTCCGCCAGCGGCAGATCATCGAGCTTTTGCGTGATCGGCCCTTTGCGTCGGTGCGCGAGCTGCAGGAGCGTCTCGGCGTGTCGGCCGCGACGGTGCGGCGCGACATCGACAAGATCGACCTGTCCGGCGGAGCGCGCAAGGTTTATGGCGGCGTCTCCGCGTTGGAGGGTTCCGCCCAGGCGCCGGCGTTTGCGCGTCCTTATGATGAAAACCGCGACCTTGCCGTCGATGCAAAGCGCCAGATCGCCGATCTCGCCGCGACCCTGGTGGTCGATGGCGATACAGTCATCGTCAATGGCGGCTCGACCTGTTATCACCTCGGCGTCAAGCTTGCCGACCGCAACATCCGCCTCTTCACCAGTTCCATGCCGCTCGCCGCCTATCTCGGCGAGCACGGCAAATGCAGCTTGACCATCGCCGGCGGTGAGCTCCACCGCGAACCGGGCGTGATTTATTCACCGTCACAGCCGGCGAATTTCTTCGCATCGAAATTGTTTGTCGGCGCGCAAGGGATCAGTGCCGACGGCCTTCTGGAATCGCACCCGCTGATGGTGCGGGCCATCCAGGAATTGAGCCACAATGTCGACCAGGTCATCGTGCTGGCCGACAGCCGCAAGTTTTCCATCCATGCCCGTCATGTCGCGCTGCCTTTGTCGCGCGTCGGCATGCTGATCACCGACGACGGTTTGTCGGACCAGCACGCCAAGATGCTGGAGGCGGCGGGCATCGCGCTGCGCATTGCCCCGAATGGGTGGCTTGCATGAGCGGAGCGCTTGCGGTTTTCGACCTTGGCAAAACCAACTCGAAACTGTTCGTGTTCGCGCCCGATGGCACGCTGCTGGACGAGCGGCGCACCAAGCCGGTTTGGAAGCCGTTTCGCGGGCGCAACGTGCTCGACGACGATCGCTTGTTCACCTGGATGAGCGCGGAACTCGCCGAAGTCGTCGCCGCGCACGATGTCGGCGGCATGATGGTTTCCGCGCATGGCTGCGCCTTCGCGCTCGTGCGCGGCACCGAGCTTTTGCACCCGATCCTGGATTACGAGCAGGAAATCCCGCAGCCGATCGCCAAAATCATCGATCCGATGCTGCCGGACTATTCGGAGACCTACACGCCCTGGCTGCCGCTGGGTTTTTCCATCGCCCGCCACATCTATTGGCTGGCGACGGAAGAGCCGCAAACATTTGCCGCCACCGCGGCGATCCTCTGCTATCCGCAATATTGGGGCTGGCGCTTCGCCGGTCGTCCGCTCGCGGAATGGTCCTATCTCGGTGCGCACAGCCAGCTTTGGGCGCCCTTGAAACGCGACTTCTCCTCGCTGGTCGACCGGCTGGGCTGGCGCGAGAAATTCTCCGAGATCGCGCCGGCCGGCGCCGTCATCGGCGAGGCCAGGATCGAGCTGGCCGATGGCACAAGCCGGTCGATCTCAGTTCACAACGGCGTGCACGATTCCAACGCCGCGCTCGCCTACTACCGCATGACCGGACTGACGGGTTTCACCCTGGTCTCGACCGGCACCTGGGTCATCATCATCAATCTCGACTGTCCGCTGGGCGCCCTCGACCGCGAGCGCGACATGATCGCCAACGTCACGGTCGACGGCGAACCGGCGCCTTCGCTGCGTTTCATGGGCGGCAGGGAATATGATCTGATCAGCGACGGCTGGAATCGGCCGATCTCGCAGGAGGCGGTCGAGCGTGTCATGGCGCGCGGCATCTTCGCCATGCCGTCCTGGGCAGCAGGCGGACCGTTTCCTGAGATCAGGGGCCACATCGTCGGCGGCGAGGTGGAAGGAGAGGAACGTGCCGCGGTGGCAGCACTCTATGTGCTGATGATGACGGACCTGTCGCTCGACCTGATCCATTCCGACAATCTGCTTGTCGTTGACGGCGGTCTGGCCAAGATCGACCTGCTCACCGCCATGCTGGCGCAGTTGCGCCACCGGCAGACGGTCGTTCATTCGACGATGAGCGAGGGCTCCGCCACGGGTGCCGCCGCACTCGCCTTCAAGGCGCTCGGGCGGTCGCCATTCCGGGACGAGACCGTCCCCATTGTAGCAAGCCGGGTATCCGGTCTCGAAACCTATCGCGACCGCTGGCGCGAACTGGCCGACCAGGCCCGCGCGGCCGCGCGTGCGGACCTGCGCAGCGGGCATGGCGCAAGAGGAGCGGGCGCATGAACGCGGTTGCCCCCTATGTCAGCCTCGCCGGCATGTCGAAATCCTTCGTCGGCGTGAAGGCGCTGAAGGATGTCAGTTTCGACGTGCGTCCGGGCGAAGTGCATGCGCTGCTTGGCGAGAACGGTGCCGGCAAGTCGACCCTGATCAAGATGATGTCGGGCCTCTATGCGCCCGATGCCGGCACCATCACGGTCGACGGCAGGCAGGTGAAATTCGCCTCCACGCGCGACGCCTCGGCCGCCGGCATCGCCACCGTCTATCAGGAGCTGTTGCTGTTTCCCGAACTGACGGTCGCCGAGAATGTCTTCCTCGGCAACTATCCGCGCCGGCCGGGCGGCTGGATTGACTGGGGCGAGGTGAGGGCACGCACGCGCGCGCTGCTCGACCAGCTCGATACGTTCGACCTCGACGTCGACGCCAAGGTGCTCACGCTATCGGTGGCGCAGCGCCAGCGTGTCGAGATCGCCAAGGCGCTCTCCAAGAATGCGCGTATCCTGATCATGGACGAGCCGACCGCTTCGCTGGTGGATTCGGATGTGCAGCGCCTCATGGCGGTGGTGCGCCAATTGCGCGGGCGCGGCGTCGGCATCGTCTATGTTAGCCATCGCATGTCCGAGATATTCGCTCTGGCCGACCGCGTCACCGTGCTGCGCGACGGCGGCTTTGTCGGCACAAGGGACATCGGCGAGGTCGACGAAGCGAAGCTGGTTTCCATGATGGTTGGCCGACCGATCGACAGCCTGTTCCCCAAGGCCGAAGCCGCTATCAGCGACACCGTGCTGGAGGTGAGGAACCTCAATCATGGCCGGCATGTCCGCGACATTTCCTTTTCCCTGCGGCGTGGCGAAATCCTCGGCGTCGCCGGCCTGGTCGGCAGCGGCCGCACGGAACTCGCGCTCACTTTGTTCGGCATGACGCCGGCGACCTCGGGCGAGATCATCCTCGAGGGCAAGGCGGTGCGCATCACGTCGCCGCGCCAGGCGCGCGACCTTGGCATCGCGTATGTGCCGGAGGACCGCGGCCAGCAGGGGCTGGTGAAGCAGATGGCCATCCGCAAGAACGTCTCGATGGCGTCGATCGAACACCTTTCGACAGGCATCTTCATCAAGGCCGGCGAGGAAGCGCAGCGCGCGCTCGCGGCGGTGAAACGCTTCAGCGTCCGCTGCCGCAACATCGGCCAGCCGGTCGGCGAATTGTCCGGCGGCAATCAGCAGAAGGTGGTGATCGCCAAGTGGCTGGAGACCAGTCCCAAGGTGCTGATCCTGGATGAACCGACGCGCGGTGTCGATGTCGGCGCCAAGGCGGAAATCCACACCATCATGGGCGAGCTGGTGAAGCAGGGGGTGGCCATCCTGATGATCTCGAGCGAACTACCGGAGGTGCTTGGCATGAGCGACCGCGTCCTGGTGATCAGCGGCGGCTGCATCACCGGCGAGATCGCCCGGGCCGACGCCACGCCGGAACGGGTCGGCATGGCGATGACCGCGCACCGGGCTGGAGAGGCGGCATGATGACAACCGCCGTCGACCTTCCGCCGACCCGGCCGGTTTCTGGCGTGCAGAGACCGGGGTTCCTCCGGCGCCTGTTCTCGGACTACGGCCAGGAGCTGGTCGTGCTCGGTGCCATCGTCGCGTTGTTCGCGGTGGTGACGCTGGTCAATCCACGCTTTGTCAGCGCCAACAACCTGACCACGATCTTCTCCGGCAACGCCTATATCGCGGTCGCCGCCATCGGCATGGCGATGGTCATCGTCACCGGCCATATCGACGTGTCGGTGGGTGCGCTCATTGGGGTGTTGGCGACGATTTCCGGCACGCTTGCGGTCGCCGGTTATCCTGTCTGGGTGGCATGGTTGGCGCCCGTCCTGGTCGGCATGACCGTCAACGCGATGATAGGCGTCCTGGTCGCCTATGCGCGCATCCCATCCATCGTGGTCACGCTCGGCGCGCTGTCGATCCTGCGCGGCGGTCTGATCAGCGTGACCGGCGGCACCTGGATCACCAACCTGCCGCCCGATTTCCTGATCGCGCAGAAAGACGTGTTCGGCCTGCCGGTCCCGCTCGTCACCATGGTCGTCCTCACTGTTCTCGCCGCCCTGTGGATGCGCTTCTCGGCCTTCGGGCGTTCGCTCTATGCCATTGGCGGCAATGCGGAAGCAGCGCTCGCCACCGGCATCCCGGTCGAGCGCCGCACCGTTGCGGTGTTCGTCATCCATGGCGCCTTTGCCGGGCTGGCCACGATCCTGTTCGCCACGCAGCTGCAGGTGATCCAGTCCACCGTGCCGCCCAATCTCGAACTCACCGTCATCACCGCCGCCGTCATCGGCGGCGTGTCGATCCTCGGTGGCTCCGGAACCGTCATCGGTTCGACGCTGGCAACGATCCTGTTCGCCACGATCGGCTCGGCGCTGATCTTCGTCAATGTTTCGGCCTATTGGCTGCGCGCGGTGATCGGCCTGCTGATCCTGGCAACCGTGCTTGCCGACATGCTGCGCCGTCGTAGCCGGATATGAGGATGGCCGGATGAACCTCAGATCCCTGATCCGTCACGAAACGTTCCTGGCTTTGCTACTGGTCGTCGTGCTGATCGTCTTGTCGTTCCAGTCGGACCGTTTCTTCACCGTCTCCAACCTGCTCAACCAGGGCCGGCTGATGACCGAGATCGGGTTGATCGCGATCGCCATGACCTTCGTCATCGCAACCGGTGGGATCGATCTTTCGGTCGGCTCGATCCTTGGGCTGACCGCGATCCTGACCGGCGTCTTCTGGCAGAATGTCGGCATGCCGCTGCCTGCCGCTGCTGCGGCCGCGATCGCGGTCGGCACGCTGGCCGGTTTCGTCAATGGTGCCATCATCACCCGTTTCGGCGTGCCGCCGTTGATCGCGACGCTGGCGACATTGGCGCTCTATCGTGGTCTTGCGGAAGGCATCAGCCAGGCGCGCTCGGTTCGCGGTTATCCGGACTGGTTCTATGTTCTTGGTCAGGGCGAGGTGCTGAGCGTTCCGACCCAGCTCTGGATCCTGGCTGCGGCAGCGGTCGTCGCTTCCATCATCTTGGCCTATACGCGCTGGGGCCGCACGGTCTACGCCATTGGCTCCAACGAAGTCGCCAGCCGGTTTTCCGGCCTTTCGGTGGAGAGGACGAAGCTCGCGCTCTACACCGCCTCGGGTTTCGCCGCCGCCGTCGCCGGGGTGATCTTCGTGTCGCGCGTCTCGACCACGCGCTCCGATATGGGCACCGGCATCGAGCTCGATGCCATCACCGCCGTCGTGCTTGGCGGCACCTCGATCTTCGGCGGTCGCGGCACCGTCGTCGGCACCATGATCGGCCTCTGCCTGATCCAGGCGTTGAAGAACGGTCTGTCGCTCGCCGGCGTCAAGGGCGACGGCACCATCATGCTCATCGGCGCGGTACTCATCCTGGCGATCCTCGCCAGCAACCTCTTCGAGAGGAGCGGCACTCGATAAAACAAGGGAGAAGCGTCCTTCACTGCCGCTCATCAGTGTCCGGACGAACAATTGGAGGATGAAATGCGTAAAATAGTGCTTCCCGCACTCCTGGCTCTGTCCTTCTCGACAAGCCTCAGCCATGCCCAGTCGCCGTGGACCGGCGGCGACGAATTGCCGACCAACCCTCTCGCCTGCGATGCAACGCCGGCAAAGGTGGCTTCCAAGCCTTACGATGGCGGCAAACCGACCAATGCGCCGGACCGCAAGGGCAAGACGCTGAAAGTTGTGGATGTGCCGAAACTCGTCGGCATCGGCTACTTCAACGCCACGTCGAAAGGCATCGCCGACGCGGCCAAGGAAATGGGCTCGATGGAGGCCAAGACCGACGGTCCGAGCAAGGCCAATATCGACGACCAGATCACGCTGATCGACAACTACATCACCTCCGGCGTCGACGGCATCCTGTTTGCCGCCAACGACCCGGTCGCCATCGCCCCGGTGCTGAAGAAGGCGCTCGCCGCCGGCATCAATGTCGTCGGCTACGACGCCAATTCGACGCCGGACGCCCGCCAGTGGTTCGTCAACCAGGCCGAGTTCAACGGCATCGCCAAGGCGATGGTCGATTCCATGGCCAAGGAAGCCGGCGAGGATGGTGCCTTCGCCATCGTCACTTCCACCTTCACCACGCCGAACCAGGCGCGCTGGATTTCCGAAATGGCGGCCTATCAGGCCAAGTGCCATCCGAAGATGAAGTGGCTGGAAACCGTTGAGGCACAGGAGGACAACATCCTCTCCTTCAACCAGACCAACACGCTGCTCAACAAATATGGCGATGAGCTCAAGGGCGTCTTCGGCATGACCAGCGTTGCGACGCCTGCCGCCGCCGACGCGGTCACCCAGGCCAAGAAGTGCGGCAAGGTTGCCGTGGTCGGTCTCGCCACGCCAAATGCGATGAAGCCCTATGTCTCGACCGGCTGCGTGAAGTCGGTGGTGCTGTGGAACCCGGTCGATCTCGGTTATGCGGCCGCCTATGTGCTGCGCGCGACGGCCGACGGTACCTTGGCCGCAGGCGCCACCTCGGTGAAAGCGGGCAAGTTGGGTGATCTCTCGGTTATCAACGGCTCCGAAATCCTGCTTGGCGCGCCCACCGTGTTCACCAAGGACAACATCAACAACTTCGACTTCTGAGGTTGAGCGGGGACGATAGCCCCCCTTCCGCGCCGGCTTCAGGCCGGCGCGGTTACTGCATCGGCCAGAAAATCGGAATCGATTTTCGGTAGGCACGATGCAGCAGATAAAAAGTGCCAGAGCGTCCTTTGCGCGTCCAATTGGACGCGCGGCGCTCTAACCGGCCTGCAAGCGGTGATCGAGGAGGATGGCATGGAAATGATGATCGACGCCGATGCGGTCGAGGCGAGCAATGCCGCGCGTGAGCGGGCCTTGCGCGCCGATTATGCCGCGCTTGGCGAGCAGCTCGACCGCCGCGGCATCGCCATCGCCGAAATTTTGGACAAGGCCGAGGCCTTCGCGGTTGCCATCCCGTCCTGGGGCGTCGGCACCGGCGGCACGCGTTTCGCGCGCTTTCCGGGCGAAGGCGAGCCGCGCGACGTCTTCGACAAGATCGAGGATTGCGCCGTCATCCAGCAGCTCACCCGCGCTACCCCCACCGTTTCGCTGCACATTCCGTGGGACAAGGCCGATCCGCGGCGCCTGAAACAGGCGGCCTCGCGCTTCGGCCTCGGCTTCGACGCTATGAACTCCAACACCTTCTCGGACACCGCCGACCAGAAGCTTTCCTACAAGTTCGGCTCGCTGTCGCATGCCGACGCGGCCGTTCGCCGGCAGGCGGTCGACCACAACATCGAATGCATCGAGATCGGCAGGGAAATCGGTTCGAAGGCGCTGACGGTGTGGATCGGCGACGGCTCCAACTTTCCAGGCCAGGTGAATTTCGCCCAGGCCTTCACGCGCTATCTGGATTCGATGAAGGCGATCTACGCGCAGCTGCCGCCGGACTGGCGCCTGTTCACCGAACACAAGATGTACGAGCCGGCTTTCTATTCCACCGTCGTGCAGGATTGGGGCACCAACTACATCATCGCCCGCGAACTCGGGCCGAAGGCTTTCTGTCTGGTCGACCTCGGTCACCATGCGCCCAACGTCAACATCGAGATGATCGTGTCCAGGCTAATCCAGTTCGGCAAACTGGGCGGCTTTCATTTCAACGACAGCAAATATGGCGATGACGATCTCGACGCCGGTTCGATCGATCCCTACCGGCTGTTTCTCGTCTTCAACGAACTGGTCGAAGCCGAACTCTCCGGCGTCGACGGGTTCAACCCCGCGCATATGCTCGACCAGAGCCACAACGTCACCGATCCGATCGAGAGCCTGATGCTGTCGGCGGTCGAGGTGCAGCGCGCCTATGCGGCGGCGCTGCTGGTCGACCGCAAGGCGCTGGCGGCGTTCCAGGACGGCAACGACGCCTTGATGGCCACGCAGACGCTGAAAGCCGCCTACCGCACCGATGTCGAGCCGATCCTCGCCATGGCTCGTTTCAACCGTGGCGGGGCCATCGACCCCGTCGCTGCCTACCGCGCCAGCGGCTACCGCCGCAAGGCGGCGGTGGAGCGGCCGGCCGTCGCGTCTGGCGGTGGGGGCATCGTCTGACGCGGCGGCCGCGGGGTGTCTTTGTATGCGAAATCTCGATCGGGAGCCTGATCATGTCCAAGCGCATCGCCTTCCGGATGGTGCTCAATCCCGGGCAGGCGGCCGAATACAAGAAGCGGCATGACGAGATCTGGCCGGAACTCGCCAAGGCGCTGCGCGACGCCGGCATCTCGGACTATTCGATCTGGCTCGATCCCGAAAACCAACCATCTCTTCGCGACGCTTTTGCTGGCCGACAACAACACCATGGACAAGTTGCCCGAGACCGAGATCAACCGCCGCTGGTGGGATTTCATGGCCGACATCATGCTCTACGACGCGCGCAATCAGCCCGTCGTCGTGCCGCTCGACAACGTCTTCCACATGGCGTGAGAGCGTGTCGAAACCACCGCGGGGTGCCTGCATGCCGCGACCACAACAACGAAGGCCGATGCCGCGAAGTCTTTCCGGTGCCGACAGCAGAAAATGAAAGGCCGATACGATGAAGGATGCAGCGCTGCGCAAGGAGATGGTGGCAATCTGCCGTCGGATGAATGCCGCCGGCATCAACCAGGGCACGGCCGGCAATCTTTCGCTGCGCGCTGGTGACGGCTTTCTCGTCACCCCGTCGGGCATGCCTTATGAAACCATGGTGCCCGAAGACATTGTCGAAATGGATTTCGACGGCACCTATGCCGGGCGCCGGCCGTCATCGGAATGGCGCTTCCACCGCGATATCCTGAAGACGCGCGGCGATATCAACGTCGTGTTGCATTGCCATTCGGTCTACGCCACCACGCTGGCCTGCCACTACAAGACCATCCCGGCCTTCCACTACATGACCGGCGTTGCCGGCGGCTCGACGATCCGCTGCGCCAAATACGCGACGTTCGGCACGCAGGCCTTGTCCGACCATGCGCTGGTGGCGCTTGAGGGGAGGCTTGCCTGCCTGCTCGGCCAGCACGGCCAGATATCGCTGGGCGCGACGCTGGAGGCGGCGCTGTGGCTGGCCATCGAGGTTGAAACCCTGTCGCGCATGTATGTCCAGGTGCTGACCCTGGGCGAGCCGCCCGTCTTGCCCGACGACGAGATGGCCCGCGTGATCGAGCAGATGCGCAAGATGAGTTATGGCCTGGCCCCCGATGCCGAAGGCATCAACGACGCCGCCCGTGCCCGGGGCGGCTGACGGGCAGGTTCGCCGGCGCTGCCGCTATTCTCGTCGGCGCCGCCATGACGTCCATCACCCGTTTGCTTGAAGCCAGCTCGGCAGGCCACGTGCCTTTCACGCGGTCCGTTCGCAAATTACGGTCGGATAAGAACAATACCAGTTTAACACCTGAAAAAAATTCTGCATAAAGGTGCTGTCTCGAAGTGGATGGTTCCGATGGGCGATCAGGCGATCCTCGATTTTCTGGCTGCTGCACTGGCGGGTGAGAGCGGCGAACCGCTCTACCGCCGGCTCGAAGATGCCTTCAAACAAGCGATTGGCGCGGCCCGCCTCAAGCGCGGGGCCGTCACTCCCAGCGAGCGCGTGCTTTGCGATGCGCTCGGCATTTCGCGCGTCACCGTGCGCAAGGCGATCGACGGCCTCGTCGCCGACGGCCTGCTCGACCGACGCCAGGGCGCCAAGACCGTCGTCGCCTCGCGGGTGGAGAAGTCGCTGGCGACCATGACCAGCTTCTCGGAGGATATGCGTTCGCGTGGGCTCGAGCCCGGTTGCGTGTGGATTTCGCGTGTGATTTCGCGGCCTTCGCCGGTGGAAATGATGGCGCTGGGCATTTCGGCCGGCGAGAAGGTGGTGCGGCTGACCCGTCTGCGCACCGCCGACAACACCCCCATCGCCATCGAGACGGCGACATTGCCGGCGCGCTTCGTGCCGGATCCGCTCGCGATCCAGGCCTCGCTCTACGATTATCTCGAAGCCAATGGCGCGCGTCCGATGCGCGCGCTCCAGCGCATGCAGGCGAAGCCCGCCAGCGAAGAGGAGCGCCGGCTGCTGGCAATTCCCGAGGACGCCAGTCTGTTGATCATGGAGCGCCGCTGTTTCCTTGCCGACGGCCAGATCGTCGAATTCACCCAGACCAAGTACCGCGGCGACGTCTACGATTTCGTCATCGAGCTGACGCGATAATACCAGTTTAAAGCCTGTTGCAATCTGGTCTTATATTGCTACCGTGTTCCCATCGAGGGAGTGCCAGCGTGCCGATTGATATCCAGGCCCTGAAGAGCGGGTTGATCGTCTCGTGCCAGCCGGTAAAGGGCGGTGCGATGGACAATGCGGTGATGGTCGTCGGCTTTGCGCTCGCTGCCATCGACGGCGGCGCCGCCGGTCTGCGTGTCGAATCCGCCGATTATGTCGCCGCCGTGCGCAAGGCGACGCCGCGGCCGATCATCGGCCTTATCAAGCGCGACCTTGACGACAGCTCGGTGCGCATCACGCCATGGCTGGAAGATGTCGAGGCGCTGGCAGCCGCCGGCGCCGACATCATTGCCTATGACGCCACCCAACGCCCGCGCCCGGTTGCCACCAGGGTACTGGTCGACGCCATTCATGCGCGGGGTCGGCTGGCCATGGCCGATTGTTCCATCATCGCCGACGCTGAGCAGGCGCTGGCGGAAGGTGCCGACATCGTTGGTTCCACCCTTGCCGGCTATACCGGCTCGGTCGAGCCGACCGAACCCGATTTCGCGCTGATCGGTGCGATGCGCCGCTTGACCCCCTATGTGGTTGCCGAAGGCAACATCCGCACCCCGAAACAGGCCTCGCAGGCGCTGGTCGCTGGCGCCTCGATGGTGGTCGTCGGCTCGGCCATCACCCGGCCTGAGCATGTCACCGGTTGGTTCCGCGCCGCCCTCGATGAAACCGTCGCCAAGGCGGGTGCCCGATGGCCGTGAGCGAAGCCGAGACGGTCCTGGCGCTCGACATCGGCGGCACCAAGATGCTGGCCGCGCTTGTCGCGGGCCGCGAGGTCGTCGAAACGTCAAGAATGCCGACACCGGCCGGCGGCAATCCGGACGAATGGCTTGCCGCGCTGTTCGGCGAAATCTCGGCATGGCGGGGGCGCTATCGCAAGGTCGGCGTCGCCGTCAGCGGCGTTGTCGATGACGGGCTCTGGTCGCCGCTCAATCGCCGCACCCTCGACATCCCCGACCGCTTCCCGCTGGTCGCATCCGTCAGGCGCCTCAGCGGCCGCGACGCGGTGCTGGCCGCCAACGACGCCCAGGCTGCCGCCTGGGGCGAGTATTCATACGGAGCAGGGCAGGGCGTCGATATGGTGTTCCTCACCATTTCGACCGGCATCGGCGGCGGCATCGTCGTCAATGGCCGCCTGCTCGGAGGCATGGCCGGAAATTTTGGCCAGTTCCGCGGCCTGGACGAGGCGGCAGGCACGCTGGAGGACAGCGTGACCGGCCGCTGGATGGCGGCCGAGGCGGCGGCTTATCTGCCGGGCGCCACGGCGCGCGACGTCTTCGAGGCGGCAGGCACCCACGACTGGGCAAAGAGCATTGTTACCACCTCGGCCGGCCGCACCGCGGTCCTGTGCCGCAACCTCCAGGTCGCGCTCGACCCAAGGCGCATCGTCATCGGCGGCGGCATCGGGCTGGCGCCCGGCTATCTGGAAGCCGTGCGCGCGGCACTTTCCAGCCTGCCGCTGCGGCTGATGCCGCAGCTCCATGCCGCCACGCTCGGCGAAAGCGCGGGTGTCGTCGGCATCGCCAGCCTTTCAAACCAAGAAGACCAATCGGGAGGAAACTGAAATGACATTCGCAACCATCAGAAAGGGCGGCCTTCTGGCGGCCCTCGTCGCCAGCCTGCTGGCAAGCCCGGCCTTCGCCAAGGTGACCGTGCTGGGCTGGCCAGGCGGTCCCGAGGAGACCGCGCTGCGCGCCGCGGCCGACGCCTACAATGCCAAGGCCGGCGTCGCCGACAAGGACAAGGTCGAACTTCTGTTCTTCAACCGCGACGGCTTCTGGGACAAGCTGCAGGCAGACCTTGCCGCCGGCTCCAAGGCTTTCGACGTCAATCTGCTCGCCACCTACTCGATCGGCCGCTACGCGCCCTTCATGGAGCCGGTCGAACTCTCCGGGGAGGCGAAGTCGGTCTATGGCGACGCCGTGCTGAAGACGATGCAGTTCGACGGCAAGCAGTTTGGCGTGCCCACCGACCTGTCGCTGCACTTCATGTATTATCGCAAGGACCTGATCGACGCCTTGCTGAAGGACGATGCCGCCAAGGCCAGATATGGCGAGATTTCCGAAAAGCTGCTGGGCAAGAAACTGCAACCCAAGGCTCCGGACGAGTGGAACTGGGACGACTACGCCGCGACAGCGCTCTACTTCACCCAGGCCGTGAACCCCGACAGCCCGACCCGCTACGGCACTGTCCTGCAGCTGAAGAACCTCCTGTTCAACATCATGATCTGGCAGTCGGTGCCGCGTGCCTATGGTGGCGACTGGATGGACGCCAGCGGCAAGATCACTGTCAATTCCGACGCCTATCGCAAGGGGTTGGAGATCTACAAGCTGCTCTACGACAACGGCGCCACGCCGCGCGATTCGCTCTCCTATGAATTCGCGGAGGCCAATGCCGCCTATGCCTCCGGCCAGGTGGCGGCGATGCTGCAGTGGAACGCAGCCGCCGGCGATCTGACCAGCAAGGAGAAGTCGCCGGCCGTCGCCGAGGCGACCGAAACCATCGCGCCGCCTACCGGGCCCGCCGGGCGCTTCACCCACATTCACGGCCTCGGCTTCGGCCTCAACAAGAATGCCGAGAACAAGGACGGTGCCAGGGCGTTCCTGAAATGGCTGTCGTCCAAGGAAGCAGCACTCATCTACGCCAGGAACAGCGGCGCGCCGGCGCTGACCCCGGAAGTGGTTTCCGAAGTGGCCAAGGAGCGTCCCGATCTCGTCAAGCTCGGCGACTATGCCGGCAAGTACGGCTACGTCATGACCGGCGGAACCTCGGCGAAGGCGCTCACGGTCTATGAACTGCAGGCCAAGGAATTCACCGGCTACTGGTCCGGCCAGCAGAGCATCGACGATGCGCTGAAGAATGCCGAGAAGGGCATGGCCGAACTCCTCAAATAAACAGGGCCGATGGCGGCGGCCCGTCCGCCGCCGTCGCCGGGACAAACCGGTTCGATGACCACGCTCACGCAACGCGCCCAATCCTCGGAATTCAAGCTGCTGGCGACCCCGCTGGTGCTGTTCCTGCTCGTGTTCCTGGGCTTCCCCGCCGTCGTCAACCTCGTCTATTCGCTGTCCGAGGTTTCCTTCGAAACTCTGCGCCAGCCGCGCCTCACCGGCTTCTCCAACTTCGTCTCTGTGTGGAGCGACGGCGCCTTCTGGCGGGCGACCTGGTTTTCGCTGCGCTTCGGCCTGTTGACCGCTCTGCTCGAATGCGCGCTCGGCCTGTTCCTCGCTATCTTTCTTTCGCCGCTCATCGAAAAGCGCAGCTGGCTCCTCGCCATCCTGATGCTGCCGCTGATGGTGGCGCCGGCGCTCGTCGGCCTGATGTACCGGCTGGTGCTGCACGAGTTCGTCGGTCCGGTGCCCTATTATCTGTGGGCCTATTTCGGCGCGAGTTTTTCCTTCCTGGGACCGGGCTCGGCCTTCTGGATGCTGATCGTCGTCGAAACGCTGCAGTGGACGCCGTTCGCGCTTTTGTTGTTCTACATGGCCTATCAGGCCATCCCGACCGATGTCGTCGAAGCGGCCGCCATGGACGGCACCAACCGGCTGGAGCGGTTGTGGTATATCGAGCTGCCGCTGATGCTGCCCACCATCGCTGTCGCGCTGCTCATTCGCTTCATCGACGGCTTCCGCGTCTTCGACAATGTCTATGTGCTGACCGGCAGCGGACCGGGCGGTTCCACGGCCTCGCTGTCGATCTACATCTACGAGGCCTTCTTCAAGCAAGGCGCCATCGGCAAGGCGGTCGCTGCGTCGGTCATCCTGTTTGTCGTGTCGTTCGCTGTCCTCTATGGCTTGAACGCCTTTGCCGGACGCCGGAAGGGAGCCGCCCGATGATCGCCGCCCTTCGCTGGATCGTTTTCGCGATCGCCGCGCTTGCCATGAACTTTCCGATCCTGGTCACGCTGGTCACCTCGTTCAAGAGCGCCCGCGAACTCTCCACCAATCCGGGTCTGTGGGTCCGCGCGCCGACATTCGACAACTACCTCACCGTCTTCCACGTGTCGGAGCGGCTGAACATCTTCCTCTACCTGGCAAACAGCATGGCGGTCGCCCTGCTGGGCACCGGGCTTGCCGTGGCGCTGGCCCTGCCGGCCGCCTACGCGATTGCCCGGGGTAAGGTCGGCGAGCGCACGCTTTTGCCGCTCATCGTCAATCTGCGCGCCGTGCCGCTCATCATCTTCGCCATCCCGCTCTACATGATGTTCCAGTGGCTGGCGCTGCTCGACACGCGGCTGGGCCTCGGGTTGATCCTGGCCATCGTCAACCTGCCGCTGGCTCTCGTCATCCTGGTCAACGCCATTCGCGACATACCGGCCGAGCTTGACGAAGCCGCGTTGATGGACGGCGCCAGCCGCACGCAGATCCTGTTGCGCATCCTGGCGCCGGTCTGCCGTCCCGCCATCGTCACCAGCCTGATCTTTGGTTTCATCACGGCCTGGAACGAATTCCTGTTCGGACTGATGCTCACCACCTCGAAAGCCGTCCCGATCACCGTCGGCGCCTCCTTCTTCTTCGCCGCCAGCGGCGGCGGCGTGCAATGGGGCGTGGCCTCCGCCGTCATGGTCGTCGGTGCGCTGCCGCCGGTGCTGCTCGGCCTGGTTATGTACCGGCAGATCAGCGGCTCGATGACCGCCGGCGCCGTCAAGGGCTGAGACGGCGGTCGACGGTGTTGTCGCACCATGCGGATCGCTGACCGGCCGGTCTCACCCGGCGCTTACCGTCAGCTCGACGCGGTCGGCCGAGAAACGGGTCTGCGAATACTGGATCGGCCTGCCGTCGCCGTCGACATTGATGCCGCGCGCGACCAGCACGATGGCGCCGGGCGAAAGCTTGAGGTCGCGTGTGTCGGTGTCGTCGGCGTGCCTTGCCTCGATCGTCGTCGAGGCGCGGCGATAGTCGTTGATGCCGGACAGCGCGAGCGCCTCGGTGATCGAGTGTTTTTCCGCGAAGTATGAGGCGATGTCGGGAAACCGCGCGGCGGGAAACCAGGCGGTGGAGCGCGATACCGGCACCCCGTCGGCCAGGCCGCGCATTTCCAGGCGAATGACGTCCTCGCTGGGTCGAAGGTCGAGCGCCGTGGCGATGGTTGCCGTGGCCGGTTCATGGGTATGGCCGAGAAGTTCGATCTGCCGCTCGCGCACCTGGCCCTCCAGCCCAGCGGAAAAGCGCGTCCTTGCGCCGATCGGATAGGTGAGCCGCTTCTGCCGCCGCACATAGGTGCCGCGACCCTGCTCGCTCCGGAGTACGCCTTCGTGGATGAGGGCGGCGATGGCCGCGCGCACCGTGTGTCGGTTCACCCCGAAGCGGGCCGCGAGTTCGGCCTCGGGCGGCAAGCGCCCGTTTTCGTCTTCGAGGCCAGCGCCGATGCCGCGTCGGATCTCGTCGCCGATCTGCCGCCACAGCGCCACGCCGACGCCGCGGTGAAGCGCTGATTTCGCCAAATCCCCCTCCATTGCGATTGCTGTCATCTGCCCGTCATCCAACGGAGCTAAGACAAGTTAAGATATCTAGTTGTCTAGATCAATAGACAAATTTGAGGTCGCTATGAAAATGGATGCCGATCAAGCCGCGAGACGGGACCGCATGGCGGTGCTGGCGCGCTGCAGCACGACAAGGCTGAACGCGCTGTGGGCGACACTCGGGCTGCAGCCGGTCCATACGCCGTTGCGTGGGCCGGAAGCCGGCCTGGTCATGCTGCGTGGCCGCGTCGGCGGCACCGGCGAGCCCTTCAATGTCGGCGAGGCGACCGTCACCCGCGCCAGCATCAAGCTGGAGGACGGCTCGGTCGGCCATGCCATGGCGTTAGGCCGCGATCCGACGAAGGCCAGGCTTTCGGCGATCATCGACGCGCTCTGCCGCAACGCGGCAACGGCCGCGCGTATCGATGCCGAATTGATCGCTCCGATGCGGCGCGAACTCGACGCCGCCGACGAGACGCGTCGTCTCGAGACGGCGGCGACCCGCGTCGATTTTTTCACCATGGTTCGCGGAGAAGACTGATGTTGAGCGAAGCGATCGCCCTCGAAGGCGGGTTCTCCGATCCGGTCCTCAATGCCCAGTCCGTCTTTCGCGCCGTGATGGATGCGATGGCGCGACCCGCCACCATCGTCAAGGTGGATGCCGTGGTGACACCGCCTTCGCCGCTCGGCCGTGCGGCCGGCGCCATCGCCTGCGCGCTGATCGATGCCGACACGCCGTTCTGGCTGGATGCCGCGCTGGCCGAAAGCGCGGCCCTGCGCTCCTGGCTCGCCTTCCACACCGGCGCCCGTGAGATGGCGACGTGCGACGACGTCGCTTTCGCCCTCGTCGGCGCTCCCACCACCATGCCGGCCCTGGAGCGTTTCGCCCAAGGCAGCCAGGAATATCCGGACCGTTCGGCGACGCTGATCCTGCAATTGCCGAGCCTCGAAGGTGGCGCGCCGCTAACCTTCGAAGGGCCGGGCATCCGCGACCGCGTAACGCTCGCGCCGCGCGGCCTGCCAAAGGACTTCGCCCATCAGTGGAGCGCCAATCGCAAGCGTTTCCCGCGCGGCGTCGACCTGATCCTCACCGCGGGCGATGCCATCGCCTGCCTGCCGCGCTCGGCGCGCCTCGTCGAGATGGAGGGCTGATCGATGTATGTTGCAGTCAAGGGCGGCGAAGTTGCCATCGACAATGCCCATCGCCTGTTGGCCGACCGCCGCCGTGGCGACAGGACCGTGCCCGCGCTTACGCTCGACCAGATCGCCGAACAGCTGACCATCGGCGTCGACCGGGTGATGAGTGAAGGTTCGCTCTACGATCGCCGCCTGGCAGCGCTCGCCGTCAAGCAGGCGCGTGGCGACCTCATCGAGGCGATCTTCCTGGTGCGCGCCTACCGCACCACGCTGCCGCGCTTCGGCCACAGCGAACCGGTCGACACCGGCGCCATGCTGGTCGAGCGGCGCGTGTCGGCCTGCTACAAGGATTTGCCGGGCGGACAACTGCTTGGGCCCACCTTCGATTACACGCACCGTCTGCTCGATGAAGAGCTGGAAGGCGATCCCGAAATCGAAAGCGGCATCCTGCGCACCGGGGCCGCCGAGCCCATCGCGCGCGTCGCCGACATTCTGGGACAGGAAGGCCTGATCGAGGAGGACGATGTCCTTGATGCGGCGCTGGAGCCCGGCGACATCAACCAGACCCCGACCGAATTCCCGATGTCGCGCGCCATGCGGTTGCAGTCGCTGTCGCGCGGCGACGAGGGCTTCCTTCTCGCGCTCGGCTATTCGACCCAGCGCGGCTATGCCCGCAGCCATCCCTTTGCCGGTGAAATTCGCATCGGCGAGGTCGATGTCGAAATGTTCATGCCCGAGCTCGGTTTCGCCGTGCCGGTCGGCCGCGTCCAGGTCACCGAATGCCAGATGGTCAACCAATTCAAGGGTTCGGCCAAGGCGCCGCCGCAGTTCACGCGCGGCTACGGCCTCGTCTTCGGGCAATCCGAGCGCAAGGCGATGGCGATGTCGCTGTGTGACCGCGCGCTGCGCGCCGAGGAACTGGGCGAGGACATCGTCGCGCCGCCGCAGGACCAGGAATTCGTGCTGTCGCATTGCGACAACGTCCAGGCCACCGGCTTCGTCGAACATCTGAAACTGCCGCACTATGTCGACTTCCAGGCCGAGCTCGGTCTGGTTCGCACCATGCGCGCCGAATACGAGCAGCGCGAGGCGGCTCTTGAAACAAGGGAGGCCGCCGAATGAACGCGCACACCCAGGCATCCAACTACAACTTCGCCTATCTCGACGAGCAGACTAAGCGCATGATCCGGCGCGCCATCTTGAAGGCGATCGCCGTGCCAGGCTACCAGGTGCCGTTCGCCAGTCGCGAAATGCCGATGCCTTATGGCTGGGGCACTGGCGGCGTGCAGGTGACGGCGTCGATCCTTGGCCCCGACGATGTGCTGAAGGTCATCGACCAGGGCGCCGACGACACCACCAACGCCGTCTCCATCCGCAAGTTCTTCGAGAAGGTCGCGGGCGTCGAGACGACGACCAGCACCGGCGATGCCACCATCATCCAGACCCGCCACCGCATTCCGGAAGCCCCGCTGAAGGAAGGCCAGGTGCTGGTCTACCAGGTGCCGATCCCGGAACCGCTGCGTTTCCTCGAACCGCGCGAGACCGAAACCCGCAAGATGCATGCGCTGGAAGAATACGGCCTCATGCATGTGAAGCTCTACGAGGACATCGCCAAGAATGGCCATATCGCCACCACTTATGCCTATCCGGTCAAGGTCGAGGGCCGCTATGTGATGGACCCGTCGCCGACGCCGAAATTCGACAATCCCAAGATGCATATGTCGGAAGCGTTGCAGCTGTTCGGCGCTGGTCGCGAGAAGCGCATCTACGCCGTGCCGCCTTACACCGAGGTGGTCAGCCTCGACTTCGAGGATCATCCCTTCGAGGTTCAGCGTTTCGACAAGCCCTGCGCGCTGTGCGGCGCCGAGCAGGTCTATCTCGACGAAGTCGTGCTCGACGATCGCGGCGGACGCATGTTCGTCTGCTCCGACACCGACCATTGCGAAAGCCGCCGGGCCGACGGCCATCGCGGCGAACTCTCCGGTGAGGCCCTGTCATGAACGTCGCTGTGAATATCGACCAGCCGAATGTCGAGGTCGGCGACCTGCCGCTGATGTCGGTCAGGTCGGTCAGCAAGCACTACGGCGCCCGCATCGGCTGCGCGGATGTCAATTTTGATATCTGGCCGGGTGAGGTTCTGGCCATCGTCGGCGAGTCCGGCTCCGGCAAGACGACACTGCTCAATTGCATCTCGACCCGCCTGCCGCCAAGCGCTGGCACAGTGTCCTACCGCATGCGCGATGGTGAGATGCGCGACCTCTATGGGCTGGGTGAAGCGGAGCGGCGCCTGCTTTTGCGCACCGACTGGGGCTTCGTGCATCAGAACCCGGCCGACGGACTGCGCATGACGGTTTCGGCCGGCGCCAATGTCGGCGAGCGGCTGATGGCGGTCGGCGACCGCCACTATGGCAATATCCGCGCCACCGCCACCGACTGGCTCGGCCGCGTCGAGATCGATGCCGACCGCATCGACGACCAGCCGCGCGCCTTCTCCGGCGGCATGCGCCAGCGACTGCAGATCGCGCGCAATCTGGTCACCGCGCCGCGCCTGGTCTTCATGGACGAGCCGACCGGCGGCCTCGACGTTTCGGTGCAGGCGCGCCTGCTCGACCTGTTGCGCGGCCTCGTCCACGATCTCGGTCTCGCCGTCATTATCGTCACGCACGACCTCGCCGTCGCCCGCCTTTTGTCGCATCGCATGATGGTGATGAAGGACGGCCGCGTCGTCGAACATGGTCTCACCGACCGTCTGCTCGACGATCCGCAGGCGCCCTACACGCAACTGCTCGTTTCTTCGATCCTGCAAGTCTGAGGCGCGATCATGGCTCCTGTGCTTACCGTTTCCGGTCTCGGCAAGACCTTCATCATGCATCTGCGCGGCGGCATCGAGCTGCCGGTGATCGCGGACGCGGCATTTGTGCTGGAAGGCGGCAAATGCGCCGTGCTCGGCGGCCCGTCCGGCGCCGGCAAGAGCTCGATCCTCAAAATGCTTTACGGCAACTACGCCGTGAACGAAGGCGGCATCGAGATCCTGCATCGCGGCCAAATCGTCGATCTGGCATCGGCCGCGCCGCGCACCGTGCTCGAAATTCGCCGCGAAACCATCGGCTATGTCAGCCAGTTCCTGCGTGTCGTGCCACGGGTCAGCGCGCTCGACATCGTCGCCGAACCGATGGTGGAACGCGGCACCGATCGCCGCAAGGCCGCCGACAGGGCAGGCGAATTGCTGAGCCGTCTCAATTTGCCGGAACGCCTGTGGGCTCTGCCGCCCGCAACCTTCTCCGGCGGCGAGCAGCAGCGCGTCAACATCGCACGCGGCTTCATCATCGGGCACCCGGTGCTGCTGCTCGATGAACCGACTGCATCGCTCGACGCGACCAACCGCGCCGTGGTCGTCGACATGATCGCGGAGAAGAAGCAGGCCGGAGTGGCCTTGCTTGGCATCTTCCACGACACCGACGTGCGCAATGCCGTGGCCGACGTCATCATCGACGTGACCGGTTTCGCGCCCGACAAAAAGGCCGCCTGACCATGACTCGCCTGTCGGAAACGCCGCTGATCGACCCGACCGCGCAGCTGGAGAACTGCACGCTCGGCCGCTACACCGAAGTGGCGGAGGGCTGCCGTCTAGTCGAGACCGAGATCGGCGACTACTCCTACATCATGCCGAACGGCCAGACCTGGTGCGTGACGATCGGCAAGTTCGCCAACATCGCCGCCTCTGTGCGCATCAACGCCACCCATCATCCGATGTCGCGCGCCACGCTGCATCACATCACCTACCGCGCCGGCGACTATTTCGAGGATGCCGCGCACGAGGACGACTTCTTTGCCGCCCGCCGCGCCCGCCGGGTGACGATCGGCCACGACACCTGGATCGGCCATGGCGCCACCATCCTGCCGGGCGTCACCATCGGCGATGGTGCGGTGGTCGGCTCCGGAGCCGTCGTCACCAGGGATGTCGCGCCTTACACGATCGTCGGCGGCGTGCCGGCTAAGCTTATCCGCGAGCGTTTTCCCGTCGACGTCGCTCGGCGCATGCAGGCTTTGGCCTGGTGGGACTGGGACCATGCCGCGCTGCGCGCCGCGCTCGACGATTTCCGTGATCTCAGCGCCGAGGCGTTCCTCGACCGGTATGAAGGCCGGTCCGGCCACCAGATATCCGTGAATGGTCATGGAGCTGACATGAACGGTACATCCGACCGTCATCGAGAAGCGGTAACCGGATAACGAATTTGGGCGCGCCTTCGGCCGCAGGCCGGAGGCTGAGCCACGGCAAGCAACATGCGTGCATCGACGACCACTCCAGGGCCGAGGCCCGAAGCAGGAGCGATTTCATGAACGCCATTTCCGTACGCAACCTGTCGAAAGCCTTCGGCAAGAAGCGCGCGCTCGACAATGTCTCCATCGACATCGCCAAGGGCGAGATGGTGGCGCTGATCGGCGCTTCCGGCTCCGGCAAGTCGACGCTGCTGCGTCACATCTGCGGGCTGGAGACCGGCCAGTCGGGCTCGAGCACTATCGAGATCTTCGGCGCGGGCCTGCAGGCCAACGGCCGCCTGTCGAACGGCGCGCGTGACCTTCGGCGCAACATCGGCGTCATCTTCCAGCAGTTCAATCTGGTCGGCCGGCTGTCGGTCCTGTCCAATGTGCTGGTCGGCAATCTCGGCCGCATTCCGGTCTGGCGCGGCACGCTCGGCCTGTTCTCTTCCGAGGAAAAGCGGCTGGCTCGCGAGGCGTTGGCCAAGGTCGGCATTCCGGAAGTCGCTTGGCAGCGCGCCTCGACATTGTCCGGCGGCCAGCAGCAGCGTGCGGCAATCGCCCGCACTCTGGTGCAGCGCGCGAACATCCTGCTCGCCGACGAGCCGATCGCTTCGCTCGACCCGTCCTCGGCCCGCCGTGTCATGGAAGTGCTGGCCGGCGTCAACCGCGAGAACGGCATCACCTGCGTGGTATCGCTGCATCAGGTTGAATATGCGCGCCGCTATTGCCCGCGCACCATTGCGCTGAAGGACGGCCGCGTCGTGTTCGATGGCCCATCCACCATGCTCACCCACAAGACGCTGGTCGAACTCTACGGCTCGAACTCCGAAGAGTTGATCCTGCCCGAAGCTGTTCCGGACTTCGTGCCCGACTACACCCAGCCGGAACCTGCAACCGCCAAGAGCCCGGACCTGGCGCCGGCCTTCGCCTGACAAGAACCCAACAGGAGACGTTGACATGAACATTGTGCTCAAGGCCATCGCCGCCACGGCGATCGCCTTCACTCTGACCTGTGCCGCCTATGCCGAGGAAGTCAATTTCGGCATCATCTCGACCGAGTCCCAGCAGAACCTCAAGCCGAAATGGGAACCCTTCCTCGCCGACATGAAGAAGGAAACCGGCCTCGACGTGAAGCCGTTCTTCGCGTCCGACTATGCCGGCGTCATCGAAGGCATGCGCTTCGGCAAGGTGCAGATGGCCTGGTACGGCAACAAGTCGGCCATGGAAGCCGTCGATCGCGCCGACGGCGAGATCTTCGCCCAGACCGTCTCCGTCGACGGCAATCCCGGCTACTGGTCGCTGATCCTGGCGCCGAAGGACAGCAAGCTGAACACGGTCGAAGACCTGTTGAAGTGCGACAAGACGCTGAACTTCGGCCTCGGCGACCCGAACTCGACCTCCGGCTTCCTGGTGCCGACCACCTTCGTGTTCGCCGCCAACAAGATCGACCCGAAGGCCTGCTTCAAGACGCTGACCAACGCCAACCATGAAACCAACGCCATGGCCGTTGCCAACGGCCAGCTCGACGCTGCCGCCAACAACACCGAGAACATGGCCCTCATCGAGAAGAACCAGCCGGAAGCCTTCAAGAAGATCAAGATCATCTGGAAGTCGCCGCTGATCCCGTCCGATCCGCTGGTCTGGCGCAAGGACCTGCCCAAGGAAGCCAAGGACAAGATCAAGAACTTCATCCTGACCTACGGCACCGACAAGTCGAAGGGCGACGTCGCCAAGGAGAAGGCGGTTCTGGCCGGCCTGCAGTGGGCGCCGTTCCACGCCTCGACCAACGACCAGCTCCTGCCGATCCGCGTGATGGAACTGACCAAGGCCAAGGCCAAGGTCGAAGCCGACGCCAATCTCTCCGAAGCCGACAAGAAGGCCAAGATCGCGAAGATCGAAGCCGAGAAGGCCGGCTACGAAGCCAAGATCAAGGCCAACGGCCAGAGCTGATCGGCCTCAGGGCCGTCGATAGCCTCAACCCCAACGCCGGCCGGCTCATCGGCCGGCGTGCCCAGCGAGTACCACGATGACGCAATCGACCCATATTGGCGAAGCCACCAAACCACGTCCCGAGGTCGGGCGTGACTGGACCCGCGACGCCTGGACCGCCGTCACCTGGATCAGCCTGGCCTTGCTCCTGATCTGGAGCTGGGCGCCGGCCGAGATGTCCCGTTGGACCTATCTTTTCACCGACGCCGGCAACATGGCGCAATACGCCTCAGGCTTCGCACGGCCGAATTTCGGCGAATGGCGCTACTATTTCCAGGAAATGCTGGTCACCATCCAGATCGCGCTGTGGGGCACCTTCCTCGCGGCGGTGCTGGCGGTTCCCTTCGGCATCCTGTCCGCTTCCAACATGGCGCCCTGGTACATCGTCCAGCCGGTTCGGCGCCTGATGGATATGTTCCGTTCGATCCACGAGCTCGTTTATGCGGTGCTGTTCGTGGTCGCCGTCGGCCTCGGCCCGTTCGCCGGCGTCATGGCGCTGTTCATCCACACCACCGGCATCCTCGCAAAGCTGTTTTCGGAAGCCGTCGAGGCGATCGATCCGCGTCCGGTCGAGGCCATCCGCGCCACCGGCGCCACGCGCCTGCAGGAAGTGGTCTTCGGCGTGGTGCCGCAGGTTCTGCCGCTGTGGCTGTCCTTTGCGCTCTATCGCTTCGAATCCAACGTGCGGGCAGCCACCGTGCTCGGCGTCATCGGCGCTGGCGGCATCGGCCAGGTGCTCTTTGAATCCATCCGCGGCTTCTACTATCCCGAAGCGGCCGCCATGCTCATCATCATGCTGGTCACGGTGTCGCTGATCGACGTCATCTCGCAGCAGCTGCGCAAGTTGTTCCTGTGATGCGCTACGCCGTCTATTTCACCCCTCCGCAGGACGATGCACTGACGCAAACCGCCGGCGACTGGCTGGGACGCGACGCGTTTTCAGGCGAAAAGCGCGAGACACCCTCATTCAACGGTTTGCCGGCTCACGAAATCGCCGGGCTCGTCGGCGACCCGTGCCGCTACGGTTTCCACGGCACCATCGTGGCGCCGTTTCAGCTGGCCGATGGAGTTGGCCTGGCTGAGCTCGAGCTCAGCTTCGAGCGTTTCTGCCGGCAGACGGCACCCTTCAGCATCGAGAGGCTTCGGGTCGGGCAATTGGGGTCGTTCCTGGCGCTGTTGCCGACGGCGCCGGAATACCAGCTCGCGGCCTTCGCCGCCGACGCTGTCCTGCATTTCGCGTCGGTCAGGGCGCCGCTGTCGGAAGCCGAGATCGAGCGGCGCAATCCATCGGGCCTCACCCCGCGCCAGGCCGCCTATCTCAGGCGCCATGGCTATCCCTATGTGATGGACGAATTCCGCTTCCACATGACGCTGACCGAGCGGCTGCCGGCCGAGACGCTGTCGCGCGTGTTGCCGGTTCTGGAAAGCCATTTCACGCCCTTCACCGCGCGCCCGTTCCCCGTGGAGGGCTTGGCACTGTTCGTGGAGCCGGAGCCCGGCGCGCCCTTCACCGTGCATTCCTACCGGCGGCTGCGGCCGCTCGAAACCAGAAAGTCCGCCTGAGATGTCCCAAGAGATCGTTTTGAAGAATGCGCGCATCGTCCTCGAAGACGAGATCGTCAACGGGGCGCTTGTGCTGCGCGGCGGCAAGATCGCGTCGATCGATACCGGTATCGTCTCGGCGGGCGAGGATTGCGAAGGCGACTATGTGATCCCAGGCCTGGTCGAACTCCATACCGATCATCTCGAATCCCATTATTCGCCGCGCCCCGGCGTGCGCTGGGACTCGATCGCCGCCCTCCAGGCGCATGACGCGCAGGTGGTGGCTTCCGGCATCACCACTGTCTTCGACTGCCTGCGTCTCGGTTCCGACGAGGATGGCGGTTTCCAGAAGGGCGAGATGCGTGTCATCGCCGACGCCATCGAGGTGGCAGTCGCCGAGGACAGGCTGCGCGCCAGCCATCTGATCCACCTGCGCTGCGAGGTTTCGGCGGCCGATGTGCTCGACCAGTTCGAGGATTTCGACACCGACAATTTCGTGCGGCTCGCCTCGTTGATGGACCATGCGCCGGGCCAGCGCCAGTTCCAGACGCTCGAGCAGTACGCGCTCTACTACAAGACCAAGCGCGGGCTGGACGACGCGGCCTTCGAGCGCTTCATGGCCAAGCGCGTCGCCGCCTCGCAGAAGTATTCCGCCGCGCATCGCAAGACGATTGCCGATGCCTGCGCCGGACGCGGCATCGCCATCGCCAGCCATGACGACGCTACTGTCGAACATGTCGAGGAATCGATTGCCTTCGGTGTAAAGCTGGCCGAATTCCCGACCAGCATGGAAGCGGCCAGGGCATCGCATGAGGCTGGCATTTCGGTGATGATGGGCGCGCCCAACATCGTGCGTGGCAAGTCGCATTCCGGCAATATTGCGGCGCGCGAATTGGCCGAGGCCGGCGTGCTCGACGTGCTCTCGTCCGACTATGTGCCGTTCAGCCTCATGCAGGCGCCGTTCATCCTGGCCGACGGCCCGCAGGGCAGGCCCCTCAACGAAACGGTCCGTCTCGTCACGGCGGCCCCGGCGCGCACGGTGGGCCTGACCGACCGTGGCCGCATCGCGCCCGGTCTGCGCGGCGATGTCGTGCGCGTGCGCCACAACAAGGGCGTGCCGGTGGTGCGCTCGGTCTGGCGCGAGGGCCGGCGCGTTGCCTGATCCCGTGTCGGGTTCCCGGGGTTCGCCCGGCAGGCTCATTATCGTCGTCGGCCCGAGCGGCTCCGGCAAGGACAGCGTTCTTGGCTATGCCCGCGAGCGCCTGACTGAGCGAAGCGACATCCTGTTCGTCCGCCGCATCGTTACGCGCCCGGCGACCGCCGACGCCGAGGACCATGACAGCCTGAACGAGACCGATTTCGCGGAAGCCGCGCGGGCAGGGCGCTTTGCTGTCAGCTGGCAGGCGAACGGGCTGAGCTATGCGTTGCCGCGTACCGTGCTCGACCATGTCGAACGCGGCGGCACCGCCGTCGCCAACGGCTCGCGTGGAGCGCTCGACGACATCCGCGCCGCCTTTGCCAATGTCATCGTGGCGGGCCTGACCGCCCGGCCGGAAATCATCGCGGCCCGGCTTGCGTCGCGTGGACGCGAGACCGCCGAGGACATTCAGCGCCGCGTCGAGCGCGGCCTGAAGCTCGGCGCCTACGGCCAGGACATCACCATCGACAACAGCGCCGAGCTTCACCTCGCCGGCGAGGCGCTGGTCTCGATCATCGTCAGCCGGTTGTCTCTGGCGTCCTGAAGGGGCGGCGGCCGGCTTCAACGATCCCGCAGGATCATTTCCGACGCTTTTTCGGCGATCATGACGACGGGCGAATTGGTGTTGCCCGACACGATGGTCGGCATGATCGAGGCATCGACGACGCGCAGGCTGGTCAGGCCGTGCACGCGCAGCCTGGCGTCGACCACCGCCATCGCGTCCGAGCCCATCTTGGCTGTGCCGACCGGGTGGAAGATCGTTGTGGCGATGTCGCCCACCTTGCGCACCAGGTCCTCATGGCCGGTGAATTGCGGACCGGGCAGCATTTCTTCCGGTTCGAAACGGGCAATGGCCTTTGTCCGCATCAGGCGCCGCGCATGCTCTATCGAAGCGACCGCCACGTGCCGGTCGCCCTCGGTCGAGAGATAGTTCGGGCGTATCTTCGCCATCTCCCTGGCGTCGGCGCTTTCCATGTGGACCGTGCCCCGGCTTTCGGGCCTCAGATTGCAGACAGAGACCGTCACGGCCGGGAAGCGGTGCAGCGGTTCGCCCAGCCGGTCGGTCGAGAGCGGCTGCACGTGATATTCGAGATCCGGCGTCGCCAGCCGCGCATCAGAGCGCGCGAAGATGCCAAGCTGGCTCGGCGCCATCGACAGCGGCCCGCTGCGCCACAGCGCGTATTCCGCGCCCATGGCCGCGCGGCGCAGGAGGTTGTGGTAGCGCTGGTTCAGCGTGTCGGCGTTCTTCACCTTGAACACGGTGCGGATCTGCAGATGGTCTTGCAGGTTCTCGCCGACGCCGGGCAGCGCGTGTCGAACCTCGATCCCCAGCCGCGACAAAAGCTCCGGCTGGCCGACGCCGGACAGTTCGAGGATTTTTGGCGAGTTGATGGCGCCGGCGGCAAGCAGGGTCTCGCCGGCTTTCGCGACATGCAGGCCGCCTTCATGGCGGAAGACGACGCCGGTCACCCGGCGGCCGTCGAACTCCAGCCTCTCGGTTTCGGCGCCGGTCAGTACGCGCAGATTAGGGCGATTGGCGATGCCGCTCAGGAACGCCTTGGAGGTATTCCAGCGCACACCCTTCTTCTGGTTGACCTCGAAATAGCCGGAGCCCTCATTGGTACCGGCGTTGAAATCCTCGGTGCGCGGAATGCCGAGTTCTTCCGCACCGTCGCGGAAGGCGTCGAGGATCGGCCATGACAGGCGCTGCTTTTCCACCCGCCACTCACCGCCGGCGCCGTGCATCGCGCCGGCGCCGCCATGATAGTCCTCCGACTTGCGGAAATAGGGCACCACATCGTCCCAACCCCAGCCGGCATTGCCTGCCTGGCGCCAGCCGTCATAGTCGGCCGCCTGGCCGCGCATGTAGATCATGCCGTTGATGGAAGAGCAGCCGCCCAGCACCTTGCCGCGCGGATAGTTGAGGCTGCGTCCGTTGAGGCCGGCGTCCGGCTCGGTCTTCATCAGCCAGTCGGTGCGCGGATTGCCCATGCAATAGAGATAGCCGATCGGGATATCGACCCAGTGGTAGCGGTCGCTGCCGCCGGCCTCGAGCAAAAGCACCTTGTTACGCGGGTCGGCCGACAGACGGTTGGCCAGCACGCAGCCGGCCGAACCGGCGCCGACGATCACATAGTCGAATTCGCCGAACGGAGCGGGGCTGGTCACGACTGCGCCTGCATCTGAGCGATCCGTTCCCACATCGGGCTCATCGCCTGGTTGATCTCGCCATAGAGTTGGTAGCGCGCGGCATAGGCTTGGGCAATCGCGCCATTAGGCGCATAGCGGCGCGCCGCCGACGTCATCGCCGTGGCACCGGCGGCAAAGTCAGGGAAGATGCCGACACCGGTTCCGGCCGCGATGGCCGCGCCCAGGGCGCCGGTTTCGCGGCTTCGTGCCACGGTCACGGGCACGCCCAGCACATCGGCGAAGATCTGTGCCCATACGGCGCTGCGCGAGCCGCCGCCGGAAAGCACTGCCTCATCGAAGCCTGCACCGGCGCGGGTGAGCGTCTCGATATGGCGTTTGTGCTCGAAGACGACGCCTTCGAACAGCGCTCGCAGCATATGCGCGCGCCCGTGCCAGCCGGCGATGCCGTAGAAGCCGGCACGGGCCCGCCCGTTTTTCTGCGAGCCGTAGAGGAACGGGTGGTAGATCGGCACATCGCCGGCCGGATCGACCGAGGCGACCAGTTCGCTGGCGTGTTCGAATGGGGATTTTCCGTGGCCGGCCTCGTGTTCGAGGAATTCGCGCGCGATCCATTCGAGATTGGCGGCCGAGGTGGCGCTGGATTCGATTGCCAGATAGCGCTTGGGATCGAAGGTCGACAGCATGAAGATCGACGGATCGCGGATCGGCTCATCAGTGATGACCTGGTTGATGCTCCAGGTGCCGGCAATGATCGATGCGGCACCGGTGCGCGTCACGCCCGAGCCGACGGCGCTGGCCACCACGTCGAACAGGCCGGCCACCACGGGCGTACCCGCCTTCAGACCGGTCAGTGCTGCGACCTCCGGCGTGATATGGCCGGCGATCTCGGCGGATTCCAGCGCCGGCGGCAAAAGGTCCATGCAGTCGTTGAGGCCATAGGCGGCCAGCAGCTCCTGCTCATAACGACGTGCCGGCATCGACAAGAGCCCGCAGCCGGACATGTCGGTGGTGTCGCTCGACCGCGCTCCGGTCAACCGGTTGACGACGAAATCCTTGCACAGGAACACGGTGCCGATCCGGTCGAACAGGTCCGGTTCGAAGCGCTTGATCCAGGCGAGCAGCGTCGGCGTTTGCGCCGCCCATGGCCGCTGCAGGCAGTAGGGATAGGTGCGGTCGCCGACATTTTCGCCGGCCCATTCGGCGACGATGCCGACGCCGCGTGTGTCGAGCGACTGGATGCCGATCAGCGGCGCGCCGTCGCGGTCCAGCGCGTAGAGCCCGTTGCCGTGTCCGGCGCAGCCGATCGCGGCGATATCGCCGGCGTCGATGCCTGCTTCATCGATGCAGCGGCGGATCACCGTGACGGCATTGGCCCAGAGTTCGTTGAGATCGCGCTCGACATGGCCGGGTTTCGGCATCGACGAGCGGCCGTCGAGCGCGGCCATCGCCAGCTCCCGCCCGGCCGTGTCGAAGATGATGGCCTTGATGACGGTATTGCCGGCATCGAGGCCCAGTATGTAATTACCCATCAATCTCCTCCCGAAGTGTGCCGAGGACACTAACGTCCGACGTTTTCCCTTACCGGCCGCTTCGCGCTGTGTTCCCTTCTCCCCTTGCGGGAGAAGGTGGATCGGCGCGCAGCGTCGAGACGGATGAGGGGTGTTGGAAGAAATGAGGCGTTTCAAGGGTGTCCCCTGTCTTAACCTCATTCGAAGTCCGGAAGGATCGCACTCCGTCCAGCACCCCTCATCCGACCTCGCTTACGGCGGCTGTGCCGCCGAGCTCGGCCACCTTCTCCCTCAAGGGGAGAAGGGATGGCATCAGTCATCTTACGCCTGGTTGTACAGGTCGAAGGCCTTGGCGCCATCAGCGCCGTCATGGATGATCGCCATCAGGCCGCGCACCACCGCGCTCGGATTGGCGTGCTGGTAGATGTTGCGGCCATAGACCATGCCGAGCGCGCCTTGGCGCATCAGCGCCGCCGATTTGTCGAACACCGCGCGCAGATCCTCCTTGCCGCCGCCGCGCACCAGCACCGGGCAGCGCGCCGCCTCGACCACGCGGTGGAAGTCTTCTGCATTCGTGGTCGGGTCGGCCTTGACGACGTCGGCGCCCATCTCGCGCGCCAGCCGGGTCAGCGTCACGATTTTCTCGACGTCGCCGTCGACCATGTAGCCGCCATGTTCCGAGACCGGCAGCATGGCCAGCGGTTCGATCATCAGCGGCATGCCGTATTTCTCGCAATCGGCGCGCACGCGGGAAATGTTCTGCACGCACTGTTTGAACAGGTCCGGCTCGTCGGGCAGCATGAACAGGTTCACCACCACGCAGGCGGCGTCCATCTCGATGGCGCCGATCAGCGGTTCGGCCTCGTTCTGCAGCAAAGCCCACATAGCCCGGTGGCGGATCTTGTTGTAGGGGTTGCCCATGTCGAGACGCATCACCAGCGCCGGCTTGTCCTTGCCGGGAACGTCCTGCAGCAGGTCGGCCTGGCCGTAATTCATCTGGATGGCGTCGGGGCCGGCCTTCACCAGTCTGTCGACCACGCCGGCCATGTCCTCCAGCCCGACCAGGAAGCTCGGCTCGTTGCACACGCCATGGTCGATGGCGACGTCCAGGCAGCGGCCATTGCCGAACAGCCGGTTCATGCGGGCTTTTTTGTTCACGCGCATATCGCGCTCCTTTTCTTGTCGGTCTTGGAAGGGTTGGAAAGGTCGACGCCGTGCTGGTGCTTGAGCAATGCCAGGAACGCCGCGCGTTCCCGCGAGGCTTGCCCGGCGTCCCAGTTCTTGCGGGTGGCGAGGAGATCGAGCACGGCATCGACAAGCTCGCTCGTCAGGTCGCCGGTAATCGCGATGGTGGTGCGGCGCAGGAAGATGTCGGCCAATGTCTCGACCTGTTCGCGCTCCACGATCAGCCGGATTTCGCCTTCGCTGTAGTCGCAGCCCGGCAGCATTGCATCGGAGGCTACGGACAAGCCGGCTGCAACATCGCGCGCGGAAGTGCCGTAGCGCTCCAGAAGCACCTGCGCGCGCGCCTCGCTGATCTTGTGTTCGGCTGCCAGCTCCGCGCACCACACAACTGTATCAGGCGGAAAGTTCCGCCCGCCACCGATCGCCATGTCTTCGGTGCCGACTTTGCGGGAAAGCCCAAGCCGTTCCAGCGACATGTCGGCGGCCAGCGCGCCGAACGAGCGGAAGGTCGTCCATTTGCCGCCGATCATGCACAGCGTCGCCGGCAGGTGCCCGCTGGCCTCGACGAATTCGCAGAAATGGTCGCGTGGAATGCGTCCGGTGAAACTGTCGTCGCTGGCCGGCAGCGGCCGCACGCCGGCGAAGCGGAAGACGATCTCTTCAGGGGCGATCTCGATCGACGGGAAGACGAAGGCGAGCGACTGCAGGATGTATTGCAGCTCGTCGTCCTCGCAGCGCACCTGGTCCGGATCGTCGACGCGGATATCCGTCGAGCCGATCAGCACCTTGCCGAGATAGGGGAACAGGATGCAGATACGGCCATCCTCGTTCTCGTAATAGATCATCTGGCCGGCGAGCGCGTCGTAAAGCTCCCGGTTGTCGACGATGATGTGCGAACCCTTGGTGCCGCCCATCATGCGTGGTGCCGCGGCGCCGATCGCCGCATTCGTCAGGTCGATCCAGCCGCCGGTGGCGTTGATGACGAGGCGAGGGCGCACCGGCAGCGTCTCGCCCGAGATCGTGTCGGTCAGGATGAGGCCGTCCGCGTTGGAACCGACCTGTACGTAGTTGAGCGCCTGCGCCGAAGGCGACGCCGCCATCGCATCGTTCAGCATTTCAAGCCCGAGCCGCTCCGGCCGGCTCACCCAGGCGTCGTAATAGGTGGCCGAGCTGCGCGTTGCCGGGTTGATCGCCGGCCATGTCTTCAGCGTTTCTCTGGCACCGCGAAAACGATGCACGGGCATCAGCCGGCGCGAGGCGGTGAAGACGTCATAGAGCGTCAGCCCCGCCTTGATCACCACCGCGCCGCGCCGGCTGGGCCGCCGGGTGAGGCCGAGGAAGCGCACCGCGCCATTGGCGATGCCGGAGAAAATATCGAAGATCGGCACGGTCGTCGGCAGCGGCGCGACATAATGTGGGGCGTTGCGCAACAGCCGGTCGCGCTCCAGAAGCGATTCCTTCACCAGCTTGAATTCGCCGTTCTCCAGATAGCGCAGGCCGCCGTGCACCATGCGCGACAGTGCTGCGCTCGCCCCGCCGCAATAGTCGCCTTTCTCGGCCAGCAACACGTCGACGCCCTGCAAGGCGAGCTCGCGGAAGACCGAGATGCCGTTGATGCCGCCGCCGATGATGAGCACGGCAATGTCCGGCCGCTCTCGCAGCGCGGCGAGTGTTTCGTTGCGCGTCATTTTGGAAATGCCTCGGGGTTACTCAGGCATCCATCTGGGTGAGATGCATGGCTATCGCTTTGTCTATGACGGCGAGTTCGTCGGAACCCAGCCTGATCTCGCCGGCGCGCGCATTGTCGATCGCCTGCTCGGGATTGCGGGCGCCGCACAGCGCGAAGGTGATGCCCGGCTGCGCCAGCGTCCAGGCGATGACGATCTGCGCCATGGATGCCTTGTGCTGTTCGCTGATCGGCTGGATCGCTTTTTTCAGCGCCGCCACCTTCTGTCGGTTGGATGCCGAGAAGCGCGGATTGTCCTTGCGCTGATCGTCGCCGGAGAAGGCCCGGCCGGGGTCGATGGTGCCGGTCAGCAAACCGAGCGCCAGCGAGGAATAGCTGAGCGTCGCCACATCGTGCTTCCGCGCGATCGGCAAAAGCGTGCCTTCGATCTCGCGATCGATCATCGAATAGCGTTCCTGGATGGCGTCGAGCTGGCCGGCTGCCACATACTGCTCGAGGTCGTCCGCGCTGATATTGCTGGCGCCGATCGCGCGGATTTTTCCCGCCGTCTTCAGTTTCTCCAGCGCGGCCATCGTTTCGGCGATCGGCGTCGTCGGGTCCTGCCAGTGGGTGATGTAGAGGTCGATATGGTCGGTGCCGAGCCGCCTCAGGCTCTGCTCCAGCTCATAGGTGATGCCGTCGGCGCCGAGATAGCGGTGCACCGGTTTGTCGTCCTGGTCGAAGAAATGGTTGCCTTTGCCGGAATGCCAGTTCAGCCCGCATTTGGTGGCGATCACCACCTTATCGCGCTTGCCCTTGATCGCCTTGCCGACGATCTCCTCGCTGCGGCCAAGCCCGTAGGCGGGCGCGGTGTCGATCAGGCTGACGCCGGCGTCGATAGAGGCTTCGATGGCGCGGATCGAGGCCTGCTCGTCGGTGCCGCCCCACATCCAGCCGCCGATTGCCCAGGTGCCGAGACCGACACCGGACGCCTGGATGCCGGATGCGCCGATGGGGCGTTGGATCTGTCTGGAACTCATGCTGCTTCTCTTTCGGCAAGGTCGAGGATACCGAGGCCGGTGGCCTCGTCGGTGACGATGATGTCGAGATGGTTGCCGCGCATCGCCGACAGGATCGGCGCGATCTTGCTCGGCCCGCTGGCAATGCCGATCGAGCGCGGAATGGTGGCGAACTCGTCCAGCGTCAGCGAGACCAGCGAGCGGTTCAGCGTGTAGTCGCTGAGCTTGCCATCCCGGTCGATCAGATGCGCCAGCAATTCGCCCGATGCACCGGAACGCTCGATCGCCTGGCGGTCGGCGCTGGAAGAGGGGTGCAGGTCGTAATAGGAAGAATCGTCGGTCAGGATCGAACCGATGCCGACCACAGCGACCGTGGCTTCGCGCGCCCGGCGGAACACATCGGCCACCGCGCGCACCCCCATCAGCATCTCGCGCTGTTCCGGCGTGTCGGCAAACAGCGGCGCGTGGATCTGGTAGGCGCGGCCGCCCAGCCTGTCGGCCATCAGCGAGGCGACGTGATTGACGTCGGTATAGTGCTTGCCCTGCACCAGCCCGGTGGCGGGGATGACCTCGACGTCATAGCGGCGGCCTGGCTTCAACCCCGCGACCAGCGCGCTGACACCCTTGCCGCCGGTGATCGAGATGGTGTCGCCGTCCTTGATGGTTTCGAGCAAAAGATTGGCTGCCGCTTCGCCGACGCGCTGCAAGGCCGTCTGCGGGTTTTCCGAGACCGTCGGCACCACCACCGCGCGCTCGATGCCGCCGAGCGCGACAAGCCGCGCCTCGAGGTCGACCAGATGATCGATCGGCGACTTGATCTTGATCTCGACCAGGCCGAGCTGATGGCCGCGCTTGATCAGCCGGTTGACGGTGGCATGCGAGATGCCGAGCTCCTTGGCGATCTCGGCCTGCGTCTTGCCTTCCACATAGTGGAGGACGAGCGCCTGGTGCATCTGGCGCACGGTCGAGATGTCGTCGCGAGTGTTGGGGGGTGCCATCGTGCCGCGCCTCGATCTCAGGATTTCTGGCGATGCAGGAAGTGGTCGGCCGACACGGCGGCCAGGAGGATGCAGCCCTTGATCATGTCCTGCCAGTAGACCGAGATGTCGAGTAGGATCAGCGAACTGGTCACCACCGAGAGCAGCGCGATGCCGAGGATGGCGCCGAAGATCGTGCCCGAGCCGCCCTTCAGCGAGGCGCCGCCGATGACCGCCGCGGCGATGATGTTGAGCTCCATGCCGGCGCCGAAGGTCGGCGTGGCGGCGCCGAAGCGGGCCATGTAGATGACGCCGGCGACGCCCGACAGCGTCGCGCACAGCACCGTCACCCAGAATTTCACCTGGTTGGTCTTGATGCCGGAGAACTGCGCTGCCTTCTCATTCGAACCGGTATAGAACACCTTGCGGAACGCGGTGGCGCGCCTGAGCAGGAAATCGAAGATCGCCACCACCACCACGAAGATGATGATGACATAAGGCACGCCCTGGAAGCTGCCCTGGCCGATCGCCTTGAATTCCGGCGGCAGCGTGAACAAAGACAGCGGCGTGCCCTTGGTGATGACCAGGCACAGCCCGCGCACGATCACCATCGCCGCCAGCGAGGTGATGAAATGGTTCAGTCCCACCACCGTCACGAAGAAACCCATCACCGCGCCGATCAGTGCGCTCACTGCGATGCCGATCAGGCTGGCGGTCCATGGGTCCAGCCCCATCAGGAACAGCGCGCCTGAAACCACCATCGAGAAGCAGACCACCGAGCCGACCGACAGGTCGATGCCGCCGACGATCAAAAGGATCGTCATGCCGACCACGACGATGCCTTCGATCGAGAAGCTCATCAGCATGGCGCGGAAATTGCCCCAGGTCAGGAAGTGCGGCGAAGCGAAGCTCATGGCGATGCACAGCGCCAGGATGATCACGATCAGGCCGGCCTCGCGCATCGAGGCGAGCCGGGCGAAGCTGGAACGGCCGGCGCCCGTGGCCCTGATCTCGGCATGCATGACGGTTTCTCCACTCTCAAGCGACATTGTGGGCCTGTCCTTGGCTCGTTTGCGCCGGCTTAACGCCCGACGCGAGCATGATGATGGTTTCCTCGTCGAGTTCGCCCGCGCCGAGTTCGCCGGCGATGGCGCCTTCGCGCACGACCAGCACGCGGTCGCACAGGCCGATCAGTTCGGGCAGTTCCGAGGAAATGACGACGATGCCGACGCCCTGGTTGGCGAGGTCGCGCAACAGGCGATGGATCTCGACCTTGGCGCCGACATCGATGCCGCGCGTCGGCTCGTCCATGATGATGACCTTGGGCGAAACCGAAAGCTGCTTGGCGATCGCCACCTTCTGCTGGTTGCCGCCGGAAAGCGTCGATACGGCAACGTCGATGCCGGCCATGCGCACGCCGAGCCGCTTGGCGAGGTGTGTTGCCTGATTGGCTTCCGCGCGGCGGTCGAGCAGGCCAAGGCGCCCGGTGAGCTTGCCGAGGTCGAGCGCCGAGACATTGGCGGCGATCGACAGATCGAGGAACACGCCCGAGCCCTTGCGGTCCTCCGAGAGATAGACGAGGCCGGCACGCACGGCGTCGGCATAAGAGCGGATGGCAAGCGGCTTGCCGTCCAGCGCGACACTGCCGGCGCTGGCCTGCCTTAGTCCGCAGATCGTCTGCGCGATCTCGCTGCGTCCGGCACCGATCAAGCCGCCAATGCCGAGGATTTCGCCGGCTTTCAGGTCGAGATCGACATCGACGAAACGGCTGCCGTCCGACAGGCCGCTAACAGAGAGCAGGGACCGTCCCGGTACCGCGTCGGCGGGGAGCTTGTCGGGATAAAGCTGGGTGATCTCGCGGCCGACCATCTTGCGCACGACATCGTCGGGCGAGGTCGCCGCGATGGCCTCGGTCGCGACATAGCGCCCGTCGCGAAAGACGGTGACGCGGTCGCACAGCGAAAAGATTTCGGCCATGCGATGGCTGATATAGATGACCGAGATGCCGCGCGCTTTCAGGCCGCGCACGATGGAGAACAGGCGCTGCGCTTCCGTCTCGGTCAGCGCCGCGGTCGGCTCGTCGAGGATCAGCACCTTGCAGTCGAGCGTCAGCGCCTTGGCGATCTCGACCAGCTGCTGGCTGGAAATGGAAAGGTCGGCGACTTTGCTGCGCACCGGAATGGGCGCAAGCTGGTTCATCGCCTTCTCGGCCTGCGCATAGACTTCCGCGTAATTCATCAGCGGCGCGCGCCGGGTATTGATCGCAGCCATGCAGATGTTTTCGGCAACCGTCGCGTCCTGGCAGAGCGCGATTTCCTGATGCACCAGTGCGATGCCGAGCTTCTGTGCCGCCGCCGGCGAGGCGATGGTCACGGGCTTGCCGTCGATCAGGATTTCGCCTTCGTCGGCCTGCAGCACGCCGCCGATCATGTTCATCAGCGTCGATTTGCCGGCGCCGTTCTCGCCGCACAGCGCGTGCACCTCGCCGCGGCGCAGTTCGAAGGCGACGCCGCTCAGCGCCTGGACCGGCCCGAACGCCTTGGAAAGGTTGCGGATCTGAAGGACGGGCGCGTCGGTCACGCCATGCTCCTGCGAAAGGTTCTGAAAAAGTGCTGGAAGGGAAAGCCCCTTCCAGCGAGAGCGATTGTGGGCCGAAGCTTACTCTTCGATGCCCTTGGTGCCACGCCGCTTGAGATACTTGTCCCAATAGAAATCGTCGGCGTTGTCCTTGGTCACGATCGAGAAGCCGTTGTCGACGAACGGCACCTTCATCGCATTGGAACCGGCGCGCTTGGCGTCGTTCATCGGGTCGATCAGCTCGGGATGCTTGGCCAGCCACAGAAGCATGAAGCCCATATAGCCCTGCATGCCCTGGTTGGGGTTGACCGAACCATAGATCTCGCCGGCCTTGATCATGTCGAGGATCTTGGCGTTGACGTCGGCCAGCATCACCTTGATCTTGCCGCCGCCTTCCTTGGCCGCCTGCGCGGCGCCGATCGCCGAGTTGGCTTCCGGCATGAACACGGCGCCGAGGTCGGGATGCGCCTGGGCAAGGCTCAGCACCGCCTGATAAGCCTTGGTCGGGTCCTGGTTGGACGCGGCGCGGCCGACTAGCTTCATATCCGGCCACTTGGTTTCCATGCGCTTGACGAAGGCCGAGACACGCTTGTCGTGATTGTCCTGGCCGGGGTTTTCGAGAACGGCGTATTCGCCCTTGCCGCCCATCGCGCCGGCAACGGCGTCGGCGGCGTAGGTGCCTTCCGCGAGATTGTCCGAGGTGATGAAGGAGACGCGTTTGGAATTGGGCGAGTCGGCCGCGAAGGTCACCACGGCGGTGCCCTGGTCGACGGCGCGGTTGATCGGCTCGATGAACGGATCGGAGTTCATCGGGTGCACCAGGATGCCGGCCGGCTTCTGGGCCAGCGCCTGGTCGAAGCTGGCGATCTGCTTGTTCACGTCATATTCCGGCGTGCCGGTATAGGCGGTCTCGCAGCCGAGCTGCTGGCCGGCCTGCTTGAACATCTCATAGACCGGGAACCAGTATTCGACGCCCGAGACCATGACGTTCATCACGTATTTTTCGCCGGGCTGGCATTTGAACGGATTGGCGGTTTCGGCGAGTGCCGGGGCCGGGCTCATAAAGGTCGATGCCGCCGCCGCCATGGCGAGCGTGCTTAAGAATTTGCGCAAGTTTCCTCCCTTGGCCGAAGCCATTCTTCAATAACCGTCGCGGCGCTTGGCACGCCGCTTCATGGATTGATTTGCAGCCGGACTTCCTCCCGAAGCCGGCAGCTGGATCATTGCAGCGCACGATGATACTGTCAATAAAATTCATATACTGAAATATATTTCACATCAATGGACGTTTGGGTTGAAAAACCGCACCATCTTAATTCGTCATTCCCGACCTCGTGAGGGAGCGCAGCGACCGGAGAGTGTCGGGAATCCATGCCGGACCGCCGATAGTGGCATGCCGGTCCAAAATTGCGCGTATGATCTTGAGCACAGAACATTTCGTGCTGCTTTTCTGACCGCTACCCGCTTTGAATCCGGATCGGCTCCACGTTATGAACGTTCCGGCATGGATTCCCGACACTCTCCGGTCGCTACGCTCCCTCACGAGGTCGGGAATGACGAACCGAGAGACCGAGCCGCTGGTCCAAAGGCTATGGTTGATCGGCAGCGCCGGAAGGCGGTTCGAGGAGAGGCAATGAGCGTCGGCATCAAGGACTTCGGTTTGACCTGCGGCACGCTGCCTTCCGGCACGTTGAATGCCGTCACCGACGTTCCGGGCGTGCGCGTCGGCCATGTCACGCTGCGCGACGGCGACATCAACACCGGCGTCACCGCCATCCTGCCGCATGGTGGCAATCTTTTCCGCAGGAAGGCGAGGGCCGCCTCCGAAGTCATCAACGGTTTCGGCAAGACGGTCGGCCTCGTGCAACTCGATGAACTCGGCACCATCGAGACGCCATTGCTGTTGACCAACACGCTGTCGGTCGGCACCTGCGCCACCGCGCTGATCCGCGAAGCCATTCGCCAGAACCCGGACATCGGCCGCCGCACGGGCACCGTCAATCCGCTCGTCGCCGAATGCAATGACGGCCCGCTCAACGACATCCAGGCGCTTGTCGTGAGCGAGGCGCATGCACTGGCCGCCATCGAGGCCGCCAGCGAAGGCCCGGTCGAGCAGGGCAGCGTCGGCGCCGGCACCGGGATGACCTGCTTCGGCTTCAAGGGCGGCATCGGCACGGCGTCGCGTCGCATCAGGCTCGACAGCCGCGATTATCATCTGGGTAGCCTCGTGCTTTCCAATTTCGGCCGCGCCGGCGATCTCGTCCTGCCCGATGGCCGCCGCCCCGATCCGCGCCGACCGACTGAGGCCGAGAGCGGTTCGGTGGTCATTGTGCTGGCGACCGACATTCCGCTCGAACACCGCCAGTTGAAACGCGTCGCCCGCCGCGCCGGTGCCGGCATCGCCAGGCTGGGTGCTTTCTGGGGCCATGGCAGCGGCGACATCGCCATTGCCTTCTCGACCGCGGATCCCGTCGATCACGACGAGAAGCGCGGTGTCGTGCCTCTTCAGGCTTTGAGTGAAACGCGTATCGATGCTCTGTTCCAGGCCGCCGCCGAGGCGACCCAGGAAGCAGTGCTGAACTCCATGCTCGCCTCGCCTGCCTTCGAGGGCAGGGGCGGCGCGCGCCGGCCGTCCCTGGCGGATTGGTTGCGGGCTAGCGCCTGACTTCCCTTCTCCCCCTGTGGGAGAAGGTGGCTCGGCGCGCAGCGCCGAGACGGATGAGGGGTGTTGGACGGAGCGCTACCCTGACAGATTTGGGACCGTGGTGAAGCCGGCACTTGTTCCCGCGCGGCCTCATTTCTTCCAACACCCCTCATCCGACCTCGCCTGCGGCGGCTGCGCCGCCGGCTCGGCCACCTTCTCCCACAAGGGGAGAAGGAAATGCACATCCCCGTCCCTCCACAAACCCTCCCTCAACACCGAAGTCTGTGGACATTAGTCTTGACAGAAATACATATGTTCAATACCCGTCAGGCATTCGAATAGCCTGATGTGGGAGGAGTGACCGGTATGGCTTCCAATATTGCGTTGACGGGCCTGGCCCGCGATCTTGAGGAACGCGGCAAGTCCGGAAAGCCGATCCGCATCGGCCTCATCGGCTCGGGCGAGATGGGTACCGATATCGTCACCCGCGTGGCGCATATGTCCGGCATCGAGATCGGCGCGATCTCGGAACTGAACATCCCCAATGCCCACAAGGCCGTCGACATCGCCTTCCAGGAAGGCGGCCATTCCAGGGAAGCATCGAACGCCTCGGCCATGACGGCCGCCATGGAAGCCGGCAAGGTCGCCGTCACCAACGATGCCGACCTGATCATCAACAACGACCTGATCGACGTGGTCATCGACGCCACCGGCGTGCCGGCCGTCGGCGCCGAGATCGGCCTGCGCGCCATGGAGCATGGCAAGCATCTCGTCATGATGAATGTCGAGGCCGACGTCACCATCGGCGCCTATCTCAAGAGCGAAGCCGACCGCCTCGGCGTCACCTATTCGCTCGGCGCGGGCGACGAGCCGTCCTCCTGCATGGAGCTGATCGAATTCGTCTCGGCCATGGGCCATCCCATCGTTGCCGCCGGCAAGGGCAAGAACAACCCGCTCAACATCGACGCCACCCCTCCCGCCTATGAGGAAGAGGCCGCGCGCCGCCACATGAACGTGCGCATGCTGGTCGAGTTCGTCGACGGCTCCAAGACCATGGTCGAGATGGCGGCGATCGCCAACGCCACCGGTCTGGTGCCCGACAAGGCCGGCATGCATGGCCCGGCCGCCACATTGGGCGAACTGAACAAGGTGCTGGTGCCGCAAAAGGACGGCGGCGTGCTCTCCAGGGTCGGCGTCGTCGATTATTCGATCGGCAAGGGCGTTGCGCCCGGCGTCTTCGTCGTCGCCGACATGTCGCATCCGCGCGTTTCCGAGCGCATGGAAGACCTGAAGATGGGCAAGGGCCCGTATTTCACCTTCCACCGGCCTTATCATTTGACCTCGCTGGAAGTGCCGCTTACTTGCGCCCGCGTCGTGCTCTACGGCAAGGCCGACATGGTGCCGCTGGCCAAGCCTGTCGCAGAAGTCTGCGCCGTCGCCAAGAAGGACATGCAGCCGGGCGACAAGCTCGATGCCATCGGCGAATATTGCTACCGCGCCTGGATCATGGCGGCCCCCGAGGCGCGCGCCGCCAAGGCCATCCCCTGCGGCCTGCTGCAGGGCGGTTCGGTGACGGCGCCCATCAAGAAGGGCGAGCTCATTACCTATGTCAACGCCGCTCCGGCGCCTGGCTCCAAGATCGCCGAGCTGCGCGCCCGGCAGGACAAGCTCGTCTACGGCAACTAAGGCAATCGAGGAAGCATCATCATGGCCACCGCCAGGAAAGCCGCCAACAGCGACGCGGCGCAACCCAACCTGCCTTTCGCCTTCCGCCAGTATACGGCTGAGCAGCTGCGCGAAGTGCTGCACAAGATGTATCTCATCCGCCGCTTCGAGGAAGGTGCCGAAGACGCCTACATGCGCGGTCTGATCCACGGCACCATGCACCTGTCCATCGGCCAGGAAGCAAGCGCCATGGGCATCTGCATGCCGCTCACCGATCAGGACCAGATCACCTCCACCCATCGCGGCCACGGCCATTGCATCGCCAAGGGCGCCGATGTGAAGCGCATGTTCGCCGAGTTCTTCGGCAAGACCACCGGCTACTGCAAGGGCCGTGGCGGCTCCATGCACATCGCCGACGTCACCAAGGGCAATCTCGGCGCCAACGGCATCGTCGCCGGCGGTATCCCGATCGCGGTCGGTGCCGCCCTTGCAGCCAAGAAGCTCAAGACCGGCAAGGTCGCGATTTCGTTCTTCGGCGACGGCGCCAACAATGAAGGCGCCTTCCACGAGGCGCTCAACATGGCCGCCGTCTGGAAACTGCCGGTCATCTTCGTGTGCGAAAACAACGGCTACGGCATGTCGACCTCGACCGAGCGTTCGACGGCGGTCAAGAACATCGCCGACCGCGCCAGCGCCTATGCGATGCCGGGCGTCATCGTCGACGGCAACAACTTCTCCGAGGTGGCGCAGGCTGCGCATGAGGCCGTCGAGCGCGCTCGCGCCGGCGAAGGCCCGACGCTGATCGAGTCCAAGACCTATCGCTACCGCGGCCACTCCAAGAGCGACCGCAACCGCTACCGCACCAAGGAAGAGATCGAGGACTGGATGGCCAACCGCGACCCGATCGCGCTGTTCGAGGCCGAGCTGAAGGAATTCGGCATCATCGACGACGCCGGCATCGAAGCGGTGCGCGAAGCAGTGAAAAAAGAGATCGCCGACGGCATCGAATTCGCCAAGGCGAGCCCGAGCCCCGAAATCCGCGACCTTGAGAATTACGTCTATACGGAGGTTGCGTGATGGACGTCGCAGTGCGTGAACTGAGCTATGCCCAGGCCATCCAGGAAGCCATGGCGATCGCCATGGAGCAGGATGAGCGCGTCTTCCTGATGGGCGAGGATATCGGCGTCTATGGCGGCGCCTTCCAGGTCACCGGCGATCTGGTCGAGCGTTTCGGTACCGACCGTGTCATGGACACGCCGATTTCCGAACTGGGCGGCGCCGGCGTCGCCGTGGGTGCGGCGTTGACCGGCCTGCGTCCCATTTTCGAGTTCCAGTTTTCCGATTTCGCCACGCTCGCCATGGAGCAGATCGTCAACCAGGCCGCCAAGATGCGCTTCATGCTGGGCGGCGAGGTTTCGGTTCCGGTGGTGATGCGTTTCCCGGCCGGTTCCGGCACGGGTGCCGCCGCGCAGCACAGCCAGAGCCTGGAAGCCTGGCTCGGCCACGTGCCCGGCCTGAAGGTGATCCAGCCGGCGACGCCGCATGACGTCAAGGGCATGCTGCTTGCCGCTGTCGCCGATCCAGACCCGGTCATGATCTTCGAGCACAAGCTGCTCTACAAGATGAAGGGCCCGGTTCCGGAAGGCCACTATACCGTGCCGATCGGCAAGGCCGACGTGCGCCGCAAGGGCCGCGACCTCACCATCGTCGCCACCTCGATCATGGTGCACAAGGCGCTGGAGGCGGCAGCCGCGCTGGAAGCCGAAGGCATCGACATCGAGGTCATCGACCTGCGCACCGTGCGGCCGATGGACAAGCAGACCATCATCGACAGCGTCAAGAAGACCTCGCGGCTTCTGTGCGTCTACGAGGCGGTGAAGACGCTGGGCATCGGCGCTGAAATCAGTGCCGCCGTCGCCGAAAGCGACGCGTTCGATTATCTGGATGCACCGATCGTGCGCCTTGGCGGCGCCGAAGTGCCGATCCCCTACAATCCCGAGCTGGAAAAGGCGACGGTGCCGCAGGTGCCGGACATCATCGCGGCGGCGCGCGATCTCGCCAAGGGAAAGCGCTGACGATGCCGGTCGAAGTCATCCTTCCCAAGGTCGACATGGACATGGCGACCGGGCAGATCTCGCGCTGGTTCGTCGCGGAAGGCGCCACCGTCAAACAGGGCGACGTCCTGTTCGAGATCGAGACCGACAAGGCGGCGATGGAGATCGACGCGCCGGCTTCCGGCACGCTGCGCAACATCACCGGCAAGGAAGGCGTCGACATTCCGGTCGGCGCGCCGGTGGCCTGGATTTATGCCGAGGGCGAGGACGCCGGCGCTGTTGCCGCCGCCGCGCCTGCGGCCGTTGCGGCCGAGCCGCAGCCTGTCGCCAACGGCAAGGCCGAAACACCGATGTCCTCCTCCCAGGACAAGGCCGCGCAGACCGCGCTCGCCGTGCAGGAAACGCCTGCGCCGGCCGGCGCGGTCCGCGCCACGCCATTGGCGCGCCGCTTGGCGCGGGAGGCGGGGCTTGACCTGTCCGCCGTCACCGGTTCCGGTCCGCATGGTCGTGTGGTGAAGGCGGATGTCGAGGCGGCGATTGCCGGCGGTGGCGTGGCCAAGGTCGCGCCTGCTCCGGCCGCAGCACCTGCCGTTGGCGGTGCACCGGCTGCCAAGCCGATGTCGGACGAGGCGGTGCTGAAACTGTTCGAGCAGGGTTCCTACGATCTCGTCCCGCACGACAATATGAGGAAGAC